>NZ_FOHY01000005.1:0-64840 GCF_900111525.1 Prevotella sp. kh1p2
GGAAAAGGCGCGTATCGACAGGCCACTCGTGAGGTACCGACGTAATAACTCCAGTTTTTCGATTTCATTGTACTGTTTCATGACTTTTTACTTTTTTTGTTTGATGTAAACTGTCAACTTATTCAGTACAGGTCACGCTGCCTTATACGCACGCCGTTGCCGGTTCTCGACGCGCCATGCCAAAGGGCGCAGCCGTGCTGCTGATGCCGGGAGGGGGAACGGAGCGTGTAGTTTCCTACGGTCTTTTTGCCATAGCTGCCGTAAAAATCTACGGGAACTGCTTGCCTATACCCCGACTTTTAGCTATCTTCGCACCATGAGCTACACCAAACTTCTGTATCACATCGTTTTCCGTACGCATGCTTCGCGCCCCGTAATTGCCGAAGCCGGCGAGCGCAGTCTGTACAACTACATCTTCGGCATCTGCCAACATCATCGGGTAAAGCTGTTCCGCATCGGCGGCATGCCTAATCATCTGCACCTCTTCGTGGGCCTGCCGCCTACGCTGACGGTGGCCGACTTCGTGAAGATTGTTAAGGTGGCGGCGCACAACTACATGAAGTCGGAACCCGCGCTCTTCCCTTTGTTCGAGGGCTGGGCTAAATCCTACTGCGCCCTCACGTACTGCATGGCCGAGAAGGATGCCGTTATCAGATACATTGCCAGCCAGAAGGAGCACCATGCCAAGCTAAGTTTACAGGACGAGGTGAAGCAGCTCATGGAGCTGAACGGCATAGACCGGAACGAAAAATATTGGCAACAGGACTGGGTGGAATAGCTACCTGCTACATAGGGCGACCCCTCCAGGGTCGCTGCCCCAACAGTCTGCCTACCGCAAGCCGGCTCGTTCGCTTCGCTCTCTCGCTGGCATGCGGTTACATGATGGGGCGCCCCTGCGGGGGCGAGCTGTCCGGTGAGCGTGGCGTGGATGTACTGCTGGAGTAGTGGGTGGTGCCTGTAGGGGTAGGAAAGACTGACGGCTGCTGCATAGGGCGACCCCTCCAGGGTCGCTGCCCCAACAGTCTGCCTACCGCAAGCCTGCTCGTTCGCTTCGCTCTCTCGCTGGCATGCGGTTACTTGAATGGGCGACCGCTTTGCGGTCTGCTGCTGCCTCCGGCCCTAATCAGGGCCTGCGCCGCGTCAATCTCTATCACTCGGAGGGCATATACCTTGTCGCGGTGATGGGCATACATATCGAACGGAAGCCATGGTGCATCTATCCTGCTCCGTGCCCCGGTAGGGGCGCCCCATCAGGTAACCGCATGCCGGCGAGTGAACGGAGTGAGGGAGCAGGCATGCGGTGCGTTGTCAGAAGAGGAAAACGACCCTGGAGGGGTCGCCCTCATCGCCTTCTTACCCACCAGACCATAGCCTCACAGCCCCATCAACTTAAAGTCTGCGCCCGCACCCGCAGCCCCCGCCTTTGCTGTTCCAAATGTACTTTTTCCTTACTTTTGTCTGCCGTTTCATTTTAAATGGCTATATTTGCACCTAAATATATAATTCCAACCGGTAAGGATGAAGTCATCGGAATTTGCAGGCAAGTTTGTAAGCAAGTATCTTTGGGGCAATTTGCTTGCCATGGTCATTGTGGTGATACTGCTGAGTGTAGGCGTCAAGTTCGGTCTTGACTTCTATACGCACCATGGGGAGTCAATACCAGTGCCCAACATCAGGCATAAATCGTTCAGTCAGATGGAGGATATCCTCTCTGCATCAGGCCTTCGCTACGTCGTGAGCGATACAGGATACGTGAAGAACCTGCCCGCCGACTGCGTTCTGGAGCAGGAGCCGGCGCCCGGAGAGCGCGTAAAGTCGGGCCACATCATCTATATCACCATCAACGCCCTGCACACTCCGACCATCACTCTGCCCGATGTGATAGACAACAGTTCGCTCCGCGAGGCCATGGCCAAGCTCACCGCGATAGGCTTCAAGCTCGGACAGCCACAGTATGTGGCCGGAGAGAAGGACTGGGTTTACGGCATCATCGTGCGCGGAAGGCACGTGGTGGCGGGCGACAGGATTTCGATTGAGGACAAGCTCATCATCGAGGTGGGCAACGGACTGCGTGCCGAAGACGACTCGGTGGACTACATCGACCCGGTATATCCCGAATTCGAGGAGGTAGACGAGAGCGGACAGGAGGACCAATTCGAAGAAGTGAAGGAGGCTCCCGCACAGCCGCAGACGCCCGTGGAGCAGCCCCAGGCACCTGCAAGGCATCCGGCACAGCCGCAGACGCCTCCCGCCAAGGAGCCCGTTCCGCAAACCTCATCGGCCAGGCAAACATCGGTAACGACGCTCTCCACGGCCCACCAGCTCAAGAACGCTAAGGAAAAGAAAACGGAAAAATGACAGACATCATTGCCGACATAGACGAAATAGACGAGGAGGAGCAACTGCTCTACGAGCACTGGAAGGTAGTTGTGGACGGCGGTCAGCAGCCGCTGCGCATCGACAAGTATCTGGCCGAGCGCATGCAGCACTCCAGTCGCAACCGCATACAGACGGCTGCCGACGCCGGTTTCATCCATGTGAACGGCAAGCCCGTGAAGAGCAACTACAAGGTACGCCCGCTGGACGCCATCAGCCTAATGCTGGACCGCCCCAAGCACGACAGCACCATACAGGCTGAAGACATCCCGCTCGAAGTCATTTACGAAGATGCAGACCTCATGGTGGTGAACAAACCGGCCGGCCTCGTTGTCCATCCGGGAGCCGGAAACTTCCATGGCACGCTCATCAATGCCGTGGCCTGGCACCTGAAAGACCTGCCCTCGTTCGACCCCAACGACCCCGAAGTGGGCCTGGTGCACCGCATAGACAAGGACACCAGCGGCCTGCTGGTGGTTGCCAAGACGCCGGAAGCCAAGACGAAGCTCGGCGCCCAGTTCTTCAACAAAACCACCCACCGCAGCTACAACGCCCTGGTTTGGGGCAACTTTATCGAAGACGAGGGCCGCATAGAGGGCAACATAGCCCGCGACCCCAAAGACCGGCTGCGCATGACGGTGTTCGAACCCGGCAGCAGTGCAGGCAAGCCGGCCGTTACCCACTACCGTGTCATCGAGCGCTTCGGCTACGTCACGCTCGTGGAGTGCATCCTCGAGACGGGCCGCACGCACCAGATACGCGCCCACATGAAGCGCATCGGCCATCCTCTCTTCGGCGACGAACGCTACGGAGGCACCGAGATACTGCGCGGAAACCGCAGCACCACGTACAAGGCCTTTATCCAGAACTGTTTCAAACTCTGCAGCAGGCAGGCCCTGCACGCCCGCACGCTGGGCTTCGTTCACCCCCGCACGGGCCGGCAGATGGACTTCAGCTCGCCGCTTCCGGCCGACATGGAGCAGCTCATCGCCAAGTGGCGAGGCTACATCAGCGGCACTACAAACAACACATTTGATGAATAGAAAAAGCAAGAAAACATGAAAGATTTAAAGAGAAACATCGCTATCGTATGCGGTGGCGACTCGTCCGAGCACGACGTTTCCATGCGTTCGGCCGAAGGCTTGTACTCCTTCTTCGACAAGGAGCGCTACAACGTCTACATCGTCGATATCCGCGGCGTGAACTGGCACGTAAACATGGCAGACGGAAAGACGGCCAAGATAGACAAAAACGACTTCTCCTTTATGGAGAACGGCAAAGCTGTAGTCTTCGATTACGCCTACATCACCATACACGGAACGCCGGGTGAGAACGGCATGATGCAAGGTTACTTCGACCTGCTGCACGTTCCCTACTCTACCAGTGGCGTGCTGGTGGAGGCCATGACGTTCGACAAGTACGTGCTGAACAACTACTTGCGCGGCTTCGGTATCAACGTGGCAGACAGCATCTTGCTGCGTCGCGGGCAGGCGTACGACGAGAACGAGATTGAGAAACGCATCGGCATGCCCTGCTTCGTGAAGCCGGCAGCCGACGGATCCAGCTTCGGCGTGTCCAAAGTTAAGAACGCCGACCAGCTTGCACCGGCCCTTCGCGTGGCCTTTATGGAGAGCGACGAGGTGATGGTTGAGAGCTTCATGCAGGGCACCGAGATATCCATAGGGTGCTACAAGACGCGCAGCAAGAGCGTCGTATTCCCCGCTACGGAGGTTGTAACCAGCAATGAATTCTTCGATTACGACGCAAAATACAACGGCCAGGTGCAGGAGATTACGCCTGCCCGCATAGCTCCCGAAACGGCGCAGAGGGTGGCCGAGGAGACCAGCAGGATTTACGACATCCTCCACTGCAACGGTATCATCCGCATAGACTACATCATCTCCAAGGATAAGGACGGCACCGACCGGATTAACATGCTCGAAATCAACACCACGCCGGGCATGACCGCCACCAGCTTCATCCCCCAGCAGGTGCGTGCCGCCGGCCTTGACATCAAGCAGGTACTGACAGACATCGTAGAAAATCAGTTCTAAGTGCTTCTTCTGCCGGCTCTTTCAGGCAGCTGTGAACTCACAAACATCCGCCCCACACATTGCTCTGGGGCGGATGTTTTTTATCATTTCCAACCGCTGTTCCTCACTTTCCGCCCTTTGTACTACATGCAGTCGCACCGCATCTGCCCACACCGTTATCCCCCCTAACCTCCCCTTTCCAAGGAGAGGAACCGCTGCTGCACTTCATTGTATGGCGTCTTTGCTCCTATTCAGCCTCTGGTTACGGCAGTGCTCCCTCCTTCGGGAGGGCTGGGGTGGACTCCCGTCATCCCCCACTAACCTCCCCTTTCCAAGGATAGGAACAGCTGCAGCCCAACAGCCGGGGGCAAACGACAACGCAAAAAGCGCCAAACAGCGGGACTGAATGAATGATTTGGGCAGCTAAAACACCAACTCCGGGAACTTTCGACAAGTGTCGCACGATTGTGTGACAAGTGTCGAATGATGGTGTGACACTTGTCAAAAGTTCCTGAACGAGCGATTAAAACTCCACGTAAGGCTGCAAACGGGCGATGGCAGCAGGCGGGAAGTCGCGCAGCAGCCGCAAATCGTCCAGGCTGCGGAGCGGCCCCTTGAGGCGCCGGTAATCGCAGATGGCCTTTGCCTGATAGAAGCTGATGTACGGATGGCGGCGCAACTGGCTCATGGTGAGCTTGTTCAGGTTGAGTCTACGCACCGAACCGGGCTCCAGCCGGAAGTAGGCGAGCGCCTCATTGGGAAATCCCTCGATTTCCAACAGCTGTTCCCGGTTGGCGTATCCGCCCAACCGTTCGCGGTAGTACACTATCTGGCGGGCGTACCAGCTGCCTATGCCGGGCACTTTCTTCAGCCGTGTGGTGTCGGCAGCGTTCAGCTCCACCGTCTCTCCGGGCTGCATCTTCTGCGGGTAGAGCAGCGTGTCGCGGCTGTAGACGGGTGCCTCCGCAGAGTTGCGGGAGACCAAACGAGAGGCCGGCAGGTAGTCGGCCGAAATGCGGATGTAGGGCTCCAGTTCGCGAAACTGCTTTACCGTAAGGCCGTAGAGACGCGCAAAATCGGCCGCACGGCGGTACACTCCGCCCGCAGCCCGGTACTTGTAGATGTTGCGTACCTGCCAAGGGCGCAGGCCGAGGCGCAGCAGCTGGGTGCTGTCGGCTGTGTTGGGGTCGAAGAAGAAGCGCTCTGCAGGGCGGCCCTCCACCCGGTAGTATTCGCCATAAGCCTGTGTCGGGGGGCTGCCGGCGCTGCGTTTGGGGCTCGGCAAGCTATCGGCAGCAGCCAGCATGGTAGCTTCGTCGCCGCCACCGAGGCCGTGCAGCGCGACAATAGCCACGACTACAGCCGCCAGGAGCAACACAACGGCTGCCCTGTCCGACTTGGGTACAAAGAAAAACTCTTTCAGGTGCATGGTATTCTCATTGACAGCAAGGCGGCCGCGCGGGCTCCTCAACATACAAACGTACAACCTCCTACATTATTATATATGGCGGCCGGAGGTTTTGAAACCTACCGTTTACCGGCTCCGGCTGTACGGCCAAAGCATCTTACAGCAGCCCGAGCTGGTGCGCAAACACCAGTACAATGCACACGGGGCACACCCACCGCACCGTGAACAGCCACACGCCGAAGAGCCGGCTGCGCAAGGTTCCCCAGTTGGTGAACTCGTCGCGCACAATCTGTCGGGGTATTCGCCAGCCCACAAAGATACTGGTGAGCAGCGCACCGAGCGGCAGCAGGATGTTGGAAGTAAGGAAATCGCAGGCATCGAGGAACGACTTGCCCAGCACGCTGATATCTGCTGCGCCGCAGGAGAGTGAGCACAGGATGCCGATAACCACGCAGCAGGCAGTCTCTATCCACGCACCGCGGCTGCGACTGATGTGCAGTTCCTCGTAAAAGAAGGCCGTTCCAATCTCGTGCATGGAGATGGTTGAGGTGAGCGCAGCCAGCGACAGCAGCGCATAGAACAGCACGCTGATAACGTAACCCACGGCCGGCATGTCCGCAAAGGCCTGCCCGAACACGCCCGGCAGGGTGATGAAGATGAGCGAGGGGCCGCTGCCGGGGTTTACGCCCACGGAGAACGCCGCCGGAAAAATCATCAACCCGGCCAGTATGGCGATAAGGGTATCAACCCCGGCTATCTGCACGGCCGAGCCCAGAAGATTGGTCTGGCGGCTGAAGTACGACGCGTAGGTGCACAGACAGGCCGTGCCCAGCGAGAGCGAGAAGAACGACTGGCCGAGCGCATCGAGCAATACGCTGCCGCTGAGCTTGCTGAAATCGGGCTTGAAGAGGAACTCGATGCCCCTCATGGCACCCGGCAGCGAGCACGAAGCCACCACAATGACCAGCAGCAACACGAAGAGCAGGGGCATGAGCAGGTTCGAGGCGCGCTCTATACCGCGCCTAACGCCCTTGGTTACCACGGCATGGGTGAGGAGGATAAACGTTACCGTCCAAAGTGTGGGGATAACGGGATGCGACGAAAAGGCAGCAAAATAGCGCTGCGCCGACGCAACATCGCCCGTTAGCTGGCCCATGAGAGAGGTCACGAGGTACTGCAGGCACCAGCCTGCCACTACGGCATAGAAGCCGAGGATAATCATGGAAGTGAACACGCCCATATAGCCTACGAGCGCCCACCGGCGCCCGCCGAGGTTGGCGTAGGCACGGGCAGCGTTGGCGGCAGAGTGGCGCCCCACGATGAACTCGGCCGTCATGCCGGGCAATCCGAGTACGAGCACACTCATGATGTAGATAAGCAGGAAGGCTGCGCCGCCGTCCTGACCCGTCAGGTAGGGAAACCGCCAGATGTTGCCCAGTCCCACCGCCGAGCCTGCCGTGGCCAGGATGACGGCTATCTGACTGCCGAAATGTCCTCTCTCTTGTGTCATAAGCTATGTTGCAGTTTGTATTCTCCGCCTCATATAACGCCGAACTGGTGCAGGAATATGGCCAAGATGGCCAGCGGGCACACGTAACGCACCATGAAAAGGAACAGACCGAAGAAGCGGCCGGAGAGCGTTCCCCAGTTCGTAAACTCATCGCGCACAAGCTGTCTGGGCACATACCAGCCCAGGAAAATGCACGTGAGGAACCCGCCTACGGGCAGGAATATCTGGCCGGTAACGAAGTCGAAAATGTCGAACAGCGACTTCCCGCCTGCCTGCAGCCAACTCATGCTGCCCAGGGAGAGCGAGCAGAAGGCTCCGATAACCGACGTGAGCACCGTTACGATGACGGCTCCGCGCTTGCGGCTGATGTGCAGTTCCTCGTAAAAGAAGGCCGTACTCACCTCATGAAGCGACATGAGAGAAGTCAGTGCAGCCAGCGACAGCAGCACGTAAAACAGCAGCGAGACCACCCACCCCACTGCGGGCAGCGCCGAGAAGGCCTGGTTGAACACGTTGGGAAGGGTGATGAAGATGAGCGAGGGGCCGCTGTCGGGATTGATGCCCACGGAGAACGCCGCCGGAAAAATCATCAGTCCGGCCAGTATGGCCACAAGAGTATCGACGACGGCCACCTGGACGGCCGATGTGAGCAGGTTGGTTTGGCGGGTGTAATAGGAAGCGTAGGTGCAGATGCAGCCCATGGCGATACTGAGCGAATAGAACGACTGGCCGAGCGCTCCCAGGAATACGTTGCCGTTGAGCTTGCCGAAATCGGGCTTGAAGAGAAACTCTACGCCCTTAGCTGCACCGGGGAGCAGGCACGAGGCCACAACGATAATGAGCAGGAGAACGAAGAGCGTGGGCATCATCCACTTGGAGGCTTTCTCTATTCCGCCCCGGATGCCGTGGATAATCACGAAATGGGCAACGAACAGAATGATGACTGTCCAGAGCACGGGGCGCACTGCATCCTCTGAAAAGTCGGTGAAGTAGGTCTTCACATACGTGGGGTCGCCGTGCAGCTCGCCAACGATGGAGGCGTAGATATACTGCAGGCACCAGCCCGAAACTACGGCATAGTAGCCCGTGATGAGAAATCCGGTGAGTACGCCGAGCAGGCCCACGAACTTCCAAGGCGTGCCCCCGGAGAGTTTGGAATAGGCTCTGAAGGTATTGGAGGCACCGTGACGGCCGATGATAAACTCCGAGAGCATGCACGGAATGCCAAGAAGCAGCACGCAGCCAATATAAATCACGATGAACGCTGCGCCCCCATTCTCGCCCGTCATATAGGGAAAACGCCACACGTTGCCCAGACCCACGGCTCCTCCTGCGGTGGCTAAAATCAGTCCGAGCTTACTGCCAAAATTGCCTCTTTCCTCTGTCATGCTTCACATTTGTAGATTAAACACGTGCAAAATTATAAAAATTAATCTACTTTTGCATCAGAAATGAAAGCAAAAATGAGAAATTCATTCCGTTTGATAACAAAATATCCCGTTACCGGCAGTATCGCCGTGCTCATCTGGGTGTTGTGTCTCGTTCCCATACCCGATAATCCACTGGGCCAGGTGAGGCTCATTGACAAGTGGACTCACTTCGTTATGTACGGCGGATTGTGCTCGGTAATGTGGGTGGAATACGCCAGAAGGCATGCCCCCATTGAGTGGAAGCATGCCTTCTGGTGGCTGTTTGCCGCTCCGTTGCTCATGGGCGGACTCGTGGAAATAGTGCAGGCAACCTGTACCGGAGGCCGGCGGAGCGGCGACTGGCTTGACTTTGCAGCCGACGGCATAGGAGTACTGCTCGGACAACTTATCGGTATTCTGCTGGCAAGGTATCTTTCCACTCGCAGAAAGGGCAAGTCAGCAGGACTGAATTGTAAAAACGACGGTCGCCGGTGACCTCTGGACCGATGAAATCGGGCTTTTTGAAAGGTTCATCGGCGGTCTTCAGCTCTACTTCTGCCATCACCAAACCGGCATTGTCGCCGTAAAACTCATCGACCTCGAAGGTATGCGGGCCGCTCTTGACAAGGTAGCGGCGCTTGTCGATGACGCCTCCGCGGCAGAGTTTGAGCAGCTGTCGGGCCTCGTCGAGCGTTATTTCCTTCTCGAACTCGTAGCGTGACAGGCCGCCGTCAACTGACTTGGACTTGATGGTAAGATAGGCCTGGTTGTCGCGGATGCGGATGCGCACCGTGGCACCGTCGGCCGGAATGTAGCCTTGCTGGATGTGGCTGCTGGAAAAGGCGACACCTTTGTAGGCATCGCCTTTCCTGACCAGGAACTTGCGTTCTATCTCCAATCCGCTCATTGCACGATGTAGAAAGAATAAATCATAAAGAAGACGGCGAGCAGAATGAGAACGCCGAATATCCATTTGATGACCTTCTTGGCCTGTTTTTCCTGTCTTGCTTCGCGCTGGGCGCGGTGTAATTTGCTATTTTCACTCATATTCGTATTATTTATTTAGGTTATTGATTATCGTCATCGGTAACGGGGAACTCCATCAGATAGGCCTTGATAAAGCCGTCTAACTTGCCATCCATCACGGCATCCACATCGTTTGTCTGGTATCCTGTACGGTGGTCTTTCACCCGACGGTCATCAAAGACGTAGCTGCGTATCTGACTTCCCCACTCTATCTTCTTCTTTCCGGCCTCTATCTTGGCCTGAGCTTCAAGCCGCTTCTTCATGGCACGGTCGTAGAGTTGGCTCTTCAGCAGCAGCATGGCTTTGGCCCGGTTCTTCGGCTGGTCGCGGGTTTCGGTGTTCTCGATGAGGATTTCCTCCTCTTCTCCTGTGTCCGGATCCTGATACTGGTAGCGCAGGCGGACGCCGGACTCCACCTTGTTCACGTTCTGACCGCCCGCTCCGCTGGACCGGAAGGTGTCCCACGACACGCGGGCCGGGTCTACGAAGACCTCTATTGTATCGTCCACGAGCGGCGAAACGAACACGCTGGCGAAGCTGGTCATGCGTTTGCCCTGGGCATTGAACGGCGACACGCGCACCAACCGGTGCACTCCGTTCTCGCTCTTGAGAAAACCGTAGGCGTATTCTCCGCCCTCTATCTCCATCGTTACGCTCTTGATGCCGGCTTCGTCGCCCTCCTGAAGATTGGAGATGGTAACCTTGTAGCCCTTTGACTCGCACCAGCGCATGTACATACGCATCAACATCTGCGCCCAGTCCTGGCTTTCAGTGCCGCCGGCTCCGGAGTTTATCTTCATGACTGCATCCATCGGGTCTTCCTGCTGGCGCAGCATGTTCTTGAGTTCCAAGTCCTCAATGGTGGCAAGAGCTTTGGCATAGTCGGCATCTACTTCGGCTTCGGTCACCATGTCCTCATGGAAGAACTCCACTGCCAGCTGCAGTTCCTCGGCCTGCTGGCGGGCCTGTTCGTAGCCCTTGAGCCACTTTTCGATGCCTTTTACTTTCTTCATCTGCTCCTGGGCGCGCTGTGGGTCGTCCCAGAAGTCGGGGGCCTGCGTGCGCAGTTGCTCTTCTTCAAATTCTACCTGCTTCTGTTCTATGTTCAGATAGTGGCGCAACGCCTCGACGCGTTCCGTCACATCCTTCAACTGGTCGGCTGTTATCATTATACGGGATATTATGAATGGAAGCTGCAAAAGCCCCAGACAGCAACGCTACTGCCTGGTACCGGCCGGCTCCCAGTACATCTGGTCAATTTCTTTCTGATAGTTCTTGTATATCACGGGGCGCCTGAGCTTGAGCGTGTTGGTGAGTTCTCCCGACTCCATTGAGAAGTGGTGAGGCAGCAGCGTGATGCGCTTTATCTGCTCGTAGTGGGCCAGTCCCTGCTGCAAAGTCTCTATTCGCTCCATCATCATTTGCTGAATGGCAGGATTGGCACACAAGTCCTCACGGCCTTCGAAGGCGATGTCGTGGTCGCGGGCATATTCCTCAAGCAGGCGGAACTCCGGCACCACGAGCGCCGAAACGAACTTGTACTGGTCGGCGATGGCTGCAGCCTGGTCGATGTACTTGTCGACCAGCAGCAGCGCTTCTATCATCTGCGGGGCTATGTACTTGCCGTTGGAAGTCTTGAAGAGGTCCTTGAGGCGCTCTTTGAGGAAGAGTTCACCGTCGCGCATGAAGCCGGAATCGCCCGTATGGAAGAACCCGTCGGCATCAAAAGCCGTGGCATTGAGGTTCTCGCGCTTGTAGTAGCCGCGGGTGATAGTGGGGCCTTTGAGCAGTATCTCGTCGTTCTCACCTATCTTTATCTGTATTCCATCGATGGGACGGCCCACGGAACCCACGGTAAAAGGTTCGCCTCGATGGTCGCACGACACAGTGGCAAGGCTCTCGGTGAGGCCGTAACCCACTATCATATCAATGCCTATGGAGTGTACAAACTCCTCTACTTCGGGCGAGATGGCTGCTCCGGCGGTGGGGAAGATGTTGGGATGCTCCAGTCCTATCTGCTTGCGCACAAGGCTCAGGATAGACTTGTTGAGCACCTTGTACTCCAATGCCAATGCCAGAGGCGGACGCTTGCCGCGTCCCAGACATTCCACATTATGGCGACGCCCCACTTCCAGGGCGTGGTGAAATAGTTTCTGCTGTACTGTGTTGGAGCGGTCAATCTTGTCCTTTACGGCAGTATAGACTTTCTCCCAGAAGCGGGGAACGGCCGACATGCAGGTGGGATGGGTCTCGCGCATGCTCTGCTGTATCTCCGTAGGATAGGTGTTGATAATCATCTGCGCACCTTCGGTAAGGGCGAGGTAGGCCCATCCGCGTTCAAAGATGTGCGTAAAGGGCAGGAAATTGATAACCTTGTCCTGCTCGCCTACGGGCACACACTTGTCGTTAGCTTCCATGGCAGCATGATACTGGCCGTAGGTGAGGATGATACCCTTGCTCTCGCCCGTGGTGCCACTGGTGTAGAGGATGTTGCAGGTATCGTCGTCGCTGGCCTGGCCAAGCAGCTTCTCCACCTCCGGTTGGCGCGGGAGGTCCTCGCCCAGCTTAATGAAATCCTCGAAATAGAGGGCATGCGGGTCGTGTGTACTGATGCGCACGCTGTCGTCGTAGATGATGACGCGCTCCAGCGAGGGGCACAACGCAAAGATGCGGTGTGCCTTGTTGTACTGCTCCTGTTCGCCTACAAAGAGGAAGCGCACGCCCGCATCGTTTATCATATACTGCAGTTGCTGCTCGCTGCTCGTGGCATAGAACGGAATGGAAACGGCCTTGACGCCGTAGGCACCGAAGTCGGTATAAAGGTATTGGATGCAGTTCTGCGAGAACACGGCTATGGTGTCCTGCGGCTTCACGCCTAAGTTCAGCAACGCATTGCTCACCTCCTTGACCCGCAGGGAGAACTGATTCCACGAAACGGTCTTCCACTTGAGGCTCCCGAAACTGCGAAACGTGAGAGCCGGACGGTTGCCGTATTTCTTTGCCTGCTCATGAATTAGGGCCGAGAGGTGACATTTTGTTTGCATAGCGCTTGTCTTTTAATTTATGCAAAGATAATGTAAATCAAACGAAACACAAAATATTTTTAATTATATTTCTTATCTTTGCCAATGAGATTATGGAACATCAGGAATACGTAAAATCGGCGATACAGCTGCTCAAGCAACTTATCGCAACCCCTTCTGTAAGCAGGAGCGAGGACAAAGCGGCCGACATCATGGCCGCATACATCAGCCAATGCGGGCTCGAATGCCGGCGCGAGGCCAACAACGTGTGGACTGTAGACCCGCTCTACGATGCCGCACGCCCCACGCTGCTGCTCAACGCCCACCTTGACACCGTGAAGCCCGTGCCCTCATGGACGCGAGACCCCTTTACGCCTGCGCTCGAAGACGGGCGTATCTACGGCTTGGGAAGCAACGACTGCGGCGGTGGACTGGTCTCGCTCCTGCAGGTTTTCCGCATTCTTGCCCCCTTGCCGCAGCACAAGTTCAACCTTGTTTACCTGGCATCGGCCGAAGAAGAGGTGTCGGGTAAGGACGGTATCGAGCGCGTGCTGCCCCTGCTGCCCAAGACGGACGTGGCCATCGTGGGCGAACCTACGGGCATGCAGCCCGCCATAGCAGAGAAGGGACTCATGGTACTCGACCTTGTTGCCCACGGAAAGAGCGGCCACGCAGCCCGCAGTGAGGGCGAGAACGCCATCTACAAGGCACTGGACGACCTGAACTGGCTGCGCAACTACCAGTTCCCCGAGGTGAGTGAGCTGCTCGGAGCCACACAGATGAACGTCACCGTCATCAAGGCCGGCAGCCAACATAACGTGATACCCGACCGTTGCGAGATGACAGTAGACGTGCGGACCAACGAGTGTTACGACAACGAAGAGGTGTACAACTTCATCTGTAAGAACCTGAAATCGGAGGTGAAGGCCCGCTCTTTCCGCCTTCACTCATCGCACATAGACCCCGCTCACCCGCTCGTAAAGCGCTGCCGCGAGCTTCGGTTGCGCCCGTTCGGCTCGCCCACGCTCTCCGACCAGGCCCTCATGCCTTTCCCCTCGTTCAAGATGGGGCCCGGAGACTCCGCCCGTTCCCACACTGCCAACGAATATATAGAGGTATCGGAGATAGCTCGCGCCATCGAACTGTACGTCAAGTTGCTGGATGGAATGGAGTTCTGAAAACTTCCGTCCTCTGTTCAAACAACGGGAAGAGGTACGCGCAAGCCACGTACCTCTTTTCTTTTTTCTCCCTCTCCTTTTACCTCAAGCCTACGGATTGGCCCTCAATATGCTGTTGCCACTGTCCGTATTGTTCAAACTTCTTCTGGAAGAATTGCCTTTGTTGCCAAAACTAAAGTTCCAGGAGAAGCCAAGCGTAAACATATTCCCATTGTCATGGATGGCTACTTTGCTCTTTCCGGGATTATACTTGGAAAGAGATTGGTCTATATAGTTGCTCCCTTGGGGAGTAAACGGATTAAAGACGGCAGCCGTAAGTGTAAGGTTTTGCTTTTTCCATGCCAGCGTAATTCTTGAAACTTTCTCATCTCTTGAGATGATTTCATTGTCGAGCACTTTCCGTGGCTGCATCATGTAAGCAGACAAAGTGAACTGTTTATAGTACAGTTGAACCGTCATGCTCCAGTAGAAGTTTCCCAACGTGTGGGCCAGGGTTTCGGCTTTAGACCTGAAATAGCTGTAACCGCACTCGCCGGAAACATTCATGAAACCGAATATCTCTTTCAGTGATGCAGAATAATTAAGGTTTAACTGCGAGCCATAGATGCCGTTTATATACCTCTGAACAAAGAGTTGCTGCCCGTTGTCATAGTCAATGTGCATGAAGATAGGCCTGTCAGCATACCGGTATGTAACCTGCAGGTCAGAATTAAACTTGTTACGGGAATACGAAACAAGCATGCTGTTATAGAAGTTCTGCGTAGAACGGAGGGTTGGATTGCCCGTCAACAGCTGCAGGTCGTCTATTCTCTGAACCACGCTCGTCAGGGCAAACAGGCTTGGCATGGTGGGATAATACACGCCGTAATACCGTAAGAACAGGTTCTTGGACGGAGAATAGGACAGCGTTAGCTGCGACTGGTTACGCCAATACTCACGTCTTTGCCCGTTATCCATGTTGTTATACTTCAATCCCGTGCCCAGTGAGTACTGCAGTTTGCCCAAAGCGCCGCTTAACTGTGTATAGGCATACGTGTTGTTTTCGCTCAATTCATCGCGCGAAACGCTGGGATTGTAATACGTATTGGTGCTTTTGCCCATCGTGTTTTGCACTCCAACCATGAGCCTCATCTGCCCGAAGTTGTGTGAATAGAACGCTTCCCAAATCAGCGAGCGGCGTTTTGTGTCGGCGGGCATGGTGTATGTGCCTGTATTCTGTCCGTTCAGGACATCCGTCGTGGTGTAAAGAGACTTTCCCTTCAGGCTGTACGTGCCCACAACATTCAGCTCCAGCCGGTCATTATTACTGAAAGTCTTGCCAAAAAACACGTCAACAGCGGGCGTGTATCCCCGGTAAGAGGAATTTGTCTCTCTGTTCACACCGTTCTGAAGAATGGATTTCGGAATGTTGTGCTGGTAGTACAGCGGGTTTCTCAATGTGATGCTGAACGCTGTCCGGGCGTCAATGGCACGCATAAAGCCCAGGTTGATGTTCTGACTGATATAACCGAAGCGGCTTTCAACACCCGTTGCGTTTCTCACAATCGTATCAACGGGACTGATGAAGAGGCTGTTCTCGTCTTTTGTCCACTTCCGATAGCCGCGGTAGGAGGTTGAATAAGTAACGTAGAAGTCGTTCTTATCCTTGTGATACAGTGCCTGTACGCCTCCGTTTACATAGCCCGTGGTGAAAGCGGTCATGGCATTTGCAGCTATCATCACGCCATTATCCTGTTTTTTAAGGATAATGTTTACCACGCCTCCGTAGCCTCTGTCAGCCTCCCGGGCAGACGGCAAGTCGCTGTATTCTATCCGTTCTACATTCTGCGGCCGCACGGTTGCTATCTCGCTTTCATCTTTCGGGATGCCATTGATTTTCCACAAAGGGCGCTTACCGCCAACAGTTACTTTCTTGTTGAGCACGTCAACCTTCATGTTACGCAAGTTCATGGTCAGCAGCAAGCCGTAAAAGTCTTCTGAAACCCGCACATCCTGTTTCGACGGTATAACGAGGGTTCTGTCTATCCTGTTGGCATTGGCAACCACGGTTACCTCGCCCAAGGCTGTATCTGCGGGCTTCAGATAGATGACACCCAGGTCTATGTCCTGCTTTTTCTGCACGGGCAGCGACAGAAAATAAGGTGCATAACCCACGTGGGTGAACTTGATGAGAGTGGTTTTGCGCCCATCTGCCGTAACTGCAAACTTTCCTTTACCGTCCGTAACCACCCTGGCCACGAGAACGGAATCCGCAGTACAGTCTACTACAACACCCATAACGCCCGCAGAATCGGTTTCATCGCAGACCATGCCGCGTATGGTTTCCTGCCCATAAGCAAGCGAAGAAAACAACAAAGAGAATAATAACAGTCCAAACTTCATATCTACCGAAACTAATGGTTGACTGCAAATATACTGAAAAAAGAGCTTCATTATCATTAATTAATACTTAAATCCGTTTTTTTGTTTATTTAACGCGATTTAACTCCAAATTAACAACACCGAGAAAGCTGCCTATGTATTTGCAAGAAACGGCCTGCATTTATCCTTACATTTACCCTCCGCAGTTTCGCGTATTTGCAAACAGACGGGTGGCTGGCGGCAAATACGGGCCGGAAACGGGATTTTATAAAGGGTTGGAAATCAACGGTTTGTGTATTTTAGGTTATTTTCGGAGGGCTTGAGGGATAGGTTCAAGGGCTTGAAAGGGGTGTTTTCGGGCTGCCGGAGCTATGCTTCAAGGGGCTTGAAGGGCATCTCCGGGCGGCTTGAAGCTATCGTTCAAGCACGGCGAAGGCGGCAAACGGGCTTTTCGGAGGCACGGAACAAGGGTTCAGAAACGGAAAAGGTGCCTCCGCGCTTTCTGGTTTGAAAGTTGCGGAAGCACCTTTTCTGGGCATCTTTATTTTACAAGTTGAGGCCTAAAGAACTTTATCTGCCGAGCCAGGCTTCGGGGTTCAGTTTGGCCGACTCGCGCCGCAGCTGGAACTGCAGGATGTTGTCGGCACCCACGGTGCCCAGTGCCTGGCGGGTTGAAACTTTCTGGCCGCGGCTTACGTTGACCGAACGAAGGTTGCAGTAAACCGAGATGTAGGCCCCGTGGCGCACCATGACGAGGTACGAACCGCCAAAGAACATCACCGCGCTCACCTCTCCGTCGTAGATGCTGCGGGCGTGGCTGCCGGGCTGGCCGAGGATGTTGATGCCCTTGTTGTCGAGTGTTACGCCCTTGAGTCCTTCGACATTGTACTGTCCGAAGTGGCTCACTATCTTGTAGCTGCCCGTGATGGGCATGGGCAGACGGCCGCGGTTGGCCTCGAAACCGCCGCTCAGCATGCGGTCTACGGAGCTTAGGCGCGACGCCTCTCCGGCACTCTCCGTGGCCCGGGCAATCTCTTTGCGCGAGCGGGCTTCGTCACTCCGGGCCTTCAGTTCGGCCGCTTCGCGGGCTGCGCGGGCCTCGCGGGCCTCCTGTTCGGCCCGTGCCTGGCGCTCTGCTGCCGAGCGGGCGGCGGCCTCACTCTGGGCTTGCTCGGCGCGGCGGGTGGCCTCGGCGGCGGCCTGAGCTTCGGCTTTCATCTTGGCTTCACGTGCTTTGGCCTCGGCAATGCGGCGGGCGTTCTCGCGTGCTGCTGCCTCGGCGGCAGCCTTCTTGCGGGCCAGTTCCTCGGCGCGGCGCTTGGCCGCAGCGGCTGCTTCGGCCTTTCGCTTGGCCTCGGCGGCAGCACGGGCGCGGGCCTTCTCCACCTCTATGGCCACCAGCCGGTCTATCTGGGCGTTCAGGGCGGCGTTCTTCTGCCGCTGTTCGGATATAATTCCCTGTATCGTCTTCTGCTGTCGCTGCAGTCCCTCCACGGCTTTCTGCTGCTCGGTCTGCTTGCCTTGCAGTTCCGTCTGCGCCTTGCGGTTCTGCCCCAGGAGCGTGTTCTTCTGCCCCTTGACCTGCTCCAGCTGCTTGTGTTTGTCGTTCACCTGCTGCTGCTTAGCCTTCACCATCTCGCCCTGGGCCTTCTGGTACGAGGCGTACTCGCGCACGAAGCGCAGCCGGCGGTACATCTGGGCGAAGTTCTTGGCCGAGAAGATGAACATCATCTTGTCCTGCACGGTGCGGTGACGTGCCATGTAGCGCATGGACTGCACGTACTTGGCCCTGCGTTCCCGGAGCTGCTGCTCGAGTGTTTGGAGCTGCGACTTCAGTATTCCGATGTTTCCTTCGATGTGGTGTATCTCCTGCTGGATGCCTTCTATCGACTTCTGCTTCTCTTCTATCTCGCCGTTAATGACCATGAGGTTCTGCAGGCGGTTCTTTACATCGGCCTTGTTGGCCCTGAGAGCTTGCTCCTGCTGGCGCAGCTGGCGCTGTAGGGCGGAGCGTTGCTTCTGCAGTCCGCGGATGGAAGCATTGGTGTAGGTGGCCGTCTTCTTGCGGGTAGAGGCGGTCTTCCTGCGGGTGGTGGTTCGTTTCTTGGTTGTTTGGGTGGTCCGGGTACGGCTGCGCGTGGTGGTGCGCTTCTGCTGCGCGCCCATTGAGAGCGTGCACGCCAGAGCCATGAATATAATGATTAGTCGTCTCATTTACATCTTGAGTAATTTGTCGAGCGCCTCCCGGGCGTCCACTTGCTTGTACCTGTCGGACACGGTTGTAAGCGTTTCCCAGTCAGAGTCGGTCGTCAGCTTGTCCATGTCGAGCGTTACGGTGGCGTTCTTGCGGCTCTGCACGGCGCTCGTTGTGAACGAGAACTGCTGCCAGGCGGGGAAGAACTTCACGCCAACGGGCATGAAGTTGGCGTACTTCCACACCAACTGGGACATGCCGTGGGTAGCACTCTGGTAGTTGACGATGGCCGATTCTATCTTTGAATCCTGCCTGGAGGCGTTCCACTGGAACGTCATCTTGCCGTTGCGGTAGGTAACCGGGACGGTGGTTCCGGCCGTTTCGAGATTGGCTTCGAAGCGGCTGAGGTCGGTCTCGCTCACCTTCTGCGTGCCCGGAAGCAGCAACTGGTTCCAGAAGAGGGCCTGCAAGCTGTAGAAATCGAGCCCGTTCTCGCGCAGGAAGTCGAGCTGGTTGTAGGCTGCCTTGACGTATTCCTTGTGGATGCGGTCTATCACCAGCACGTAAGACGGGGTGAACTCGAGGCGCCCCACCTCGCTGCCGAGCAGCGGGATGAAGAGCTGCAGACGGATAACCTGGTCCTTGCGCATGTGCAGCGAGCCGGGAACGGAGATGTCCTTGCTGCCTGCCTTGAGGCTGAACGACAGGCTGCTGACGATGTTCTGCTGGTAGAGCTGCCGGTCGGAGACGCTCTGCACGAACGCCAGCTTGCGTGCCGGAGCGGCCTGCTGCTGCACGGGAGCCGGCGCGGGGGCAGGCTTCGGCGTGGTGTTTACTATCGCTTTCTTGACTCCGCACGAAGCCAGCATGGCCACAAAGGCCACAACGCATATCTTAACGAGTTGTCTTTTCATCGCTTATATATTTTTTGAGTTTGAGTTTCTTGGGCAATAACGGCGAGCCGGAGCCGACTTTCAGCGCCTTTGTCCAGCAGTCCACGGCCTCCGGAACTTCGTTGAGCACGGCGTGAATGTCGCCTAAGTGCTCGTAATAGACGGATGTCTGGATGGTGTCCGTATCGTTCTGGAGCGCCTGCTGGGCGTAGATTTTGGCCTCGGCGTAGCGCTCCTGCTTGAAGAGAATCCACGCATAGGTGTCCAGATAGGTTGAGTTCTTGGGCTCGGCCTTGATGGTCAGGTAGCTCATCTGCTCGGCTTTCTTCAGGTCGCGGCCCAGTTCACTCAGGTAATAGGCGTAGTTGTTCAGTGTTGCATAGTTGTCCCGCTTCCACTGCAGGCTGCTGTCGTAGGCAGCAAAGGCCTCGTTGTCCTTGCCTCTGTCATGCAGTATGTCGCCCATCATGGCGTACATGTCGCTCACGAGGTTAGGATCACTCTTGTCGTTCACCTCGTTCACGCCGTGCCGGAAGCTCTCCATAGCCTTCTGCTTCTCATCTTTCTGGTAGTGGGCCAGGCCCAGGAAGTAGTAGAAAGGCATCTCGGCAGGGTTGTACTGGGCTGCAGAGCCGCTCACGGAGATAATCTCGTCCCACCGCTGTTGGGGCCACAGGAGCTGGATAAGCTGCAAACTGGCGCCGGCGTTGTCGGGTGCCACGGCCAGCAATCCGCGCAAGGCATGGGCCAGGGTGTCCTGAGGCATCTTCTTGAGGGCCATGTAGGCCACGTTGAGTTCACGCAAGGTGGTGTCCTTGGGGTTGGCTTCAAGCATGCGACCGAAGAGCGATAGTATCTTTGTACTGTCTCCTCCTTGCTGCTCGTTGTCGCGAATGAGCTGCTGCATCATGGAGACTTTGGTGTCAGGAGCCGTCTTGGGGCTCACCAGGATGCGCTCCATCAGCGCGTCAGCCTCGGCTTCCTGTCCGTTGGCACGGTAGTAATCGTAGAGCGAGGTCTGCACGTAAGCATTCTCGGGGTCGGCTTTCCGGGCCTCGAGAAAGAGCTTGTAGGCCTCCTGCTTGCGGTCGTTCTGCAGGAGCCAGTTGCCCATCATGACCTTGTAGTTGGGTTCGTTGGGATGTTCCTCGCACAAAGCAGCGAGCGCCCTGTAGGCCGATTTCTTGTCATCCTTGAGCTCATAGACCCGCACCTTGGACAGGGTAAGCTCTTCGCTCATGCCCTCCAGCTGCTCCATCCGATCTATAACGTCGAGCATCTTGTCGTAGTTCTTGGCCTGTTCGTACAGGTTCGAGAGCACTTCGAGCACGTCTATGCGCTCGCGGTTGGCGGCGTAGAGCTTCTCGTAGGCCTCGGTGGCCTTGCCAAACTGCTGCGAGTTGATGTAGCTGGCGGCAAGTCTCTCCTGATAGGTAGAGTTGTCGGGGCGCAACGATGCTGCCTTTTCGAGATACGCCAGGGCAGCACTGTCCTGCTTCAAGGCCATGAAATACGGCGACTGCATGAAGTAGGCTTCGGCTGCATCGGGGTCAATACGGAGGCAATGGCGCAGCAGTTCGTAGGCCGAAGCGTACTTGCCGGCGTTCTGCTGGCGCACGGCTTCGAGGAAGAAGTAGTCGAACCGCTTGCGGTCAGCGGGCGAGAGCCGCTCTACGGGAGCCTGCACGGGGGCGTTCTTCTTGCGCTTGGCGAAAGAAGGAGCTATGGCCGTGAGCAGCAGGAGCGCCACAACCAGCAGGGCGATATGTGCTTGTTTGATTTTCAAAGTTCAGTTTCAGTTTTGCTGCATTTATTCCACGCCGGTATGGCCGTAGCCACCCGTGCCGCGTGCTGTATCGCCGAGCTCGTCTGTTTCGATGAAATCGACGTTTTCGCAGCGTGCCACCACCATCTGCGCAATGCGCTCGCCATCGTTCACAACGAAGTCTTCGGGCGAGAAGTTGACCAGCAGCACCATCACCTCTCCGCGGTAATCGGCATCGATAGTGCCCGGAGTGTTGAGCACGGTGATGCCGTGTTTGAGCGCCAACCCGCTGCGGGGGCGCACCTGGGCCTCGTATCCGGCAGGCAGGGCGATGTGCAGTCCGGTTGGTATGAGCCTGCGCTCGAGCGGGTGCAGGGTAACGGGCTCGTCGATGTTGGCACGTAAATCCATCCCCGCACTTTGCGAAGTGGCGTATGCGGGCAGCGGCTGGTGCCCTTTATTGATGACTTTTATCTTTACCATAAGTAGCTGCAAAATTAATGATTTCTGTGCATATAAGTGCATTTTTGCCAGTAAAAAGCAAGAAATTAGGCAATTTTACATTACTTTTGCGTATCAATCAAAACTCACGGAAATATGATGGAATGGCAACGACTGATATCCAACAAGCGCCTGGGACAGGAAAACCAGCATGCGCAACGCCACGACGACCGCTCGGAATTCAAGCGTGACAGCGACCGCCTGATATACTCCGCCCCCTTCAGGAGGCTGCAGAACAAGACGCAGGTGTTCCCTCTGCCGGGCAGCGTGTTCGTACATAACCGGCTTACTCACTCCTTGGAAGTGTCGTCACTGGGCAAGTCGCTGGGCGACGACGTGGCCCGCCGGCTCGTGGAACGGCACCCCGAGCTGCGCGGAACGCTGTTTGAAGAGATTGGAACTATAGTCCAGAGCGCCGGCTTTGCACACGACTTGGGCAACCCGCCCTTTGGTCACAGCGGCGAGAAAGCCATACAGACCTTCTTTACCGAGGGCGAGGGACTGGCCCTGAAGCCCCGCCTGAGCCCGCGGTTCTGGGACGACATCACCCATTTTGAGGGCAACGCGAACGCCTTCAGGCTGCTTACGCACCGCTTCATCGGCCGCCGCGCCGGCGGTTACGTAATGACTTACGCCACCCTGGCCAGCATGGTAAAGTACCCGTTTGCCTCCTCCTTGGCGGGCACTCACGGCAAGTTCGGCTTCTTCTCGTCCGAAGAGGCCGACTACAAAACAATTGCCGATGAATTGGGCATTATTTGTCGCTCCGCCCCCGGTGAGCCCCTGCAGTACGTGCGCCATCCGTTGGTGTATCTGGTGGAGGCTGCCGACGATATCTGTTATGAGATTATGGACATCGAAGACTCACATAAACTCAAGATACTCACCTTCGACGAGACCGAGAAACTGCTGCTCGGGTTCTTCGACAAGCAAGAACAGGAGCACATCCTGCAGCGCATCAGCGAGGAGGGAGTAACCGACCTGAACGAGAAAGTGGTGTATATGCGGGCCTGCGCCGTGGGCAAACTGGAGGCCGAATGCGTCAAGGCGTTCGTTGACAACGAGCAGGCAATCCTCGAAGGAGCCTTCGGCGGCAGCCTCATCAAGCACATCGCGCCGCTGCAACGCGATGCCTACAGCCACTGCCAGCAGGTGTCCTACCGCAAGATATACCAGAGTAAACCCGTGCTGGACGTAGAACTGTCGGGCTACAAGATTATGGAAACGCTGCTGGCCGACCTCATTGCAGCTGCCGTAAAGCCCGACAAGTTCCGCTCGCAGCAGCTCATCAAGCGCTTCAGTAGCCAGTACGACATCCAGAGCAGCGACCTGGAAACGCGCGTGATGGCCGTTATCGACTACATCAGCGGCATGACCGATGTCTATGCCTTGGATGTTTATCAGAAGATAAACGGGATAAGCCTCCCCATTATCTGACACGTTCAAGCGCCTTGAAGGTATCGTTCAAGGCGCTTGATGCTATCCTTCAAGAGGCTTGAACGATAGCTTTTACAAAACGCTGACAGGCAAGCACTTACGCAGGTGCTTGCCTGTTGCGTTTCAATACCGGTCCTTCGGCGTGCTGCCCAGGGTGAGTTGGAGCTCGCCACCCTTGGCAAACGTGGCGAAAGGCAGGTGCGTATCGGTGAGTGTTTGGCCGTTGAGGCGGTACTCCTGCACGTAGACGTTCTGCTTGCTGTTGCCCTTGGCGCTGATAACAAACTGGCTTCCGCTGTAGTAATCCTTGTTCAGGCGGATGGTAACCTTGTCGAACAGCGGACTGCCCAGCCCCAGTGTGGGCTGCAAGTCGTCCAGTCCCTTGACGTCGAACAGGCCGATGGAGGAGATGACATACCAGGCCCCGAGCTGGCCCTGGTCCTCATCCTGCCCGTAGCCGTAGCCGTGTATGCCCTCTGTACCGTAAAATTCGTCGCAAATGGAGCGTACCCACTTCTGCGTCTTCGATGGCTTTCCGGCCTCGTTAAACAACCACGAGATGTGCAGACAGGGCTGGTTGCCCTGGTTGTAGAGCGTGCGCAGACCGGCAAAGGCGCCAACTTCGGTGCCGCCGCTGAATAGCTTTTTCTGCGAAAGAGTGAAGATGCTGTCGAGCCGGTTGTTGAACTCATCGGCGCCGACCTTGGCCACCAGTGCCTTTGCATCGTGCGGAACGTAGAACGTGTACTGCCAGGCATTGCCCTCCTGGAAGCCCCGCCACACCTGTAAAGGGTCAAAATTAGCGATGAAATCGCCGTTTTTGAGCCTTGGACGAACGAAGTTCAGCTGCTCGTCATAGATTCTTTCCCAGCCCCGGGAGAGGTTCATCAGCTTGTCGTAGTCGGCCTGCTTGCCCAGTGCTTTGGCCAGTTGGGCCACTGCGTAGGCGCTGTACGAATACTCGAGTGTGTGCGATGCCGAGAACATAAACTGCTCGTCGGCCCCTGCACCGGCCTCCAGATGGGGCACGTAGCCGTACTGTACGAAGTCTTTGGTATCGGTTTTACCCGCCCCGAAGGGACGGTTCTCGCCGTTGAGCTCGTTTTTCAGGCAGGCCTCATAGGCCAGGTTGACGTCGAAGTTGCGTATTCCGCACATGTAGGCAGCCACAATCATGTTGCTCAGTTGGTTGGTTCCCACGCCCGAAACGAACCTACTGTTGGCCACGCCGTCGGCCAGCCAGCCGCAATCTTTGTATATCCTGAGGTGCGAACTGATGAAATCGGCCAGGTGTTCGGGGTAGGCCAGGGCCCACAGCTGGGTGAGATTCCACTGTCCGCCCCACATGGCATCGGTGTTGTAGAGGTTGAATTTGGGCTTTCCTCCTGCCGTTTCAATCTGCCCTACGGTGCCGTCGTGCTTGGGATAGGCCCCACTGACGTCGCTTGCCAGCCCGCGGCCGAGCAGCGCGTGGTACAGTCCGGTGTAGAATTTCACCTTGTCAGGCCGGTTTGCTGTTTCCACCCTGATGCGGCCGAGGTTCTCTTCCCACTCCTCGGCGGCCTGCTTGCGGGCCTCGTCGAAGGTCAGGTTGCGGGCTTCGGTCTCGCGGTTGAGGCGCGCGTTTGCTACCGATGTGTACGATATGCCTACCTTGGCCGTAACCTGATCCTTGTCTTTGGTGGCGAAGGTGAGGTACACGCCGGCGCCCGCTCCGGTGGCCTTGCGGGCTCCCTCCATGACTTTGGCACCGTTGAAGGCACCCACCGAGGCGGGTTTTTTGTCGACCACCGCCGAGAAATAGATAGGTACAACGGCGCCGGACTGGTACTTCTTCACGTATTCGGGCATGGTGATGACCCACCCCTCGATGCTTCCGTCGGGGCGTATCTCCACCATCGCGTCCTTCACGGCACCGCTTTCGCCCTGGCGGTTGCCGATGTCGAAGAGCAGGCGGCTGTCCTTGGCGGCCGGGAAAGTATAGCGCTGGAAGGCCACACGCGGCGTAGCGGTGAGCTCGGCCGTAATGCCGTAGTCCTTGAGCAGTACCGAATAGTAGCCTGCAGTGGCTGTTTCGGCGTCGTGGGAGAAGCGTGAACGGTAGCCGCTCCTTACGTCCGTCAAGGCCGTATCGCCCGGAACGGTGAACAGCTTGCCAACTGTGGGCATGAGGACGATGCCTCCCACCTGGAACTCATGTACGCAGGGGAAGCCTTCGATGGACTTGTCGCGGTAGTCGTAGCCCGTTGCTTCCCACCCGTCTTTGTTGCCGTAGTGGCCGTTGGTGGACGGAGCAGGCTTGGCCATGCCGAAGGGCAAGGCGCCCGGTGTAAAGTGGAAGTAGCGGCAGTGGGCAGTACCGATGCGCGGTTCCACGTAGGAAGCAAGTTTCTCTTGGGTCGTTTCGCTTGCTGACCGGCAGGAGGCAAAGGCCAACAATCCCGCTGCAGCAAGCAGAAAGGCTGATAGTCGTTTCATGTTTACGGTTGTTTAAGTGTTGATAAATCGGCTACAAAGATAGCCATTTATTTGCTCCGGGCCTACCAAAGCGGCGGTTTCTTTGGGCCGCAGCACAAAAAACAGCCACCCGGGGGCGGCTGCATGCGAAGGTAAAGGGCAGGAGCAGGCGTGCTGCCGGTGCCTATTTGTTTTCCTTGTAAATTACGTTGTTGGCTCCGCTGGTTATCTTCAGCGCCTCCGGATGCTCCTTGATGAAGCTGTTGATGTGGCGTACGCGCTTCTCCTCGAGTATCTCGTCGACGGCTATCAGGATGCCCGTTTCCTCCACTTCGCCAAATCCGTAGTTGATGGCCGTACCGAAGAGCTTCATTGTTGGGCTCAGGTTCATGTACGCGTTCACTAAAGGAGGGATGTTGTAGCCCAGCTTTCGGATTTCGCGGTTTAGTATCCGGTAGTCGGCCTTGAAGTCTTTCTGGTCGAAAAGTTTGGCCAGTTCGGCCTCCGGAGTTTCGATTTTGAGCGGTTTAATCGGAATAATAAGGTTCTCCTTGTCGTCGAAATGCTTCTTGAGAAAGTACAGTATCATGTCCCGCCCACGACGTATATAAGAAGGGTACATGGTCATTTTGCCGTAGAAATACTTGAGTCCGGGGTTCACCACGGTAAGGGCGCCGAGGCCGTCCCATAGGTTGTCGAGGGCAAAGATGCTCTTGCTGTTCATCCGGACGTTCTGATATTCGAGCGAAACGAACGACCTTCCGAGCTCTACTGTATAGGGGGCATAGTGGCGCATGAACTTATCAGAGAAATGGAACATGTGGCTCGTGGCCAGCAGTGGTTGCCCCTGGGAGTCCAGCTGCCAGTCTTTGCCGAGCATGTAGCGGTAACCTCCGATGATTTCATCTGCCTCCGGGTTCCACACAATGAGCTGTTTGTAGCAGTTGGCACAGGTATCGAACTCGTCGATATCCATCGACAGCCCCGTTCCGCCGCCTGCAGTACGGAAGGCGATTTCACGCAGTCGTCCGATTTCCTTCATCACATTAGGCGCCTCGTGGGCCGTAATGATGTAGATTTCGTTATGACTCTTGTTGGTCATACGAAGCTGTCGGTCGGGCGTAAGCTCGGCTTTCAGCAGTTCCCTGCTAACCGGTTGGATAATGTCTTGTTCCATTCTTGTTTGTCGTTATGTCTGCCCTGCAGTCCAGACCGTTGCCGGCAACGCTGCCGGAGCTGTCTCCCTGCTATAGTTCGTAAACCTTGTTCTCTACAAATTGCGCCCATTCCATCGGTGTTTTCGACTTGTCGAAGGTCTGCCAGGGTATGGGTTTGCCTATCTTGACGGTAAAAGTCTTGTGCACGTTGCGGTACATCTCGTCGACCAGAAACAGCATGGCGATGTTCACCTTGAGGCCGAGGCGCTGCTGCCAGTTGGCTATACGGTAGAAGCGCATGGAGTTGCGGCCGCTGAAAAAGATGGGAACAACGTCGCGATGGTACTCTACGCTCTTGGAGATAAAGGTCTTTTTCCAGGGCAGGTCGTGTATCCGGCCGTTGATGAGACGCGAGTTCAGCCCCGCGGGAAACATGAGCATGTGGTTTTCACTCTGAAATCCGGTCTCCACCATGCGCGGGAAATCGCGGCCCTGTTTGCCCGTTTTGTTGATGCCTATGCTAACGGGCTTGAGCCCGGGGAGGTTGAGCAGCAGGTCGTTTACCAAGTAGCGGAACTTGCCGTCGTAATGACGGCCGATGATGGAGCCCAGCGCCACGCCGTCTTCACCGCCCAGGGGGTGATTGGAAACGAAGGTATAGAGCTTGCCGTTGTCCTTGGGCGGCAGGTTTTCACGGCCGTGGATGTCGAGCGTCATGTCCAGATAGCGCACGCACTCGGTGAGCCATTCGGTGCCGGTAAGGTGCCGGCTCTCCCACAGAAAACGGTTTACTTCGTCCTCATGGACGATGTGTTTGAGCCAATTCACGGCAAAGCGGGGGACGTACTTGCGCTTGTCGCCCATTTTACTTTTCAAGATTTGGTCAATGTCAATCGTTTTCTCTATCGCTTCACCCATTCTTCTGAAAATACTAACAATGTGCAAAAATAGCATAACTTTTTTGAATATGCTACATTCTGACATAAAAATGTTTGCTTTTTCATAATTTTGTAGCATCCCCGGTTATTACTCCGCAATTTGTCAACAACAGGGAGGAAGGGTGGCTGAACGCTGCAACGGGAAGCCGAATATCGGTTATCGGGAAGATGAGAAGACTGCTGCAGGAGGAAAAATAACCGCTAACAAACTTTACATTGGTTAAAATTCAGCGCGTTTTTACGGCTAACCGGCAAGGGAAACCCAAATAAGTGGGCAAACAGCAACGTTTTTCCGAAATCTGCAAAAACAGCCCATTTCATCGTGATTTCCATGCTCCGTTTCTCCCGAAAACCAACTTTTTGGCCCTTATCTGGCAGCAACGGCAACGCTGAAGCTATGGTTCAAGCAGCCCGAAGCATACCTTCAAGCGCCCCGGAGCATAGCTTTTACCGCCTCGAACGAGATAACCGGCGGTGCCAAAAGCATGCTTTCGGGCCGCGATTTGCCATCAACGGAGGTGGGAAAAGCCATTCTCTGCACCCCGAAAGCAGCCAAACAACTGCTTTGAACAGCTGTTTCAAAGAAATAATATTTTGAAATTTATTGAGTTTCTTCCCAACTCCGCCCACGCTGCCCCATGCCCCCTTGCCAACTGTCTGTAGCGAGAAAAACGACTGAAGGAATAAAAATTGTGGAGAAAAGTGGTGGAATGTGGGGAATTTTATGTATCTTTGACGCCGTAAATCTTGTTATTAAATATGTACGTATGCGTTTTTTAGGGAACATAGAGGCCAAAACAGACACCAAGGGAAGGGCTTTCCTGCCCGCTGCTTTCCGCAAGGTGCTCGGCGCGCAGGGCGAGGTGAGCCTCGTGATGCGCAAGGACGTGTTCCAGCCTTGTCTGGTTCTGTACCCCGAATCGGTATGGAACGAGCAGATGGACACCCTGCGCAGCCGCCTGTCGCGATGGAACGCAGCCGAACAGCAGATATTCCGCCAGTTCGTATCCGACGCAGAACTCATTGCCCTCGACGGCAACGGCAGGTTCCTCATACCCAAACGCTACCTCAAGATGGCCGGCATCGGGCAGAGCGTAAAGTTCATCGGCATGGGTGATACCATCGAGATTTGGAGCAACGAGAACACAGAAGACCCGTTCCTGGCGCCCGAGGCGTTTAGCAAAGCCATAGAAGGCGCCATGCAGCAGGCCGACAGGCAGCCCGAAAACAGCTGCGACAACCTCTAACGAACCACCACATCATGGCCAAGACAGCAGAAACATACCACGTTCCGGTACTCCTTAGGGAGAGCGTAGACGGGCTCAACATCCGCCCCGGCGGCGTTTATGTTGACGTTACCTTCGGTGGTGGCGGCCACTCGCGCGAGATATTCAGCCGCCTCAGCGGCAACGCCCGCCTCTTCAGCTTCGACCAAGATGCGGACGCGGAAGCGTTGCTGGGTGATGGGTGTTGGGTGATGGGTGATAATGGCATGAAGGATGAAAAGCCAACCACCAACACCCATCACCCATCACCTAACACCCGAATTCCATCACCCCAGTTCACCTTCATCCGCTCCAACTTCAGGTACCTCAAGAACTGGACGCGGTACTACGGAGTGGAACAGATAGACGGACTGCTGGCCGATTTGGGCGTGTCGAGCCACCACTTCGACGACGAGACGCGCGGCTTCTCGTTCCGTTTCGACGCCCCGCTCGACATGCGGATGAACAAAGGGGCGGGCATGACGGCGGCCGACATTGTGAACACATACGACGAAGAGGCGCTGGCAGACGTCTTCTACCTGTACGGCGAGCTGAAAAACTCGCGCCGCATAGCCGCTGCTCTCGTCAAGGCACGCCAGCAACAGGCCATAGCAACCACGCAGGACTTCATGCACGCAGTGGAGCCTCTGTTCAGGCGCGAACGCGAGAAGAAAGACATGGCCAAGCTGTTCCAGGCCCTGCGCATAGAGGTTAACCACGAGCTGAGCGCTCTGAAGGAAATGCTTGGCGCGGCCACGGAGCTGTTGGCGCCGGGCGGAAGGCTGTCGGTTATCACCTACCACTCGCTCGAAGACCGCATCGTGAAGAACTTCATGCGGGCCGGCAACGCCGAGGGCAAAATAAGCCAGGACTTCTTTGGCCGCGTGGAGACGCCCTTCAGCCTCGTGAACAGCAAGGTGATAGTGGCCGGAACGGATGAGGTGGAGCGCAACCCGCGCAGCAGGAGCGCCAAACTTAGAATAGCAGAAAAGAAATGAACGGGAAAGAACAAGATACAACTCCTAAGCTCGTGGTAACCGGCAAGCAGGAACCACAGCAGACGGAACAGCCGCAGGAGGCTCCCCGGGAGGAGCAGCCAGCCGTGGATGAGGGCCCCACGCTGCAGGAAATCATACAAGAACAGGCCACGGAGGGCGAGGCGCCGCAGTCGTCTAACTTCACTCTGCGCAAGATCTTGGGTGGCGACATCCTCACGACGAGCACCATCCGCCACCAGATTTGGCTGGTGCTGCTCATCGCCTTCTTCCTCATCATCTACATCTCCAACCGTTACAGCTGCCAGCAGGACCTCATCGAGATTGACAAACTGCAGAAGGAGCTGCAGGATGCCAAGTATAAAGCCCTCTCAACGAGCAGTCAGCTGACGGAGAAGAGCCGCGAGAGCAACGTGCTCGACATGCTGCAGAACAACAAGGACAGCGTACTGCACATTGCAGACCAGCCCCCTTACATCATTAATGTACCCGAAACAAAATGAGTAAGTTTGACTATAAGAAGGTAATGCCACGCTACAGCTTCATCGCAATCATCATGACGCTGCTGGCAGTAACCGTGATGGCCAAGACGCTATACACCATGACAGCCAAGCGCGACTACTGGATGAAGGTGGCCGACCGCGTGAAGAAGGACAGCGTAAGCGTGAAACCTACGCGCGGCAACATCCTGAGCTGCGACGGACAGCTCATGGCCAGCTCGCTGCCCGAGTTCAAGATGTTCATGGACTTCAGTACGCTGAGAGACGTAAGCGACTCACTCTGGAAGGCCAAGGTCGACTCCGTGTGCCTCTGCCTGAGCCAGATTTTCCCCGAAAAGTCGGCCGGCGACTTCAAACGTCACCTCATGGAGGGCTACAACAAGCGCAGCCGGCACTGGCCGGTGTGGCCCCGCCGCGTAGACTACAATACCTATACGGAGGTCAAGGCACTGCCGGTATTCAACCTGCGGCCCTACAAGGGCGGCTTCCACATTGAGGAGAACGACGCCCGCCAGCGCCCCTACGGTTCGCTGGCCAGCCGTACCGTGGGCACCATGTTCGGTTCCAAGGACTCTGCCCGCTTCGGTCTGGAGCTCTCGTACGACTCCATCCTCCGCGGCACCAACGGCATCATCCATCGCCGCAAGGTGCTCAACAAGTTCCTCGACATCATGGACACGCCGCCCATTGACGGTGCCGACATCGTTACAACCATAGACGTTGACATGCAGGACCTGGCCGAGCGCTCCGTCATCGACGAGCTGAAGCTCATCAACGGCAACGTGGGCGTGGCCATCGTCATGGAGGTCAAGACCGGCGATATCAAGGCCATAGTGAACATGGAGAAGTGTATCGACGGCGAATACCGCGAGGTGAAGAACCACGCCGTGAGCGACCTGCTGGAGCCGGGCTCCGTTTTCAAGCCCGTGTCTATCATGGTTGCGCTCGAAGACGGCGTGGTAGATACCTCGTATGTGGTGGAGACAGGCTCGGGCGTGTGGCCCATGTACGGCCGCCAGATGAAGGACTGGAACTGGCGTCGTGGCGGTTACGGCACCATGAGACTGCCCCGGACGCTGGAGGTGAGCTCCAACGTGGGCGTTAGTCGCATCATCGACGACCACTACCACAACAATCCGGAGAAGTTCGTGCGCGGCGTTTACCGCACCGGTATTGCCTCCAACCTACGCATTCCGCTCGTTGGTTCCACCCCGGCCAAGATACGCATACCCAAGAAAGCCAAGAACGGACAATGGCTCAACTGGAGTAACACGGCGCTGCCGTGGATGAGCATCGGCTACGAAACGCAGGTTCCGCCCATCTCAACGCTCACTTTCTACAACGCCATAGCCAACAACGGCCGCATGATGCGCCCCCGTTTCGTGAAGCAAGTGCTCAAAGACGGCAAGGTGATGATGGAATATCCGCCCGAGGTTGTGCCCGGGCATGAGCAGATTTGCAGCCAGAAGACCGTCAAGCTCATGCAGACCATGCTCTACCATGTGGTGAGCCAGGGCCTTGGAAAGAAGGCCGGGTCGCCCTCCTTCAAGGTAGCAGGCAAGACGGGAACGGCACAGATATCGCAGGGAGCAGGCGGTTACAAGGCCGGCGGCACGCATTACCTGCTGAGTTTTGCCGGTTACTTCCCGGCCGATAACCCGAAGTACAGCTGCATAGTGTGCATTCAGAAGTCGGGACTGCCCGCTTCCGGCGGCGGCATGAGCGGCGTGGTGTTCCACAATATCGCAGAAGGCATCATGGCACAGAACATCAAGCTGGCCGTGAGTGATGCCCGCGACTCCTCTTCGGTGCTCGTTCCCGACGTGAAGGACGGCAACATCCTGGCTGCCGACTACGTGCTTACGCACCTCGGCATCAATACCAACACGGGCTGGAGCGGCTCTTATACCGACGGAAATCCCATCTGGGGGCGCGCCGAACGCAAGGAGAAGGCCATCAGCCTGATGCGGGAAAAAGTCTACGGCCGCCGACAGATACCCAACGTAACGGGCATGGGAGCCCGCGATGCGGTGTATCTCATCGAGAGCCGGGGCGTAAGGGTGAGGCTGCAAGGCCGCGGCAAGGTGGTGAAACAGAGCCTGGAACCGGGCCACACCATCAAGAAGGGCGAGGTTTGTGCCCTGCTATTGGAATAAAAAACATAAAGAAACAAGATATGAAATTAAACGAATTGCTCAAGAACATCAAGCCTCTCGCCACGGCAGGAGACATGGATGTCGATGTGACCGGTGTGAATATCGACTCGCGCCGCATTGCTGGCGGGCACCTGTTCGTGGCCATGAAGGGCACGCAGGTTGACGGTCACAAGTTCATTCCGAAAGCCATTGCGGCGGGAGCAAAGTCTATTCTGTGCGAAGACATGCCCACCGAAAAGCAGCCGGGCGTAACTTACGTGCAGGTGGAATCAACCGAAGACGCGGTTGGAAAGGTGGCCACGCTCTTCTGCGGCGACCCTTCGCGCAAGCTGAAGCTGGTCGGCGTGACCGGCACTAACGGCAAGACAACCATCGCCACCTTATTATATAGTATGTTCCGAAAGATGGGTTACAAGTGCGGACTGCTCTCCACAGTGTGCAACTACATTGAGGACGAGGCCATACCGACCGACCACACCACCCCCGACCCTATCGAGCTGAACGAGCTCCTGGGCCGGATGGTGGCGGCAGGATGCGAGTACGCCTTCATGGAGTGTTCCTCTCACGCCATTGCCCAGAAGCGTATCGGCGGACTGAAGTTTGCCGGCGGCATCTTTACTAACCTCACCCGAGACCATCTGGATTACCACAAGACGTTCGAAAACTACCGCAACGCAAAGAAAGCCTTCTTCGATTCGCTGCCCAAGGATGCCTTTGCCATCACCAATGCTGATGACAAGAACGGCATGTTCATGGTACAGAACACCAAGGCGACGGTGAAGACCTACTCCACCCGAAGCATGGCCGATTACCGTGCCCGGATACTGGAATGCCACTTCGAGGGCATGTATCTGGAGCTCGACGGCCACGAAGTAGGCGTGCAGTTCATAGGAAGGTTCAACGTGAGCAACCTGCTCGCCGTTTACGGAGCTGCCCGCATGCTGGGCAAGGAGCCCCAGGAAATACTCGTGGTGATGAGCACCCTGCACAGCGTAAACGGCCGGCTGGAGCCTATCCGCTCGCCCCAGGGCTACACGGCCATCGTAGATTACGCCCACACTCCCGACGCTCTGGAGAACGTACTCAATGCCATTCACGAGGTGCTCAACGGCAAGGGGCAGGTCATCACCGTGTGCGGAGCCGGCGGCCACAGAGACAAAGGCAAGCGTCCGCTCATGGCCCAGGAAGCCGTTAGGCAGAGTGACAAGGTCATCCTGACAAGTGACAACCCCCGGGACGAGGAACCCCAGGCCATCATCGACGACATGCTGGCCGGCCTCAACGCCCAGCAGAGAAAGAAAGTGCTCACCATCGTCGACCGCCGGGAAGCCATCCGCACGGCCTGCATGCTCGCCCAGAAGGGCGACGTGATACTGGTGGCGGGCAAGGGTCACGAAACCTATCAGGAAATAAACGGCGTGAAGCACCACTTCGACGACCATGAAGTCATCAAATCCATCTTCGGCGAGGCTTGAAACTGAACCTACCTAACGAACAAAAGCAACCGAAAGCAAATGTTATACTATCTTTTCAGATTCTTAGAACAATACGGCATCAGCGGCTCCCACATGTGGGGATACATCTCCTTCAGGGCATTGCTGGCGCTCATTCTTTCCCTGGTAATCTCTGCCTGGTTCGGAGAAAAGTTCATCAAATACCTCCGCAGCAAGCAGATAACGGAGACCCAGCGCGACGCGAGCATCGACCCCTTCGGCATCAACAAGATTGGCGTGCCCTCCATGGGCGGCATCATCATCATCGTAGCCATACTGGTGCCGGTGCTGCTGCTGGGCCGTTTGCGCAACATCTACCTCATCCTGATGATTATCACCACCGTTTGGCTCGGCTTTCTCGGTGGAATGGACGATTATATCAAAATCTTCCGCCGCAACAAGGAGGGCCTGAAGGGCAAGTACAAGATTGTGGGCCAGGTGGGCATAGGCCTCATCGTAGGCCTCGTGCTCTGGGCTTCGCCCGACGTGAAGATGAACGAGAACCTCGCCATAGAGCGCCAGGGACAGGAGATGGTCATCAAACACAGGGCCGTGGCACACAAGTCACTCAAGACCACCATTCCCTTTGTAAAGGGTCACAACCTTGACTATTCGCGCCTGATGGGCTTCTGCGGCAAGTACAAAACAGCCGCCGGATGGGTGCTCTTCGTCATTATGACGATACTGGTGGTAACGGCCGTGAGCAACGGAGCTAACCTGAACGACGGCATGGACGGCATGTGCGCCGGCAACTCGGCCATAATAGGCGTGGCGCTGGGCATATTGGCCTACGTGAGTTCGCACATTGAGTTCGCTGCCTACCTTAATATCATGTACATACCGGGCTCCCAGGAGCTGGTTGTGTTCATGTGCGCATTCGTCGGAGCACTCATAGGCTTCCTCTGGTACAATGCTTATCCGGCCCAGGTATTCATGGGCGACACCGGTTCTCTTACCATTGGAGGCATCATCGGCGTGGGCGCCATCATCATTCATAAGGAGCTGCTGCTGCCCATCTTGTGCGGAATATTCTTCGTAGAGAGCCTGAGCGTAATCGTTCAGGTATGGTATTACAAGATGGGAAAGCACCGAGGCGTGAAGCAGCGCATCTTCAAGCGCACCCCCATTCACGACAACTTCCGCACCCAGGACAACCAGTTGGACCCCGAATGCACGTACCTCGTCAAGGCGCCCCGCAGCGTTGTGCACGAGTCGAAGATAACTATCAGGTTCTGGATTACGACCATCATCCTGGCCGCCCTCACCATCATTACGCTTAAAATAAGGTAAACATGAAGAGAATCGTCATATTGGGAGCCGGCGAGAGCGGAGCCGGTGCAGCCGTACTGGCTAAGAAAGAAGGGTTCGACGTGTTCGTATCAGACACGTCGATGATAAAGGACAGGTACAAGCAACTGCTCGATGCCCACCACATAGCATGGGAGGAAGGCCGCCACACCGAAGCGTTGATACTCAACGCCGACGAAGTTATCAAGAGCCCCGGCATTCCGAAGGAGGCGCCGATGGTGCAGAAGCTGCTGGCACAGGGAACCCACATCGTCAGCGAGATTGAGTTCGCAGGCCGCTACACCCACTCCAAGATGGTGTGCATAACGGGCAGCAACGGCAAGACTACCACCACCTCGCTCATTTACCACATATTCAAGGCGGCCGGATACGACGCCGGACTGGCCGGCAACATTGGCAAGAGCCTGGCCCTGCAGGTTGCAGAAGAGCCCCACGAGTACTACATCATCGAGCTGAGCTCGTTCCAGCTGGACGACATGTACGACTTTAGGGCCAACATCGCCATCCTGCTCAACATCACGCCCGACCACCTGGACCGCTACGACTTCGAGTTCCAGAAGTACGTGGACGCCAAGATGCGCATCATTCGCAACCAGACTCCGGAGGACAGCTTCATCTATTGGAACGACGACCCCGTCATCAAGCGCCAGCTCGACAAGTACGACATCAAGGCCGTGCAGTGCCCCTTCTCCGAACTGAAGGAGAAAGGCAGCATTGGCTACATTGAGGAGGGACAGTACAAACTCGAGTATCCTACCCCCTTCAACATGGAGCAGGAGGAGCTCTCTCTTACCGGTAAGCACAACATATACAACTCTCTGGCCGCCGGACTTGCCTCCAACATAAGCGGCATAAAGAAAGAAACAATACGCCGCAGTCTGAGCGATTTCCCCGGCGTTGAGCACCGGCTGGAGAAGGTGTGCAAGGTAGCGGGCGTGCAGTACATCAACGACTCCAAGGCCACCAACGTGGATGCGTGCTGGTATGCGCTCGAGAGCATGCGCACGCCCACCATACTCATACTGGGCGGCAAGGACAAGGGCAACGACTACAGCGCCATTCGCGACCTGGTGAAGCAGAAGTGCGTGGGCCTTGTTTACCTGGGGGCAGACAACACGAAGCTGCACAACTCGTTCGACGACCTGGGCCTGCCCGTGCGCGACGTGCACAGCATGAAGGACTGCGTGCAGGCCTGCTACGAGATGGCACGCCCCGGCCAAACCGTGCTGCTCTCACCCTGCTGCGCCAGCTTCGACCTCTTCAGGAACATGGAAGACCGCGGCGAACAATTCAAGAACCTCGTCAGAAACCTGTAACGAATGATAAACAAGACTTTAGGAAACATCTTCAAGGGCGACAAGGTGATATGGATGGTGTTCTTCTTCCTCTGTATCATCAGCGTGGTAGAGGTGTTCTCGGCCTCCAGCTCGCTGTCCTACAAGGGCGGCAACTACTGGAGTCCGGTGCTCAAGCACTGCAGTATCCTGCTGGTGGGCGTGTTCAGCATGGTGGTGGTACTCAACGTAAAGTGCAAGTACTTCAAGATACTTACGCCCTTCCTGCTCATCATCTCGTTCCTTACCCTTATCTGGGTGCTCATAGCGGGGCAGTCTACCAACGGCGCCCAGCGCTGGATCAACTTCGTTGGCATACAGTTCCAGCCCTCGGAGATAGCCAAGGGAACCATGGTGCTGGCCGTAGCGCAGATACTGAGTGCCATGCAGACCGAGAACGGTGCCGACCGCAACGCCTTCAAGTACATACTCATAACGTGCGCGGCCATCATACCCTGGATTCTGCTCGAGAACTTCTCTACCGCCGCCCTGCTGTGCCTGGTCATCCTCATGATGATGATTATAGGCCGCGTGCCGTTCTCGCAGATAGGCCGACTGCTGGGTGTGGTGATGCTGCTTGGCGTCTTCGCCCTCGTCATGATTATGGCCATAGGCGGCGAGGAACAGAAACCCAACGCCAACCGCCAGCTTACGGAGCAGGTGGTCGTGGAACGGGAGAAGCCCGGAGCGCTGGAGAAGGTGTTCCACAGGGCCAGCACGTGGAAGTCGCGCATACTATCCTTCATGGACGACAAGAACATACCGCCCGACTCGGTCGACCTTGACAAGGACGGACAGGTGGCCCACGCCAACATTGCCATAGCCTCGTCGAACATCGTGGGCAAAGGTCCGGGCAACTCGGTGGAGCGCGATTTCCTCTCTCAGGCATTCTCCGACTTCATCTATGCCATCATTATTGAGGAGACGGGGGTGGAGGGCGCCTTCTTCGTAGCCATGCTCTACATCATCCTCCTCTTCCGAACGGGGCGCATAGCCAACCGCTGCGAGAACAACTTCCCGGCCTTCCTGGCCATGGGGCTGGCGCTGCTGCTGGTTACGCAGGCCCTGTTCAACATGTGCGTGGCCGTGGGGCTGGCCCCCGTAACGGGGCAGCCGCTGCCGCTGGTGAGCAAGGGCGGCACCTCCACCATCATCAACTGCATCTACGTAGGCGTTATCCTGAGCGTGAGCCGCTCGGCCGCCAAGAAGCAGGACCTGCCCGAGCAAGAAACCGGCAGCGGAGCACTGGCTCCGGCATAGCTATCGGTCAAGGGCCTTGGAGGTGCCGGTCAAGGGGCTTGAAGGTATCGTTCAGGGAGCTTGAAGGGCACCTCTTTCGGAACGCCCCGTGGCAGGCGGTTCCGGCGCAGTTGTCAGGCAACGGGTCTGAACAGCCCCCGGGCTTTTGAAAAGCAAACCAATAAAAAGCGCAAAAAGTTACCGAATAAGAAAAATTTTGATTACTTTTGCCCAGATAAAAGGTATAAGAAATGGAGAACGACTTGAGAATCATCATCAGCGGAGGCGGCACGGGAGGCCACATCTTTCCGGCCATATCCATTGCCAACGCCATCAAGGCGCGGCGTCCTGATGCCAAGATACTGTTCGTGGGGGCACTGGGGCGCATGGAAATGCAGCGCGTGCCCGCCGCCGGATATGAAATCAAGGGGCTGCCCATCAGCGGTTTCGACCGCAAGCACCTGCTGCGCAACGTGGCCGTACTGTTCAAGGTATGGAAGAGCCAGCGCATGGCGCGCCGCATAGTGGCCCAGTTCAGGCCTATGGCAGCCGTGGGCGTAGGCGGCTATGCCAGCGGCCCAACGCTCAACGTGTGCGCCGCCAAGGGCATTCCCTGCCTCATCCAGGAACAGAACTCCTACGCCGGCGTAACCAACAAGCTGCTGGCCAAGAAGGCCGACAAAATCTGCGTGGCCTATCAGGGCATGGAGCGCTTCTTCCCGGCCGATAAAATCGTAATGACCGGAAACCCCGTGCGCCAGAACGTACTCAACGCCACCGTGAGCCCGCAGGAGGCCCGCAGGCTCTTCGATCTGGACCCGGAGCAGAAGACGATACTGCTCGTAGGCGGCAGCCTGGGCGCCGGAACCATCAACGAGAGCATGCTGCAGCACCTGGACACCATAGCCGCCAGTCCGGTGCAGTTCATCTGGCAAACCGGCAAATACTACAACGAGGCCGTTAACAGGCAGCTGGCCGAACGCGCCCCGCTGACCAACCTGAAGGTTCTCGACTTCATCAGCGACATGGGAGCGGCCTATCGCGCCGCCGACCTGGTTATCAGCCGCGCCGGCGCCAGCAGCATCTCGGAGTTCTGCCTCATCGGTAAGCCCGTCATCCTGGTGCCCAGTCCCAACGTGGCCGAAGACCACCAGACCAAGAACGCCATGGCACTGGTTGACAAGGATGCCGCCATCTACGTAAAAGACAGCGAGGCCCCGGCCGTGCTGTTGCAACGGGCGCTGGACACGGTGACCAACGACGCCAAGCTCGCTTCTTTAAGCGAAAACATCAAAAAGCTCGGATTTCAGAATTCGGCAGAAATCATTGCCGACGAAGTTATCAAATTAGCACAGAACAATGGAACTCAAAGACATTAAATCAGTCTACTTTGTAGGAGCCGGAGGCATCGGGATGAGCGCGCTCGCCCGTTACTTCATACACAAAGGCTTCGTAGTGGCAGGTTACGACAAGACACCAACCGCACTGACCCGCCAGCTGGAAAAAGAAGGCATGATACTGCATTACGAGGAGAACGTGGACGAGATTCCCCACGCCTGTCGCGACCCCCGGTCGTGCCTCGTCATCTATACGCCGGCCGTGCCGGCCGAACACAAGGAGCTGCTCTACTTCCGGTCAGGCGGCTTCGAGATAGAGAAACGTGCCCAGGTTCTGGGCACTCTGACGCGCTCGCACAAGGGTTTGTGCGTGGCGGGAACCCACGGCAAGACCACCACCTCTGCCATGTGTGCCCACATCCTGCACCAAAGCCACGTGGACTGCAACGCCTTTCTGGGCGGCATCTCCAAGAACTACGGCACCAACTACATACTGAGCGACGCGAGCGACTACGTGGTCATTGAGGCCGACGAGTTCGACCGCTCCTTCCACTGGCTGCGCCCGTGGATGACGGTCATCACCGCCACCGACCCCGATCACCTCGACATCTACGGCACCAAGGAGGCTTACCTGGAGAGTTTCCGCCACTACACGGAGCTCATTCAGCCCGGCGGCGCCCTCATCCTGCACAAGGGGCTGGAGATGAAGCAGCACGTACAGCAGGGCGTAAAGGTGTACGAATACAGCCGAGACGATGGAGACTTCCACGCGGAGAACATCAGGATAGAGGACGGAGAAATCAGTTTCGACTTCATCTCGCCCCTGGGCAATGTCACGGGCGTGGAACTCGGCCAGCCCGTTCCCATCAACATAGAGAACAGCGTGGCTGCCATGGCCATGGCGCAGCTGAGCGGCTGCACGGCCGAGGAACTCAGGTACGGCATGTCGACCTACCATGGCGTGGAGCGCCGGTTCGACTTCAAGATAAAGACCGATAAGCTGGTGTTCCTCTCCGACTATGCTCACCACCCCAAGGAGATATACCAGAGCGCCCGCAGTATCCGCGAGCTGTACCGCAACCGCAGGATTACGGCCATCTTCCAGCCGCATCTCTACACCCGCACCCGCGACTTCTACAAGGACTTTGCCGATGCGTTGAGCCAGCTCGACGAGGTAATCCTCTGCGACATCTACCCCGCCCGCGAGGCTCCCATACCGGGCGTAACGAGCCGGCTCATATACGACAACCTGAAGCCAGGTGTGGAGCGGAGCCTCATCCACAAGGAAGACGTGCCCCAACTGGTAAAGAGCCGCGACTTCGACGTGCTCATCGTGCTGGGCGCGGGCGACCTTGACAACTACGTGCCGCAGATAACCAAGATTCTGGAAAGCAAGTAAAATGCACATCAACTGGCGAAAAACCGTAACCGTAATGCTTGATGTAGTGCTCGGAGCCTACGTGATAGCCGGCCTCACCGCGTTCAACAAACCCGATGATACGGCCCGTATATGCACCAAGGTGAGCATCGACATCCAGGACGAAACCACCAACGGCTTCATCAATACGCGCGAGATAAAGGCGCGCCTGGAACGCAGCAAGCTCTATCCGCTGGGCAAACCGATGGGCTATGTCAGCTCGCGAGCTATCGAGGAGACGCTGCGCAGGAGCCCCTTCGTGAAGACCGCAGAGTGCTACAAGACGCAGGACGGCCACGTGCACATCACCCTCACGCAGCGCACTCCCATCGTTCGGATTAAAGCAAGCAACGGAGACGACTACTACATAGACGACAACAACCAGATTATGCCTAACTCGCACTACACCTCCGACTTAATCATAGCGACCGGAAACATCAACAAGTGGTTCGCCGAAAACTATGTGTCGGTGCTCGCCTCCACGCTCATGGCAAGCAACCTGTGGCGCAATCAGATAGAACAAGTGAACATTCTGCCCGACCGAAGCGTGGAACTCATTCCCCGGGTAGGCAACCACATCGTGAACATAGGCACCATGCCGGAGAGCAGAAACAAGGCAGAACGCAGCAAACTCATAGCCCAATTCACCCAAAACAAGATGGACCGGCTGGAGAAATTCTATAAGTACGGCCTCTCGCAAGCCGGCTGGAACAAGTACTCCTACATCAATCTGGAGTTCGACAACCAGATTATATGCAAGAAAAGAAGTTTGAATTGATAATGAAATAATAACGTATGGCAAAGGAATTTATAGTAGCTATTGAACTGGGATCGTCGAAGATAACCGGCGTAGCAGGTAAGAAGAACCTCGACGGCAGCATTACCATCCTGGCTGTTGCAAAGGAGGATTCCACCCAATACATACGCAAGGGTGTGGTCTACAATATTGACAAGACCGTAGTCAGCCTAACCAGCATCGTCAAGAAGTTGGAAACAGCCCTTAAAACCAAGATTGCACACGTCTATGTGGGCGTTGGCGGCCAGTCTATCCGCAGTGTGAAGAACGTCATTGTGAAAGATCTGCCGGCCGACACCATCGTTACCCAGACCATGATTAACGAGCTGATGGACGCCAACCGCAACATGACGTACCCCGAACAGGAGATACTCGACGCCACCATTCAGGAGTACAAGGTCGACAACCAGTACCAGCTCGACCCCGTGGGCATACAGTGCAACAGGCTGGAAGGCAACTTCCTGAACATTCTCTGGCGCAAAGCTTACTACCGTAACCTCAACAAATGCCTCGAAACGGCAGGCCTGGCCATAGCCGACCTGTACATTGCACCGCTGGCACTGGCCGACAGCGTGCTCACCGAAACCGAGAAGCGCGGCGGCTGCATGCTCGTAGATTTGGGCGCCGACACCACCACCGTGTCCGTCTACTTCAAGAACATACTGCGCCATCTCAGCGTGATACCGCTCGGAAGCAACAACATTACCAAGGACATTGCCTCTCTGCAAGTGGACGAGGCGCGTGCCGAAGAGATGAAACTCAAGTACGCCAGCGCCTTTACTCCTAACGACGACATCGACAATACACTCACTTATCCCATCGACCAGGACCGCAACGTGGAGAGCAGAAAGTTCATCGACATCGTCGAAGCACGAGTAGAAGAGATTGTGGAGAACGTCTGCGCGCAGGTTCCCAACGAGTACAGCGACAAGCTCTTGGGTGGAATCATCCTCACGGGCGGCGGCTCCAACCTCAAGAACATTGAGCGCGCATTCACCAACCGCACGCATATAGGCAAGATACGGACGGCGAAGTTCGTCTCTGAACCGGTCAATTCAAACCATGCTGACATCACCTCGCACGACGGAACCATGAATACAATCCTCGGACTGCTCATCAAGGGCGACATGAACTGCGCCGGCAGCGAGATTACCAACGACCTCTTTGAGGCCGGAACGCAGAAACCGGCAGCCCCGCTGACCGACATCCACCAGAAGCCGCGCACCATTACGGAGACCGCCGGCAGCGGAGTGGTGCTCACAGAGGCCGAGAAACAGAAGGCCGAAGAGGAGGAACGCCGCCGCAGACTCGAAGAAGAGGAAGCCCGCCGCAGGGCAGAAGCCGAGGAGGAAGAGCGCATAGCCCGCGAAAAACGCGAGAACAGCGTGTGGCACAAGGCATGGGGCGTGCTCAAGAAGTTCGGCAAGGACGTCATCTCCGAAGAATAACAAAACCGTACATCCAACAAGACAATAAACACTACAGATTATGGCAGACAGCAATAAACCTACAATACTCGACTTCGGTGAGCCCGAGAAGGAAGACAGCATCATCAAGGTCATAGGAGTTGGCGGTGGCGGCGGCAACGCCGTGAACCACATGTACCGCGAAGGCATACACGATGTGAGCTTCGTGCTCTGCAATACCGACAAGCAGGCACTCGACGACAGCCCTGTGCCCGTGCACCTGCAGCTCGGCAAGGAGGGACTGGGAGCCGGCAACAAGCCCGCCCGCGCCCGCCAAGCTGCAGAGGACACGATAGGCGACATACACGACATGCTGGCCGACGGAACCAAGATGGCCTTCATCACCGCAGGCATGGGCGGCGGCACCGGCACCGGAGCAGCCCCCGTGATAGCCCGCGTGAGCAAGGAACTGGGCATCCTCACCGTGGGCATTGTCACCATTCCCTTCCGCTTCGAGGGCGACAAGAAGATTGACCAGGCACTCGACGGCGTCGAGGAAATGGCCAAACACGTCGACGCGCTCCTCGTTATCAACAACGAAAGGCTGCGCGAGATATACCCCGAACTCTCCGTTCTCAACGCCTTTGCCAAGGCCGACGACACCCTCAGCATTGCCGCCAAGAGCATTGCCGAAATCATAACAACCCACGGACTCATCAACCTCGACTTCAATGATGTTAAGACCGTGCTCAAAGACGGGGGCGTAGCCATCATGAGCACCGGCTACGGCGAGGGCGAAGGCCGTGTGAAGAAAGCCATCGAGGACGCACTGAACTCGCCGCTGCTCAACGACAACGACATCTACAACTCCAAGAAGATACTGCTCAGCATCGCCTTTGCCAGCGAGAAGAAGAACCAGGAGAACACCGGCCTCATGATGGACGAGATGAACGATGTGAACGACTTCATGGCCAAGTTCGGCAGCGATTTCGAAATCAAATGGGGCATCGCCATCGACCCGGAGCTCGACAAGAAGGTCAAGGTAACCATCCTCGCCACCGGCTTCGGTATCGAAGACGTCGACGGAATGAACAGTCACCTGGGCAAGAAGCACACCCAGGAGGAGGCCGACCGCATTGCTCAGGAGGAAGAGAAGGCCGCCGAAAGGCAGGACCGCCGCAACCGCTACTACGGCAAAGACTCCAACAACACGCAGTACAAGCGCCGCCCGCACATCTTCCTCTTCCGCCCCGAAGACCTTGACAACGAGGACGTAATCCTGGCTGTTGAGAACACGCCCACCTACAAGCGCACCCGGCAGATGCTGGAGGAAATACGCAAGCAGGCTTCGGGCGAAGCAGGAGACGACGAGAAGGACAAGAATGAACCCGTGCAGGGCGTCATCAGCTTTGCATAAAATATAGGAGAAACCAACATGTCACTATTTGAAACCATCAGCGAAGACATCAAGGCGGCCATGAAGGCACGCGACAAAGTGCGCCTGGAGACGCTGCGCAACATCAAGAAGGTGTTCATCGAGGCCAAGACAGCACCCGGAGCAAACGACACCCTGGAAGATGCCGCCGCCCTGAAGATACTGCAGAAACTGGCCAAACAGGGCAAGGAGACCGCTGCCACCTACACCGCAGCCAACCGCCAGGACCTGGCCAACGAGGAGCTGGCGCAGGTTCAGGTCATCGAAGAATATCTGCCCAAGCCGCTCAGCGAGGCCGAAATAGAGCAAGCCGTCAAGGAGATAATCGCCCAGACCGGCGCATCAACCATGAAAGACATGGGGCGCGTAATGGGCATGGCAAGCAAGCAGCTGGCCGGCAAGGCCGACGGCAGCACCATCTCCAAGATAGTCAGGCAGCTGCTTTCATAGCAGCCGCACAGCCACACCACTATCCCCGGCCGGAGACAGCATAGTTTCCGTCCGGGGATTTTTCATCTCCTACATTTCGGTTTATAACGGCTGTTCGTCCGTAATTCAACCTCTTGTTTGCTGAAAGTGTTCTCTTTTGTATATGTCAGCTGCCCGCCTGCTGCTTTCATGCTACTGCATACAGACCCTCTAAAGTCGATTTTCTGCCGGTCGATGTAAGCTCCAGAATGCCAATTTAGCCTTTTACCGCTATCCTTATATAGCTGTGGATGACCTCGGAGAGGTCGACTTGTCAGGTAACCGCATGCCGAGGAGGCCGCGTAGCGACCGAGTTGGCATGCGGATATGCTGCTGATAGCGGCCCGTCTCCGGAGGAGACGCCCTTACACTGCATGCCATCAGGCACGATGCAGGGCGACCCCGCTGGGGTCGAACAATCTGTGTAGGCCTATATCCGCATGACAAGTCGTCCGCTACGCGTCCTCTCTGTCATGCGGTTACATGAATGTACGACCTCTCCGAGGTCGTGATTTAGCTGCTGAAAATGCGCTGCCGCGCCGCCAGTTTGTTTCTAAAGTCTCAGTAACAGCCTATGTATTAAGGCCAAATTGGCAAAGAGTTTCCATCAAAACCTACACCCCCTGCAATAGAAATCATCCTCGTCCAAATTGTGAATTGTGAATGATGAATTGTGAATTAGCTGCCTGCGGCCTGCAAAATCATCCCCTCCCAAATTGTGAATTGTGAATGATGAATTGTGAATTAGCTGCCTGCAGCCTGCAAAATCATCCCCTCCCAAATTGTGAATTGTGAATGATAAATTGTGAATGAGCTGCCTGCAGCTTGCAAAATCATCCCCTCCTAACCTCCCCTTTCTAAGGGGAGGATACGCTGGCGCCCACAAGCAGACACCAATTACCTACTTTTATAAATATAGCAAAAAGACAAACTGGTATCCTCCCCTTGGAAAGGGGAGGCGGAGGAGGGGATGATGAACGGCAGGATTGATAACATTCTGTCAACACAACGAATACAAAAAACACACATTATCCGCTCTTATGAAAGAGCGGAAAAAAGAAAAGAATATCACAAAAAGCGCCCTCCGCCAATCCTAAATACAAGTATTTGATAGTCAATTACTTACAAGGAAAACTGCAAAAGGTATCATTCAAGCCCCCCGAATGGCATCTTCAGCCCCCTTGAACGTATCATTCAACGAGCCCGAAGCATAGCTCCGGGAAAAACATTGTAAACAAGCCGGCCCGCTACTCAAAAAGTTCGCGCAGCACGGGGAGCGACTTCAGCTCGGGAAAGCCGGGCACGTGGAGGCGATAGTAGTCGAGGATGAGCTCGGTGCAGCGGTTGCGCTCGGCGCGCGTCATGACGAAGAGGTGCATCGACTCGTAGTTCATGCGCATGAGCAACCCTATCTTGGCCGACTCCTGCGGGCTGAGATAGTCGGGATGCAGAGGCGGAAGCGTGGAGAAAATGCCGTTGCGCAGGTCGAAGAAATCGCCGCTCCGATAGTCTTCCAGATTGGGAAAGAAGCCGATGAAGCGCGAGAGCCGCATCATGAACACAAGGTGGAAGTTGGCAAAACTGCGCACCGTGGCGTCGAGCCAGCGCACACTGCTCTCCACGTACTGGTAGAGGGGCAGGTCCTGCTGTTCGTCGCGCGTGCTGTAAAGCAGGAATTCGGCGATGAAGAGCGATATGGTTAGCTTGTAAGGATGGAACGGTATGGAGCCGAAGGGCTGGCGGATGCACGCGTCGGTAATGCGCTGCAGGGTTACGCGGGGGCGGCTGTCGTAGGTTATCTCGAGAATGGTAAGGGGCTGGAAGAGCTGCTTCTTGAGCTTTCCCTTGGCGGTTTTGGCCAGCCGGCAGATAAAGGAGACGCGCCCCGACTGCTCGGTCAGCATGTCGACTATGACCTGCGAGTCGCTGTATTTGAGCGACCTGAGCACGATGGCGTTTGTCCGTATCAGCATGGCTCGTTGTGTTTGGAGTTTAAAACCAAGCAAAAATACGAAAAAAGAAGCACACACGGAAAATTTTATTCATAATATTTGGCCATTCGGATAAAAACCTATAACTTTGCACCCGCAATTCGAGACGACGGTCCCTTCGTCTATCGGTTAGGACGAGAGATTTTCATTCTCTAAAGAGCAGTTCGACTCTGCTAGGGACTACCATAATGAAATAAAAGTATAAAACAGAGATGGCAAATCACAAATCAGCACTTAAGAGAATCCGTCAGACCAAGACCCGGACTCTGCATAACAAGTACTACGCCAAGACAATGCGTAATGCAGTTCGCAAGCTCCGCGCAACTACTGACAAGGACGAGGCAGTAAAGCTGTACCCCGCCGTACAGAAAATGTTGGATAAGTTGGCTAAGACCAACATCATTCACAAGAACAAGGCCGCAAACTTGAAGTCAAGTCTGTGTCTGCATATCAGCAAGCTGGGCTAATATAGCCTCTTTTGCATCGCATACTGAAGGCCGTTATCCGCAAGGATGACGGCCTTTAAGCGTTTGCGGGGGTTAGTCGTGGTAGTATCCCCCACCCTTGCCGTGAGCCTGCAGCCAAGGTTCGGCCGCCTGGTAGCGTATCTTGTAGGCCGCTCCGGAGTGGTTGCGGGCCGGGCCTATCACCACTATCCAGCCGTCGATGAAGCCCGCGTTGCCCACATACAGCTCTCCGGGGCCGGCTGCCTCCATAGGCAGGTCGGCGCGGAACTGCCACATCAGCTGCTTGACTTGCGCCTCGCTGCAGCTGAAAATCTCGGCTGCAGTGATGCGGTGGCCGTCCTTCTTGCTGAACGAAGCGCAGTCTTCGCTTATCCATGTCACCGAGTCACGGTCGGTAATGACGGACTGGAAGGTTACACACTGGGGGTCTTCAAAGCTCCAGGTTATCTCTACCTTGCGGCTGCCGCGGTCGGTCTGGGTCAGGAACTGCATCGCACTGCGCTTCAGCAGGTCCTTGAAGAGCATGCCATCCATCGCTCCCGGCGATTCAATCTCCAGCACTCCGCATATCCACTCGCGTACGGAACGCATCACGGCGGCACTGCCCTCGACGGGAAAATCTACCTGGGCATCGAACGAGGCGGCGCCTTCGGTACGGCTGTAGCCGAAGTCGGTTACGCCGAAAGCAGCTGCCCCTTTCACCGGGAGGGCGAACCGCACAAAGAGAAAGATGGTTATGCAAACGGCCGGAAAATTCATATCTACCTGCAAAGGTAGTAAAAACAAGCCGTAAAGCAGGCCGCTTTTTGGCATTTTTAGCACCTAAAAGTTTCGACGAATGGCGATTTTTTAGTAACTTTGCATACTAATCATTTTGAAAAAAGCAAATGGCAGAAAATCAGAACATTGAGAATAATTACTCGGCCAGTAACATCCAGGTCCTGGAAGGGCTTGAAGCCGTGCGCAAACGCCCGGCTATGTACATTGGCGACATCAGCGAAAAGGGATTGCACCACCTGATAAACGAGACCGTCGACAACTCTATCGACGAGGCCATGGCAGGTTTTTGCCACAACATCGAGGTAACTATCAACCCCGACAACTCGGTAACAGTAGAGGATGACGGCCGTGGTATTCCCGTTGATGAGCACAAGAAGCTGCACAAGTCGGCTCTGGAAGTCGTGATGACGGTGCTCCACGCCGGAGGAAAGTTCGACAAGGGTTCTTACAAAGTGTCTGGAGGACTGCACGGAGTGGGCGTAAGCTGCGTGAACGCACTGTCCTCGCACATGACGTCTCAGGTGTTCCGCGACGGCAAAATCTATCAACAGGAATACGAAAAGGGCAAGCCCCTGTATGCTGTCAAGGTGGTGGGAACTACCGACAAGCGCGGTACGCGGCAGCAGTTCTGGCCCGATGCCACCGTTTTTACTACCACCACGTTCCAGTGGGACATTGTGGCACGCCGCATGCGTGAGCTGGCCTACCTCAATGCAGGCATCAAGATAACGCTCACCGACCTGCGTTCGGACGCCGAGGGCAAAACCCGGCAGGAGGTGTTCCATGCCAAGGACGGGCTCAAGGAGTTCGTTCGCTATGTTGACCGCCACCGTAACCACCTCTTCGACGACGTTATCTACCTCAAGACCGAGAAGCAGGGCGTGCCCATCGAGGTAGCTATCATGTACAATACCGACTACTCCGAGAACATTCATTCTTACGTCAACAACATCAACACCATAGAAGGCGGCACCCACCTCACGGGCTTCCGCGCCGCACTCACCCGTGTGCTGAAGTCTTATGCCGATGCCGACCCCGTTATATCCAAGCAGATTGAGAAGGCCAAGATAGAGATTGCAGGCGAAGACTTCCGCGAGGGACTCACCGCCGTGATATCCATCAAGGTGGCCGAACCGCAGTTCGAGGGCCAGACAAAGACCAAGCTGGGCAACAGCGAAGTAGCAGGAGCCGTGCAGCAGGCCGTGGGCGAGGCGCTCACCTACTATCTGGAGGAGCATCCGGCAGAAGCTAAGAAGATATGCGAGAAGGTTGTTTTGGCCGCCACTGCACGTATTGCAGCCCGCAAAGCACGCGAGAGCGTACAGCGCAAGAGCGTGATGAGCGGCGGCGGACTGCCCGGCAAGCTGGCCGACTGCTCCAACAAGGACCCCAAGGACTGCGAAATCTTCCTCGTAGAGGGCGACTCTGCCGGCGGTTCTGCCAAGCAGGGACGCGACCGCTACACACAGGCCATCCTGCCGTTGCGCGGTAAGATACTCAATGTGGAGAAGGTGCAGTGGCACAGGGTGTTCGAGGCAGAGTCGGTGATGAACATCATCCAGTCCATCGGCGTGCGCTTCGGCGTAGACGGTGAGGACGACCGCGAGGCCAACATCGACAAGTTGCGCTACGACAAGATTATCATCATGACCGATGCCGACGTCGATGGCTCACACATTGACACCCTGATTATGACGCTGTTCTACCGCTTCATGCCAAAAGTTATCGAAGAGGGGCACCTCTACATTGCCACTCCACCGCTCTACAAGTGCTCCTACAAGAAGGTAAGTGAGTACTGCTACACCGAGCAACAGCGGCAGGCATTCATCGACAAGTATCTGGACGGCAACGATGATGACAAGCAGCTGCACACCCAACGCTACAAAGGTTTGGGCGAAATGAACCCCGAACAGCTCTGGGAAACCACCATGGACCCCAAAACCCGGCTGCTCAAGCAAGTCACAATAGAAAATGCAGCCGATGCCGACGAGATATTCTCCATGCTCATGGGCGATGACGTGGAACCCCGCCGCGAGTTTATCGAGCAGAACGCAACCTATGCCAACATCGATGCTTAACAATTCCTAATATCTTGGGCGGACACAATCATGTCCGCCCTTTTTATTTATTCCTTCCAACATGAACAAGTTTTACCTGCTGTTTCTTTCGCTTCTTGGCGGCCACACGGCATCGGCTCAAACGCTGCCGCTGCGCCTCTGGTACGACAAACCGGCCACTTACTTTGAAGAAGCGCTGCCTATAGGCAACGGAAAGTTGGGCGCCATGGTTTACGGAGGTACCGAGACCGACTCGCTCTGCCTAAATGACATCACGCTGTGGACCGGCTCTCCCGTCAACAGAGATGAGGGGGGAGAGGCTTGGAAGCGCATTCCCGAAATCCGCGAAGCCCTCTTCCGCGAGGATTACCGGGCCGCCGACTCGCTCCAGCTCTATGTTCAGGGCCACAACTCGGAGTATTACCAGCCCTTGGGCCTGCTCTATCTGACCCATCTGGGCAGCAAGGAGCCGGTGCAGAACTACCGTAGAGAGCTGGACCTGGACAGCGCCATCTGCAAAATCAGCTACCGACGGGGCGACGTAACCTACCGCAGGGAGTACCTGGCCTCGCATCCCGACAAGCTCATCGCCATCCACCTGTCGGCCTCCAAGCCGCAAATGCTCAACTGCAAGATAGCCCTCACCTCGCTGCTTCCGCACAAGTCGAAAGTCTCCAAGGGGCAAATCATCCTCACGGGCAATGCCGTAGGCGACCCTGAAGAGAGCATCCACTTCTGCACGGTGCTCAAAGTCAGCTCGCGCGACGGCGCAGTCACCGTAGCCGACAGCAGCCTCTGTCTCCGCGATGTAACCGAAGCAACGGTCTACATTGTCAACGAGACGAGCTTCAACGGCTTCGACAAGCACCCCGTTCGCGAAGGAGCGCCTTACATAGAGACGGCTATGGACGAGGCGTGGCACCTCATCAACTACGCTTACTCCGACTTCCGCAGCCGCCACATAGCCGATTACCGCGCACTCTTCGGCCGGCTCAGCCTCAATCTTGACGGCAGTCAGGCAGATGATACGCGCACTACCACCCGGCAGCTCAAGGACTACACCGACCAAGGTGGCCACAACCCGTACCTCGAAACGCTCTACTTCCAGTACGGCCGCTACCTGCTCATCTCGTCATCCCGCACTCCCGGCGTGCCTGCCAACCTGCAGGGACTCTGGAATCCGTATGTCCGCGCACCCTGGCGCAGCAACTACACGGTAAACATCAACCTGGAGGAGAACTACTGGCCGGCCGAAGTGGCCAACCTGCCGGAGATGAGCAAGCCGCTGGAAGACTTCATCCGCGCCCTCTCCATCACCGGTAAGCACACCGCACAACATTATTACGGCATCAGCAAAGGATGGTGCTCGAGCCATAACTCCGATATTTGGGCCATGACGAATCCCGTTGGCGAGGGCAACGAGAGCCCCGAATGGGCCAACTGGAACATGGGAGGAGCCTGGCTGCTGAGCACGCTCTGGGAGCACTACCAGTTCACGCAGGACAAGGATTTCCTACGCTCAACGGCCCTGCCGCTCATGAAGGGAGCCGCCGACTTCATGATGGAATGGCTCGTGGAGAACCCGAAAAAACCGGGAGAACTCATCACCGCCCCCAGCACATCGCCCGAGAACGAGTACAAAACGCCCCAAGGATACCACGGCACTACCTGCTACGGCGGCACTGCCGACCTCGCCATCATCCGCGAACTGCTATCAAACACCTGCAACGCCATCATCGCTCTCAACCCCAAGCTGATGCAGCAGAGGCGTTCCGGCACCGGTATTGCGAACGAGGACGAAGCCTACGTGCTCCGCCTCGACAACACCCTGGCCTGCCTCCATCCCTACACCATCGGCCACATGGGCGACATCAACGAGTGGTATTACGACTGGGACGACTGGGATTTCAAGCATCGGCACCAGTCGCACCTCATCGGTCTCTACCCCGGTCACCATATATCCATAGACAAAACGCCCGAACTGGCAGCTGCGGCTCGCCGCTCGCTCGAGATAAAGGGCGACATGACGACCGGCTGGAGCACTGGGTGGCGCATCAACCTGTGGGCCCGCCTGCACGATGCCAAGCAGGCCTACCACCTCTTCCAGAAACTTTTGACCTACGTGACGCCCGACAAATACACGGGCGAAGACCGCCGTCGGTCGGGTGGAACCTATCCTAATCTGTTCGACGCGCATCCTCCGTTCCAGATAGACGGCAACTTCGGCGGCACTGCCGGTGTGTGCGAAATGCTTATACAGAGTGCAGACGGCCGCATCGAGCTGCTTCCGGCGCTGCCCTCGGCATGGCAGAGCGGTTCCGTAAGCGGTCTGCGCGCCCGCGGCGGCTACGAGGTGAGCATGCGATGGGCGGCCGGCCGCGTAACCGAAGTTACACTCCTGCCCACCGTGAGCGGCAAGGTAACATTAGTGTACAACGGCACCGAGCGCACCGTCAAACTCAAGAAAGGCCACAGCAAGACACTCAGATGAAGCATGCGTTCACCTTCCTGCTGCTTGTCCTGCAGTTGCTCAGCCTCTCGGCGCAGGAGTTCGGCACGCACTGGATAAGCCATCCGCAGCCAGACTCCACCTCGCAGGTATGGTTCCGCCATACCTACACGGCGCCTTCAAAGCCGCTGCGGGGCTCCATTACCATCACTACAACGGGCCTCTACAAGCTCTACATCAACGAGATTGAGGTAGGCAGCAGTCCCGTACTGCAGCAGTACGGCGCCAACACGGCCCAAGCCACTGCCGCGAGCTACAACGTTACGCGCTACCTGCGCACCGACAGCAACACCATAGCCGTGTGGTATTCGCCCGCCTTCCCGCATCCGGAAACGCGGCAGGTTTCGGTCGTCTTCAGCGGACAATACATCAGCGGCACCCCCTTTGCCCATTACAGCAATGCCGACTGGCTCTGCCGCCACTCCGGCGGACAGCTGCTGCCGGGCGGAGGCGAGCTTTTTGACGCCACGCTCAGCAACGACTACTGGAACGCCAACGACTTCGACCCGGCCTGCTGGCTCGGAGCCGTCAGCACAAAGGCCGCAACCGCTCCCGCAGCCCTACATGTACACTCCTTTTATACAGAAGAAAAAACGACCAACATCAGGCCGCCCAAATACTTCGATGTTGAGCACGACAGCCTATGGTTCGACTTTGGCGAAGGCTTCAAGGGCACCGTTCGCATAACCCTGCGCGATGCCCACCCCGGCGAGCACATCCACATAGGCGGCTTGGAGTACATCTGCAGCGGACGCATGGACGAGCAGGCCTACCGCCGCTTCACCGCTTCCTACAGCCGTAAGGTGCTCGTCTGCGGCGACAGCTGGTTCCGCCGCGAGCAGATACAACAGGTGGAAGCCTTGCAGCAGGCCAGCACATGGCACCGCAGCTACCTGTACTGATTGTTCAAAAATTCGGTTAAAACGGCTCTCCTTTCATCTAAAAAGCGTATATTTGCAGAAAAGAGAGCACATGACAGACAAATTATTAGAACCCATAACCATTGAGTTGGTCAAGGAGAAACATCCCGGCAGCAGCTTAGATAACGACATGCTGCTTATTCCGGAGATTGCCGGACTGCCCTTTCCCACCGAAGCGCGCCGCATGCAGTGCATCTTCGTGGCTCTGTGCCTGCGTGGCAGGGCCAACTACTCCGTCGATACGGCACAACACGTCATCAGTCCCAACGACGTCATCCTCATCAGTCACGGTCAGGTTTTGTCCGATTACATGTTCAGCCCCGACTTTAGCGGCATGGGGTTCCTCATCTCTCCGGGCTTTTTCAGCGAAATAGTGAAAGACGTACACGAAATATCAACGCTCTTTCTCTTTGCCCGCTACCACCCCATTTCGCAGCTTCGCCCCGATGAAATGGCCACTTTTAAGGAATATTTCTTCATGCTCAAGGCCAAAATCGACGACTACGACCACCACTTCAGGCGCGATGTGGTGCGCTCCGTCATCACCACCATGATTTACGACCTGGGCAACACCATCTACCGCATACAGCATGCCGACTACCGAAAGCAGCCCCGCAGCGAGAAGATATTCTACGATTTCATCAAGCTCTTGGAGCTTAATTTCCGCCATGAACGCCGTGTTGGCTGGTACGCTTTGCAGCTCGGGCTCACGCCCAAGTACCTGTCAGAAACCATCAAGCAGGTGAGTCAGCGCACCCCCAACGAGTGGATAGACAACTATGTGGTAATGGAACTGCGCGTGCTGCTCAAGAATTCGACCAACAGCATCAAGCAGATAGCCGACGAAATGCACTTTCCCAACCAGAGTTTCCTCGGCAAATACTTCAAGGAACATGTGGGCCAATCGCCTACGGAGTACCGAAGGTCGTAGCCGTAACATACCTTTTGCTTTTTCATTAGCCCTTAATTACCCATCGTGCTGATTTATCATCCCCTCCTAACCTCCCCTTTCCAAGGGGAGGAAACGTTGCTGCATAGTAGCTGATGATTTGACAATATACCCCAAGAAATGGCTGCAAAGCTAACCGGTAACCTCCCCTTGGAAAGGGGAGGCGGAGGAGGGGATGACCTGATAGCAGCAAATAGCAAAATTGAGGGAAAAATCATCCCCTCCTAACCTCCCCTTTCTAAGGGGAGGAAACGCTGCTGCAGGTTTCCTGCCGGTTAGCTTCAGATTATTGAAGACAGAGTAACAGAGTAATTTTGAAGCTGAAGCAAGGTGGGTTGTGAGTAGCAACGAGTGTGTAATAACAAGCAACTAAGCAAACCGGTAACCTCCCCTTAGAAAGGGGAGGCGGAGGAGGAGATGACCTGATAGCAGCAAATAGCAAAATTGAGGGAAAAATCATCCCCTCCTAACCTCCCCTTTCTAAGGGGAGGAAACGCTGCTGCAGGTTTCCTGCCGGTTAGCTTCAGATTATTGAAGACAGAGTAACAGAGTAATTTTGAAGCTGAAGCAAGGTGGGTTGTGAGTAGCAACGAGTGTGTAATAACAAGCAACTAAGCAAACCGGTAACCTCCCCTTGGAAAGGGGAGGCGGAGGAGGGGATGAGTAAAATGTAGGAGGAAATCACTCGATGAAACCGCCTTTTTTCAGCTCTTCGGCCACAGCACAGAGCTCGTTGTACCACTCCCGGCCAAACCGTCGCACGAGCGGCCCTTCCAAGAAACGGTAAAGCGGCAGGTCGAGCTGCTCACCTTTACGGACTGCACAGCTGCAAATAGCCCACCGGTGATAGTTAATGCCGACGAGGTCTCCGTCGAAACGCTTCTCGCGAACGGGATAGAGCGCACACGAAATGGGCTTCATGAACCGCGACCGTCCGGCTCTGCAGGCCTTCTCCAGCGCGCAGAGGCACGTTCCTTTGTCGTAGCAGGTAAACACGCAGTCTTTTCCGTTCACGATACTGGTTACCAGTTCACCCTCCGCATCGGTGTAGGCCACGCCCTGCTTGTCGATTACAGCCTGCGCCGAGGCCGACAAATCGGGCCACACCGTATCGAGCGAGGCTTCAATTTGGCCGATTTCATCGAGGCTAACCGGTGCTCCCGCGTCGCCTTCCACACAGCAGGCACCCTTGCAAATATCAAGGTCGCAGCAGAATTTCTCGGTAAATATATCGGGCGAAACCAGTACGTTGCCCACCTGCAGGATATGGAGGTTCATTTTGCTCATACGCAGTTGTAAGTTGTGGGTGCAAAGGTACAAAAACGCCTTTAATGCACAAAGGAAACTGCCACCGTACTTTCGTAAAACAACTCCCTGCCTTTCCGGTGCCTTCACACCGCCTTCAAAAGTGTCAAAGCTATGCTCCACGAACTTTCGACACTTGTCGCACATGAATTCGACAATTGTCGCACATGAATTCGACACGTGTCAAAAGTTCCTGAAGATATAATCTTTTACCGGCCTAACCGCACTGGAAACGACCTCGGAAAGGTCGAAGTTAATAGAGGGAGAGCAGGAGATGGCTGCCATATGAGCGGACAAAGACCGCTGAAAACTGCCAAAGACCGACCTCGGAGAGGTCGAACTCTCATGTAACCGCATGCCTGGGAGGCCGCGAAGCGGCCGAGTCGGCTTGCGGATAAGCCACTCCACATTACCCTCGACCCCAGCGGGGTCGCCCTAAACCGCTGCTAACTGCATGTCAAGTAAAGGCGTCTCCTACAGAGACGAGATACTATATACATCCTTACCGCAAGCCAACTCGGCCGCAGTGCGGCCTCCCCGGCATGCGGTTACATAACAAGTAGACCTCTTCGAGGTCATGTCCGGCCGGTAAAAAAGAGGAAAGCTGCTACCCCGTTGCATGCCAACACACTCCCCTACCCACTACTCACCACGCCACGGGCGCCAGGCCCTGCGACTCCAGATAGGCGTTGCAGCGGGAGAACTGGTGGTTGCCGAACCAGCCGCCACGGTTGGCCGACAAGGGCGAAGGGTGCACGCTCTCGAGCACGAGGTGCTTCTGCTGGTCGATGAGGTACTTCTTTGAGCGCGCATAACCGCCCCAGAGCATGAACACAAGGTGCTCCCGCTCGGCGCTCAAGGCCTTGATGGCGGCATCCGTAAACCTGTCCCAGCCCAGCTTCTGGTGGCTGTTGGCCATGTGGGCCCGCACCGTGAGCGTGGCATTAAGCAGCAGTACGCCTTGCCGGGCCCAGCGGGTGAGGTCGCCGTTGGCCGGCATCGGCGTGCCCAGATCCATCTCTATCTCCTTGAAAATGTTAATGAGCGAGGGCGGCATCGGCACACCCTGCGGTACAGAGAAGCTGAGTCCCATGGCCTGACCGGGCTCGTGATAGGGGTCTTGGCCGATGATGACGACCTTTACACGGTCGAAGGGACAGAGGTTGAAGGCGTTGAAAATCAGCTTGCCTGGCGGATAACAGGGGTGGTGAAGATACTCCTCGCGCACGTAGTTGGTGAGGTTAACGAAGTATTGCTTGTCAAATTCGGCCCCGATGTGCTGCTTCCAGGAGGCTTCGATGTCTACATTCATATTCGTGCTCGTTATGGTTTGTACCGCAAAAATAGGCATTTAAGGGCAGAAAAGCAAAAAAGCAGGCGGATTTCTGACTGCCGGCGAGATTTTTGGTAACGCGGCTTGGAACATTCAACACTATTTTTTATATTTGCATTTGTACTGCCGCGGGGCAGCCCGAACCATCAGATACCGAAACCGACACACACATGAAAACAACCTTCAGGACGCTTGCCCTGCTTCTGCTCCTGTCCATCAAGACCGCCGCCGGTCAGACTCTGCCCGGCGAACGGATATTTCTGTGCACCGACCGCACGGCCTGCACGGCCACCGACAGCGTGCGGATAGACGGCATCCTCATGGCTACCGACACGCTCGGCGGCCCTTACAGCCGCTACGTTTACGTGGAACTCATCAATAGCCAGGACTCTCTCTGCCTGCAGCAGAAGCTGCGCTGCGAGCCCAGCGGCCGTTTTCACTCCGCATTCCAGCCGCTGACAGTCTGGCCGCAGGGCACGTATCGGCTGCGTGCCTACACACGGCTGATGCGCAACTACCCCCCCGAAACCTTCCCGCTGCTCACCCTCCGCATCGGTAATGATGACAGTCGGCAGCCTGCTGTGAGCCGTGGCGTGCGCTGTTACCTATACCCTGAGGGCGGCCATATGGTGGGTGGACTGCGCCAGAGCATAGCCATCAGACTGACCGACGGCAGCGACCGTCCGCTCCGGGGCAGTTTTTCGGTTACCGACAGCAGGCAACGAGAGCTGGCAAGTGGCACCACCACCGCCTCGGGTTGGCAGCTGGCGGCCTTTACGCCGGAACCGGGAGAGGCCTATTATATAAAGGTGGAAACGGAGAACGGAAAGGAGACGTTTCCCGTTCCGGCTCCAAACACTGTGCCGGTAGTGCAGAGTGCGCTCAAAGGCAACATCCTCTCGTACTACGTTCACCCGCAACTACCGCCGAAATATGCCCTTTACCTATACCACCGACAGTTGGGATTGCAGCGTATCAACCTAAAACGCAACGGCGGAAAGATTGATGTCACGGGGCTGGGAGACGGGCTCGCATCGCTCATTCTGACCGATGAAATGGGCGAAATTGTATCGGAGAGCTTCCAGAGAGTTGGGTTCCGGCAAGGTCAGCAAACAGCTGTCGGCGTGGCGGACGGCAACCCCGCCGGCGTTCTTTGCACATTCCGCCGAGCCATAAGCGACACTACCGCCAGCCTGCCGCAGGCCGTTCCGGCGCTCATACTGCAAACCGACGTGGCTTCGCCGGCACCTTTCCCGAAGAATTACGGCCGCCCCGGCGAGGACAGCGAGGCCGACCTGCGGGCGTGGCTCTGTTCGGCAACCTTCTGCCGCATCAACCTCAAGGCCGCCCAAGAGGGCAAACTCACCCTCCCCTACGCCCCCGAAACGCAGCTCGCCCTTAGCGGCAGGGTCACTTACCGCGACGGCGGGCGCCCCGTAAGGAACGGTTCGGTCATGGCCTACCAGAAGAGCAACAACGCCGTTTTCACTTCACAGACCGATGAAATGGGCAATTTTCGCATCCCGGTTGATGATTACAACGACGGCGAGGAGTTCTATCTGCAGGCTTACGACAAAAAAGGAAAGGCCTACTACTGCCGCTATGAGATGACGGAAGACGCCCCGCCGCCGCTCGCCCGGCAGCAATCTGACCTTGCATCTGAAGCCTACGGAGGCGACGAAGCGCAGCTCAACAGGCCCGGCTTGCACGGTGTAAACAGACTGCCGGAGGTTCGCGTAACCGCCAAACGCCGCATGTACGACCAGGAGGAGAAGCTCTTCTACAAGTCAACGCTGCTTACCCACGCTGATATACAATCACACAACCTGATTGATTTCAAGCATGTAGTCGAATACTTCTTTAAATACATGTACTTGACAGGCAGCGAACAAGTAGGCTATGTTCTCAACAATCGTAGGGCTTCGACATTACAAGCCAACCAGTCCATTAAAATTCTCCTCGACGGAACACCCATTTCTGTTAACCAAGTGCTCTATATGGACATGAACGATATGGAATCCATCGAATATCTTAGCGCGGTTGAAGCTGCAAAAAGAGCTGATGTTGGTGGTGCCATCAATGGAGCGTTGGTAATGAAGACCCGCAGCTTTAAGCCTGGTACGGAGAAAACAGAAAGCAAAGGAGTGATGTACCGCCCTTTGGGGCTCACAGGCGGGCGCAAAAAAGATATCATTCCAACGATGAAATCGGCCAAAATGAACCTCCAGGAATGGGTTTTTACCGACACCGTTTATAAGGATGGGAGGGTGAGCAGCACACAAACAAAACGGTAAGACCGAAGCTCCTGTACGCCTGCTCTTGGCATGCAGGCAAACAGCCTCTATCCGGGCAGGTTGGCGAAGCTATGCTTCAAGGCTCCTGAAGGTATCGGTCAAGAGGCTTGAAGATGCCGTTCAACAGGCTTGAACGATAGCTCCAGAAATGCCGGGGGCTGCAAATGACTGTACGAGGGGATAGATTGCACTGGGCAAGAGGGAAACAACGGCTCTCTTGCTGCAAATCTCCGCACCCCGGAAAGGGCTGCTGCGCGAGGCCCGAAAGCAAACAAAAACGTCCTATACGCCGCCAATTTGCGGCATATAGGGCGCTCTTATAGAGGGAGGGATTAATCGGTAATCAGGTTCTCACCCGTCATATCGGCCGGCTGCTCCAGGCCCATGATGTGCAGAATAGACGGTGCCACGTCGGCCAGACGGCCGTTCTTAACGGTTGCCGAGTTGTTATCGGTCACGTAGATAAACGGCACCGGGTTGAGCGAGTGGGCCGTGTTGGGCGTGCCGTCGGGGTTAATGGCATTGTCGGCATTGCCGTGGTCGGCTATGACAATGGCCTCGTAATCGTTTGCCTTGGCAGCTTCAATCACGTCGTGTACGCAATGATCCACCGCCCAAACGGCCTTCGCGATGGCGTGATAGACGCCCGTGTGGCCCACCATGTCACCATTTGCAAAGTTGACTACGATGAAGTCGTACTTCTGAGCATTGATGGCAGCTACCAACTTGTCCTTAACTTCGTAGGCGCTCATCTCGGGCTTGAGGTCGTAAGTGGCCACTTTGGGCGACGGAACGAGAATTCTGTCCTCCCCGTCGTAGGGCTCCTCGCGCCCTCCATTGAAGAAGAAGGTAACGTGAGCGTACTTTTCGGTCTCGGCGGTGTGCAGCTGTTTCTTGCCGAGTTTAGAGAGGTATTCGCCCAAGGTGTCCTCCACGTTCTCCTTGGGGAACAGCACATGCACGTCTGTAAAGTTGGCATCGTAGGGCGTCATACTGTAGAATTGCAGGCCCTTGATGGTGTGCATGCCCTCGTCGGGCATGTCCTGCTGGGTCAGCACGGTAGTAAGTTCCTTGGCGCGGTCGTTCCTGAAGTTGAAGAAAATAACCACATCGCCTTCCTGTATCGTGCCGTCAACGGTCGAGTTGTTGATGGGTTTGATGAATTCATCTGTCACTCCGTCGGCATAACTCTCCTCTACAGCCTTCACCATGTCGGTAGTTTGCTTGCCTTTAGCTTCTACCAAGAGGTCGTAAGCCTCCTTTACACGGTTCCAACGCTTATCTCTGTCCATGGCGTAGAAGCGACCCACGATGCTTGCTATGTGGGCATCGTTCTGCCGGCACACTGCTTCCAGCTCCTTGATGAAGCCTGCGCCGCTCTTTGGGTCGGTGTCGCGGCCGTCCATGAAGCAGTGAACGAAGGTGTTCTTGAGACCATATTCTTTTGAAATCTCAACGAATTTAAAGAGGTGATCGAGTGAAGAGTGCACGCCGCCGTTGCTGGTCAGGCCCATCAAGTGGAGCTTCTTGCCCGTCTGACGGGCGTAGCTGTAGGCCGAAACGATTTCGGGATTCTTCATGATGGAGCCGTCCTTGCAGGCGCGGTTTATCTTTACGAGGTCCTGATACACAATGCGGCCGGCGCCGATGTTGAGGTGTCCCACCTCCGAATTGCCCATCTGACCGTCGGGCAGGCCCACATCTTCGCCCGAAGCCTGCAGCTGCGAGTGGGCTGAAACTGCAGTCAGATAGTCCAGGTAAGGCGTAGGCGTGTTGTAGATAACGTCACCCTCACCGTGTTTACCGATTCCCCAACCGTCGAGAATCATCAATAGAGCTTTCTTTGCCATAATAAAACTAATATCTAAAAAGTAATTTTTTCAATCTGCAAATTTACTACAAATAAGCCGATTGGCAAAATCTGAAGGGATAAAAGCTTTTAAATGGCAACGTTTCTTCTATCGACTTTTGGCGGAGTTTGCAGTTTTCGGCCATTTCATCGGATATGAGTAAGGAGTTGGCCCGAGCAGTCTGAAGGTAACGGGAACGGCATATCTCACTTTTACAGGCCTGCCGTTCCGGCTTCCGGGGTTCCACTTGGGCATCAGCTTCAATACTCGCAGGGCTTCAGCATCCAGCAAAGAGTCGACAGAGTGGACAACCTTGAAGTCAGTACATGTACTGTCCGGATTGACTGAAAAGCTGACCACTACCCTTCCCTGGATGCAATTTTCGGCATACTCGGCGGGGTATTTCAGGTTTGCAGCAATGAAATCCATCAACGCCTTGGTACCTCCAGGAAAAGAAGGCATGATTTCCGCTGGCTCAAAACACTTCCGCTCCGAGCGTGGGTTCTGTGCAACCGCTGCCTGAACCGACAGCAGCAACACCACTAAACAGAAGAATAAACGTTTCATATCTTTAGGTTTTAAATGAGAATTGACAAACTCCAAGGCCGAAGCCGATAGTTCTTCGGCCCGAGAAACATATTATCTGCCGCTCCTGACACATTCATTTGCGGGCGTGATTGACTGTTTTTGCCGATTTCACCGAGTCTTTTTGAATTTCCTCCGGGGGAATTCTGAAGTTGATGGGAATATTAAATCTCACCCTTACTGCCTCGCCGTCGATGCGTCCGGGGCTCCATTTGGGCATCAGCTTCAATACCCGCAAGGCCTCTGCATCCAGCAAAGGGTCGACAGATTGGATAACTTTGAAGTCGGAACATGTGCTGTCCGGGTTTACGATAAAGCTCACCACGACCTTTCCCTGGATGCAACCATCAACGCACGAGTCGGGGTATTTCACGTTTGCAAGCAAGAAATCCTGCAATGCCTTGATACCTCCGGGATAAGCAGGCATGTCATTCACTGTTGCAAAGCAAATCAGCTTTGGGAGCGGGTTCTGTGCAACGGCTGCCTGTACTGACAGCAGCAACACCACTAAACAGAAGAACAATCGTTTCATATCTATAGGTTTTGAATGTCCGTAAATCAAGGCGCAACCGGCTGACTCACAGCATGACCGGTACTGCAGGCCTCCAAGTTGCGCCTTGCAGATTTGAGTTTGGATACTGCAAAGATACAGTCTGGCCCGCCATTCTGCAATACCTGAATGACCATTGACACACTCAAAGGCATAAACCAACTGATTATCAGCGCAATAAAATATCCATTCAACTGTTTTTGACACAACAAACGAGAGCCTCCACCACAATTACAAGCTGCTGCAAGCACCACCAACGGCAGGCCTGCTGGCACCAAAAAGCCCCGCACACTTTACAGCATGCGGGGCTTGGAAACTAATACCTATACGTGATTTTATATGATCTCAATCTGGCGCTGGACCTTGGTTTTGGACTCCTCCATCTTCGGCAGGTCGACATAAAGCACGCCGTTGTCTACGCGAGCCTTGATTTTGTCCTTCTGAACATCATCGGGCAAGATGAGTGTTTGCTCGAACTTGCTGTAGTTGAACTCACGGCGAAGGTAGTGAGCTTTCTTGTCTTCCTCCTTCTTTTCATTCTTCTGCTCCATCTTGATGTTGAGGTTACCCTCGTCATTAATGTTTACAGAGAAGTCTTCCTTACGCAAACCGGGGGCTGCGAGCTCAATAGTGTACTCCTTGTCACGTTCTACCACGTTGATGGCTGGAGCCGTTGCGTTGGCACGAGGCATAAAACCTGTATTAAAGAAGTCCTCGAATACATCCGGTAACCAAGAACTGTTGTGCATTACTGGTAACATAATTAAATCCTCCTATTTTAAAAGTTAATGGTTTATCTTTATCATTTATCTTGAACTCTTACGTGTTCACATACCCTTATGCAATAAACATACCAACGCAGATTTTTGTCAATATGACACAAAAAGATGCCAGGATGTCAGCCCGCAGGCGTCATTCAACAAGCTGGGAAACGAGAAGAAAGGGGCCGAAAGCTTGATGATATCAATATTTTCAGCTATCTTTGCAAGGACATGAAAAGGACAACCATACTGCTGTTTGTCGCCCTTGCAGCCCTTGTCGGGTGCGGAACGGGCGGCCGCTCCGGAGCCGGAAGCCCGGAAGAGGCGGCACAAGCCTACGTTGACAGTGCCCTGCACTACATCGACGGCGGCGACCTTGTCTCGGCGCTCGTGCAGCTGCGGCAGGCCGAAAAGCTGCTCCCACGCCTCGACAACGCCAAGACGCAGTACCAGATATGCCAATACACGGGCTGGATACTTGAGAACACGGGCGCCAACAGCAAGGCTCTGGGCTACATGGAGCGCGCCCTCAGCTACGCCCGCCGTTACGGCAAGCCGGAGTACATGGTAGATGTGTACATCAACCAGGCCAACACCTTATATAATATGGGCCTCAACGACAGCGCCTGGAGAGTGAACCTGCGGGCGGCAGAGTTCTTTACCCAGGCCGACCAAGGGCAGAAGTCGGTCATCCTGAAGAACATTGCATACTACGAACTGCTGCACGATTCGCTGCCCGAAGCCGAGCACCACGCCTACCGCGCGGCCATGATGGCGCAGGATTCGTCGGCCCTCGGCAATGCCATCTCGCTGCTTTCCACCATCTACACGCGGCAGAACAAGCCCCAGCAGGCCAGCCTTTTGAGTAATATTGCCCAGCAGGAGAAGGCCCACCGCATGCAACTGCGCATGCAGGCCGAGTACGACAAGCAGGTTATCCTGCGCCGGCAGGCCGAAGAGAAGCTCTACTTCAGCATCGCCATCATCGCCTTGCTGCTCGTCATCTTCGCCCTCACGCTCTGGTACTACCGCCGCACGCAGGCCTTGTACCGCCGTTACCGCACGCGCGTGGCGGCCATCAAGGCCGACACCCTGGGCTGGCTGAGCCGCAAGGACGCCACCATAGGCGAGATGAAGCGGCAGATAGACGCCAAGACGCGCGAGGTGCAACAGCTCAGCCAACAGCTGCCGGCACAGCTGCAGGGCGACGAGATGGCCTCGTCAATTGCCGAAACAAAACTCGGAGTAGACGTGTTGTACGCCATCCTGACGGAGGACAACATCAGCCAGTACGGCAAGCAGGAGCAGAAAGCCGTAACGGAGGTGATGAAGACCATAGACCGCGAGCTGGCCTATCTTATCGACAACCCCGACTATGCGCTCACACCAAAGGAGACATTCTTCTGCATCATGGAGCGCAACGGCAAGACCGACGCGCAGAAGGCGCGCTCTTTCTGCTGCTCGGAGCAGGCCGTGCGCTCTACCAAAAGCCGCCTGAGCAAGAAGATAGACATAGAAGGCATCAGGCCGAAGGCTCCGCTCTAAGCGCCGAAACATATACTGCTGGGCAAAGACACCGGTTTGTCTTGCCGCTTATTGATTGCAGTTTATCAACTTGTAAGGAGCGTATGGGCGCCAGGGTATCCTCCCCTTGGAAAGGGGAGGTTAGGAGGG
>NZ_FOHY01000005.1:65276-180016 GCF_900111525.1 Prevotella sp. kh1p2
GCTATTTTTTACCCTTCCTCTTCACCGAACGCATGGGCACGAAAAACAAAAGCATAGGTTCAAGGGCCTTGAAGGATAGCTTCAAGCGGCTTGAACGGCACCTCCGAGCGGCTTGAATGGCATCTCCGAGGACACCAATTGTAATTAATTGAATTACTGCAAGTTACCAATCAGCAACCCGAACCATAAAAATCGCACCCGCGCCCCTGCCTATTTGCGCAGCTCGCGCAGCAGGAATTCGGCGGCGTAGCGGCCCATCTGCTCGTATCCCAAGGCGTTGGGATGCAGGCAGTCGGGCAGTCTCCACTCGGGGCGGAGGGCCTGCCGGTCGGCCGGGTCGGCCATCAGGCGGTCGAAGTCGATAACACCGTCAAACTCGCCGCTCGTTCTTATCCATTCGTTCACCATCTCCCGGCCGGCCTCATGGTCGGGTGTAAAGTAGCCGGCGCCCTTCATCGGGGTGATGGTCGCGCCGTAGATGCGCAGCCGGCGGGCGTGAGCCTTGGCCACCATGAGCTTGTACTGCTCGATGAGCTGGCGCGCCGTGGTGCGGCCGTCGGTGCTCACGCCGATGTCGTTGATGCCCTCAAAGACGATGATGTACCTCACTCCGCTCTGTCCCAGTATGTCTCGGTCGAACCGATCCTTGCCCGGTGCGCCGTAGCCTGTGGTGAGCACGCGGTTGTTACCTATGCCCAGGTTGAGCACACCCACATCAGTATGCTCGCGGGGCGAGTTGAGCACGCCTGACATCACGTCGGGCCAGCGGTTCTGGCGGTCGGTATCAGACCCCTTGCCGTCGGTAATCGAGTTGCCGAGTATGGCCACGCTGCGGCCGCCGGTGCGGTAAACGTCGAGGGCGGCGATGTTGAACCACTTCTCGTAACGGAACGAGCGGGCGAAGTCGGTGTGCGGTCCGGAGTAGCCTTTGAGGATGTAGGAGGTGGTACGTGAGCCCATGTGAACGGTGGGTTGCTTGGGAGCCTCGCTGTAGTTGATGGTTACGGCCAGCAGCTCATTGGGCCTGAGGTCGAAGCGCTCGGCATCGGAAACCACGGCGCTGCCGGGGGGCAGCGTTACGCGTTGGCGGTTACTGAAGCGCAGGTACTCGGCCGACTTGGGGTCGATGGTAAAGGAATCCTTGGCGTGGGCTATGTACACGGAGCGTATGCGCAGCGTATCGCGGCTGAGTTCGTTGGAGAGGTGCAGCCTCACAATGCTGCCCCCGGCCGATACCTTGATGATTTGGCGCACGCTGCGGTTGGTCATCTCGTTGTTGTAAGGCATGTAGCTGCGTACCGGGGTCTGCTGGGCGGCGGCCCAGGTGCCCGTCCAGTTGTCGTAAGTAGTTGCCCGGCCGAGGCGCGGCAGGCGCTGTGCGGGCACGGCCAAGGTATAAAATAGTATAAATGCTGCAAGTATTCGGCGCATAATCTCATGTTTGTCGTGCAAAAGTACACACATCTTTTCAAACCCCGTAATATATTTGCTATATTTGCAAAAACTTTGAGAAAACAACCAACTATACTGATACAATGAACCGATTTACGCTTCTTACACTTGCGCTTGCAGGCTGGCTGTCGGCCGGGGCGCAAGAGAATCCGCTGTGGATGCGGTACAGCGCCATCGCTCCCGACGGCCAGACCATCGCTTTCTCCTACAAGGGCGACATCTTCACCGTGCCCGTTGCGGGCGGCAGTGCCCGCCAACTGACCACCAACGCGGCCTACGACGCGCGCCCGGTGTGGAGCCCCGACGGGCAGCGGATTGCCTTCATGTCGAGCCGGGAGGGCAGTCTTGACGTCTACGTGATGGACAAGACGGGCGGCGCTCCACGCCGGCTGACCTACGACAGCGGCGACGAAACGCCCCTGACATGGCGAGACAACGGCCACATACTCTTTAAGGCAAGCCTCATGCCCGATGCCCGGACGGCCCTGTTTGCCAGTGCACAGTTCCCACAGATATACGAGGTGGGCGCTGAAGGCGGCCGGCCGCGCAAGTTCTCGGACATAACAATGGAGGACTTGAGCATCAGCAGCGACGGCGATATCCTCTATCACGACAAGAAAGGCTATGAAGACGAGTTCCGAAAGCACCACCGCTCGCCCATCACACGCGACATCTGGCTCTGCCGGCAGGGCAAGTTCAGCCGGCTGACCAGCTTCGACGGCGAGGACCGCACGCCCGTTTGGACGGCCGACGGCAATGCTTTCTGCTACCTGAGCGAGGAAGACGGCACCTTCAACGTGTACCGCCGCAGCCTCGACGGCAGCCTAAAAGAGCAGCTCACGCACTTCAAGGGCAACCCGGTACGCTTCCTCACGGCCGCCCGCAACAGCACGCTGTGCTTCGGATATGATGGCGAAATCTACACCCTAAGCCCCGGTCAGCAACCGCAGAAGGTGCACGTCAGCGTGACGACCGACCGCACCGACACCGAACTGGACCGCCAGACGCTGACCAGCGGGGCAACGGAAATCAAGCTGTCGCCCAGTGGCAAGGAGATTGCCTTCGTGCTGCACGGCGATGTTTACGTTACTTCGGCCGACTACAAGACCACCAAGCAGATTACCGACACGCCCGAGCAGGAGCGCAGCATCGACTTTTCGCCCGACGGAAGGGCCATCGTCTATGCCTCCGAACGTAACGGATTGTGGCAGATATACCAGACAAGCATCAAGCTCAAAGACGAGAAGGAGTTCGCCTACTCCACCGACTTGGTGGAGGAACAGCTGGTAACCTCGGCCCTTACCTCGCTGCAACCCAAGTACAGCCCCAACGGTAAGAGCGTGGCGTTCCTGGAGAACAGGGGCACGTTACGTGTGGTTGACGTGAAGAGCAAGGCCGTAAGAACGGTGATGGACGGCAAGTACATCTTCTCCTACAGCGACGGCGACGTGTGGTACGAGTGGAGTCCGGACAGCCGATGGCTGCTCTCCTCCTACATCGGTAGCGGCGGATGGAACAATGCCGACATTGCCCTGGTGAGCGCATCGGGCAGCGGCGAAATCCATAACCTCACCCAGAGCGGCTACAACGACGGCAATGCAAAGTGGGTGCTCGGCGGCAAGGCCATGCTCTTTGAGAGCGACCGGGCCGGCTACCGCAGCCATGGAAGCTGGGGAAGCGAGCGCGACGCCTACCTCATGTTCTTCGACCTGGACGCTTACGAGCACTTCAAAATGACCAAGGAGGAGAAGGAACGCATGGCCGAAAAGAAGAAGGAAGAGGCCAAGGAGGCCAAAGACAAGGACACGGAAAAGAAGGACAAGAAGCCGAAGAAGGACAAGCCGAAGGCCGATAAGGAACCTCTGAAGTTCGACCTCGACAACTGCCGCGACCGCATCGTGCGCCTCACGGTCAACTCCTCGCGCCTGGGCGACTTCCTGCTCAGCCCCGGCGGCGACTCACTTTACTATCAGGCGGCCTTTGAAGGCGGCTACGACCTGTGGCGACACGACCTGAGAGAGAACAAGACCGAGATAGTTCTCAAGAACGTAGGGGCCGGAGAGATGCTGGCCGACAAAGACTTTAAGACGCTGTACGTGAACACCAGCGGCGGCATCAAGAAGGTTGACGTGGCCAAGGGGTCGGCTAAGAACGTGGAATACGAGGCCCGCTTCAACTACCGACCTTACGAGGAACGACGCTACATGTTCAGCCACGCCTGGCAGCAGGTGAAGGACAAGTTCTACGACCCGCAGCTGCACGGCGTTGACTGGGATGGTTACAGGCAGACGTATGAGCGCTTCTTGCCCTACATCAACAACCGTTACGACTTCCGCGACATGCTCAGCGAGCTGCTGGGCGAGCTCAACGGCTCGCATACGGGCGCCCGCTACTACCCCGAAGGGCCCAAGCTGAAGACTGCCTGCTTAGGTCTGTTCTTCCAGTCGCAGTACAACGGCGACGGCCTCCAGATAGAGGAAGTCATCAAGCGCGGGCCTTTCGCCGTGCGCAACACGGGCGTCAGGGCCGGCTGCATCATCGAGAAGATTGACGGCGAGGCACTCTCAAAGGACAAGGATTACTCTTACCTGCTCGACGGAAAGGCCGGCAAGCCCGTCAGAGTGAGCATCTACGACCCCAAGAGCGGCCGTAGGTTCGACGTGACCGTAAAGGCCATCAGCAAAGCCGAACAGCTGGAACTGCTCTACAAACGGTGGGTTGACCGCAACCGCGCAACCGTTGACAGCCTCTCCGGCGGCCGGCTGGCCTACGTGCACGTAAAGGCAATGGACAGCGAGAGCTTCCGCACCGTGTTCAGTGAGCTGCTGAGCGACCGTAACAGGCAGCGAGAAGCCGTGATAGTAGACGAGCGACACAACGGCGGAGGATGGCTGCACGACGACCTAACCACACTCTTGGGCGGCCGACAGTACCAGAGTTTCGTGGCTCATGGCAAGTACATAGGCTACGACCCGTGGAATAAATGGGTGAAACCCTCGTGCGTCATGATTTGCGAAGACGACTACAGCAACGGCCACGGCTTCCCCTTTGTGTACAAGGAACTGGGCATCGGCAAGCTCATAGGCACCCCCGTGGCCGGCACCATGACGGCAGTGTGGTGGGAAACGCTCATCGACAGCAGTATGATATTCGGCATTCCGCAGGTTGGCTGCCGTGACATGCGCGGCCACTACGGCGAGAACCAGCAGCTTAATCCCGACATCGAGGTTTACAACTCGCCCGAAGATTACCTCTCGGGAACCGACCGCCAGCTGCAAAAAGCCGTGGAGGAGATGCTCCGAAAGTAACCTCCGCCACACCATTACTACCCCGGGCACCGCGTCCGGGGTATTTTTTTTGGCAGCAAGGCAGGGCAAGCGAACCATCAAATGCAAGCCTTTGCTTTGGCAAAAAATACGCTGTTGCAACTTCCTTAGAAACCATCGGCAGCATAAAAGGTATGCTTCAAGCCTCTTGAACGATACCTTCAAGGTCCTTGAACATGCCATTCAAGAGGCTTGAATGACACCTTTTGCCATTTTATTTGTAAGTAATTGACTATCAGCTGCTTGTAATTAGAGTTGGCGGAGGGAGCCTTTTGTGCCGTTCATCATCCCCTCCTCCGCCTCCCCTTTCCAAGGGGAGGATACCGGTTTGCCCTTTTGCTATATTTATAAAAGTAGGTAATTGGGGTCTGCTTGTGGGCGCCAGCGGTTCCTTCCCTTAGAAAGGGGAGGTTAGGAGGGGATGATTTTGCAGGCTGCAGGCTACTAATTCACAATTCATAATTCACAATTCACAGGTTACGAGGGTAGAGGTTGGCTCCCCGGTCATCCCCTCCTCCGCCTCCCCTTTCCAAGGGGAGGATACCGGTTTGCCCTTTTGCAAATCGTTGCTTGCTCGCTCCCGCTATGCAGCAAACTTGCAGCAGCAGAAAAAATACTCTGTTACTCTGTCTTTAAAAACCAGCAGCTAACCGGCAGGGAGCATGCAGCAGCAGAAAAAACACGCTGTTACTCTGTCTTTAAAAACCAGCAGCCAACCGGCAGGGAGCATGCGCCAGCGGTTCCATTCCTTGGGAACGGGAGGACAACGGGCGATGGGGAGGGCCGGCGGTGAGGTGCGGAGGAAACAAAAAAGGCCCCTACCGGTGGGTAGAGGCCTTGATTTTATGATGCTTGCTTATTCGTAGCCGGGGTTCTGGATGAGAACATCCTTGCCACTGAAGTCAATCTCGCGCTGCGGAATTGGCAAGATGGTGCGGTCGTCGTTGTACTTAACTTCGGTGCCGCCTCTGGAGGTCACGCTGCGCTTGTTGCGCCAGTAAGCGAAAGCTATCTGGTTTTCGGTGAAGAACTCCTTCTCGTATTCGAAGAGAATATCGTCCAGTGTAACGCTCGATACATCCGTATAACCGGTTATGCGGTTCTGTCGGAGCTGGTTGATGAACGGAGCTGCGGCTGCTCCACCGTTGAGGTGGAAGGCTGCCTCGGCTGCAATGAGGTAGAGTTCCGAGAGGCGCACAATCTTAAAGTTGTTCACATAGACGCTTCCACCGCGGCCGGGATACTTGCCGGAGTAGTAACCGGGCACGTCGGGGTGTGAGGTCTGGTCGTTCACGAGCTGGCTGCGCACGTCGTTGTTGGCAGCATTGCTGAGGTACAGGAACAAGGGGCTCTTCTCGTTGAACACACACTCGGCATAGCCGTCGGGGCTGTTGTAGTAGCCCACGGAGTAGCGGTCGTTGTTGTGGTTGTCGTTCACGCGGAGCTCGAAGATGGCCTCGCTGGTTCCTTCCTTATCCCAAACGCCGGGATAGTCGGCGATGGTATAGAGCTTGTAAACGTTGCTGTTGATTACTTCCTGTGCGTCCTTGAGGGCGTTAGCATAGTCGCCGGCGTACAGATAGGCACGTGCACGGAGCGAGAGGGCCACCCAGTAGTTCATCGAACCCAGCTTCACGCTCTTTGAGAGCAGGGGCATGGCGTCCGTGAGGTCCTTGATGATGAAGTCGTAGGTTGCCTTCAGCGTGCTGCGTTTGCCCTTGTAGTCGGCGGGATAAACCTGGTCGGCGAGCACCAGGCCCGTGTTTTCGGCGTTAACATCCTGCACCGAGGCGGGTATGTGGCAGAACATGCGGGCCAGGTCGAAGTGAAGCAGGGCGCGCCAGGTGAGGAGCTGGCCCTTGAGGTCATTGATTTCGGCCTCATCACCCTCTACCTGCGGCACGTAGGAGAGGCTCTTGTTCACGTTTCCCAGTGCCCCGTAGTAATAGTTGTAGCCAAACTTGGGGTAGTTGTCGTTCTGGGTTACCAGGTAGTTTGATATGGCCGTGGTCTGTCCCATGTCCACACCAACCTTGAAGTCGTTGGTCAGTATGTCGGCATAAATACCGAACTCCGAGGTGTAGGAGAAGCGTACGCCGTTGTCGTAGTCTATCAGTCGGTAGGCTACACCGTTCACTGCGTTCTGCAGATCCTGCACGGTAGTGATGGCGTCATCGTCCTTCAATTCAACGGAAGGTTCCGTATCGAGGAAGCCGCTGCACGAAGTGAGCAAGATGCCGGCAGCAAATCCCATGAATAAAAATATCTTTTTCATATTCTGTATGTTCTGTTTAAAATTAGAAAGTTAAGTTTACACCGAACTGGAAGGCGCGCGTTGCCGGGGTATCCGTCTGGCGGTAGCCGTTGATATCCACATCAGGATCCACGTCCTTCGTAGCACAGTAAATCATGAAAGGATTGGTTGCACGGAAGTAAACGCGCAGGTTCTGGATGTAGTTCTTCGATACGGGAACGGTGTAACCCAACGTGAAGTCGCGAACACGGATGTTGTCGGTCGAACGAATCTCACGAGAAGAGAAGCGGTCGGAACGGAACGGGTTGGCATAAATGGGCTGCGGGAACTCTGCCTTGTCGCCCGGCTGCTTCCAGTACTTGCCCACTACGCTCTTTGATACGTTGAAATTGCCCACGCGCACACCATCACTAAAGGTGAGGAAGTAGCCGGGATAGTCGAACATATCGGCTCCGAACTGGTACGAAATCATAAACGAGAGGTCGAAGTCCTTGTAAGTAAAGCGGTTGGTGATACCACCGAGCACATCAGGTACTGCCTTGCCAACGATTGTCTTGCCGGCACGAGAGTAGTAGTTGGTTACGCCCTTGGACTCATCTTCTGGGTCTATCCAGAACTCACCCAGACCTGTCTCGCTGTTCACTCCCTTGAATTTGGGCAGGAAGAACGTGTGCATAGACTCTCCTTCACGCAGAAGATACATGTTGCCATCGCCGTACTGCACGTCGTCTCCATTGGGGAGCTTGTCTACCTTGACGCTTTGCCAGGTGAGATTGAAGTCGGTATCCCATGAAAAGTCCTTGTTGCGGAAGTTCTGAGAGCTGACAGTAAACTCCACGCCGCTGTTCTTCAAGCGGCCCAGGTTCTGCCACTGGCTGCCGAAACCGGTCACGTAAGAGGTCGGAGTCATAAAGAGCAGGTCCTTGGTGAGCTTGTTGTAGTACTCAACTGTAAGCGTTACCTTGTGGTAAAGGGTCCAGTCAAAGCCCACGTTGAAGTTCGACGACTTCTCCCAACCTAACTTGGCGTTCTCGCGATTGGCCCAGAAGATGGCGGGATCGGAGCCGTACGCGCCCGTTGTGGCATAGGTTCCCATGTAGCCGTAGTAGTCAGTAGGCAGGTTGCCGTTGGTTCCGTAGCTGGCGCGAACCTTCAAGTCGGAGAAGAGTTGGCTGTCCTTGAGGAACTCCTCGCCACTGATACGCCACGCACCTGATACCGACCAGAAGTTTGACCAGCGGTTGTCCTTGCCCAGACGGGAAGAACCGTCGCGGCGGAAGCTCAGAGAAGCGTAGTACTTGTTGTCATAGTTGTAGTTTGCACGGCCCAACCAGGAGAGCATGTTGGCCTCGTAAGTGTAGCTGCCGCTGCCTGAAGCCACGCCGTTGGAGAGCTCCGGCAGCTTGGCTGTAGCGTAGTTGTGCGACTGCAGGTACTGGCCGAGCAGGTTCTTCTTCTCAACCTCGTAGCCTAAGAGGGCGTCGAAGTTGTGCTTACCCCATACGTTGGCATAGTTGAGTGTGGTAGATGAGGTGAGCGTCTTGTTGGTAAAGCCCCAGCGCTCGCCCATACCATGGACGGATTCGCCGTTAACGCTGCTGGGCGACCAGAACTCACGCGTCTTGTTGTCAACGTAGTCGAAGCCGAATATCTCGCGAACGAGGAAGTTGTAAGGCAGCTTCACCTCGGCTGTCAGGTTGCTCAGGCTGCGCACAATCTCGGAGTTGATGGTCTCGGCATAGTCGCCGGTCATCTGTCCGAGCATGAGGTGCGGGTTCGAAATCTTGCTTCCGCTGAATGCGGCGTCAGGGTTATAGGAGCCGTCCTCCAGCTTCACGGTAGCCGTTGGGTCCATGGAGAAGAGGATAGACATAGGAGCGGTGGTGCCGAAGCCCTGAGCCTGGTCTCCCTGGTCACGTATTCCCTTCGAATCAGTGAACGAAACCATCTGCTTGGCGCTTATCTTGAACCAGTCGTTTACCTGATGGTCCAGGTTGATGCGGCCGCTGTAGCGGTTGAAGTCGGTACCGCGAACCACTCCCTTCACGTTGTTGTAGCCCATGCTTACAAAGAACTTGGTCTTGTCGCTGCCGCCGTTGATGCTCAACTGGTGGTCGGTCGTGAAGCCGTGGCGGTACACTTCCTTGTACCAGTCGGTATCAGTAGTGCCTTCATAGTCGCGGAACCAGCCGTTGGGAATTTCGGCCTTGGCGGCCTCCATGGCAGCAGCGGCATCCATGCCTTCCCTGTACTGGAAGTAGCCCTTGAGTGCATAAGTGTAATACTCCTTGAGTTCCGAGGCGTTCATAGCCTCGAGTGCCGACGGTTTGGCAATGCCTGTCCAGCCTACCGAGCCATCGTAAGTAACGCGGGTCTTGCCCGATTTGCCCGATTTAGTGGTGATAATAACCACGCCGTTGGCAGCACGAGAGCCGTAGAGTGATGCAGCTGCGGCATCCTTCAGCACCGTCATGCTCTCGATGTCGTTCGGGTTGAGCGACGAGAGTACCGACAGCTGTCGGATTTCTGATGTCATGTCGGCAGGGCTGTCGGTCAGTGCAACACCGTCTACCACGTACAGCGGCTGTGTTGAACCGTTGATGGAGCCGATACCACGGATAGAGATGCTCTGGTTGGCACCCGGGTCTCCGATGGATGAGCCCACGCGCACACCGGCCATCTTACCGTCGAGCGACTTGACGAGTGAACCTTTCTCTGCCGAGAAGTCTCTGTCCTTCAGGCTCTCGGCCGAACCAGTAAACGAGGCCTTGGTGGTTGTACCGTAGGCCACTACCATCACCTCGTCCAGCACCTTGTTGTCAGAAACCAGGCGAACGGTCATGTTCGGAGCCGCCGTAACGGTTTGCGAAACCATGCCGATGTAGGAGATGGTCAGCTTACTGCCGGCAGGTGCCGACAGCGAAAAGCGGCCGTCAACATCGGTAACCGTACCAGTATTGGTGCCCTCAACGCGGACGGAGGCCCCCACAACGGGTTCTCCGTCTTCTTGAGACACAACGGTACCGGACACCCTGGTCTGAGCCAGCGCCATTCCTAAGCTCAGGAACAGGCAAGCCAAAAATGTCATAAGTCTTTTTTCCATAAAATCTCTCTCTTTAAAATATATAATAATGTTTTATTCCTATTTGCTAATCGGGTGCTGTTGCCACGCTGCAAGCATTCCCGCTAACCTAAAGCAATTCTCGCTGGCACGCCGTTACGTTTTCACGTTTTTTGCTTACACAATGCTGGCAGTTACCCTTTGTTTCAATCTTTACTAACAGGTTACAAAATTAATGCTTATTTACCAATGATGCAACAAAATTAATTAAAACCGCTCGATATTAAATACTATTTAACAATTGCAGTCCTTTTTCGATGTAGAAAGTGAAAGATTATGCACCCGTTATCCTTTAAAACTGTCATATCTCGCACCCCGAAAAAAGAAAACTGAAACCTCTCGCCCGCTCCGTTTACATTTGTTAGTAGACCGGCTGCACATCTATATCTACGAGGTAACACACCGCCGGCCACCGCCACCGGCAAGACCTGACTCCTGAACCCACCGCCCCAAGCGCCTCATCTGCCTGCTATACGGGTACGAAAAGCCATCTTTCACAACTTTCGACAAGTGTCGAATAATCGTACGACAAGTGTCGAATAATCGTGCGACACTTGTCGAAAGTTCCCGAAGCATGCTTTCGGCACGCTGGCGGGTGCCCTGCGACAAACAGATTGGCGCGCACTTGGAAACACGACCGGCAGACCGGCAATGGAGCTGTGTGGCCGGAAAAAGAGGGAAAGCCAGCATGCCGGCTTGCTGCGGGGCAGCTCCCGGGCGGCCGGAAAAGGCGGGAAACGAAAACGGCCCCATGCCTTGGATTTCTCCCTGGCATGGAGCCGGAATGTTGCATGTCGCGACAGCGTGCTATTTGAGTGTGAGCACGTCGGCATAATTGCCGTAGCTGCCTGCTGCTACGGTCCACTTAAAAGTAAAGGTAAAGGTCTTGGAGGCCTCGTCGTAGGTGCTGCCTTGGTCTGATACGCTAACCATGCCGTAGGTGGGGTGTACGTATCCGGTCTCCATCTGCGTGGGGTAAACGGTCACCTTGTCGCCCGAAGGACTAAAGGAGAAGCCGTATCCCTCGGTCCATACGCTGCTAATGCGGTAGCGGTTGCCAACTTCGGAGTACTCAATGCTGACCTCATCGGCAAAGCCCAGGAAGTCGCAGACGTACGTTCCGGTGCCGAAAGGCTTGTAATCCAGGCCGGCGAACTCCACCGACTGCGAGGAGCGGGCGCTGCCGTTGGTCGCTACCACCGTGATAACGTACATACCGTGGAGGTTGGTAACATAGAGGTCTTTGTAGTCGGAGGGCGAAACGTCTATCTTGGTGCCGTTTTTAACCACGTAGTCGGCATACTGCGCCTCGTCCATCTTGTGCTCCTCCTTGGCACTCTTGAGCTCTGCAAGGTAGTAGGTTTCCCTGGCCGCAGCGTTTGTAGCTACGCGTATCAGGCAGTCGTTGTCGGCATTGTAGCCCTCGCCTGCCGTGTACTGGTAGACGGTAGCCATGGGTGCAGAGTCGCCTCCGGGCTCGGTACCCTGTTCGTCGGTGCATCCTGTGAGCAGCAAGAGTGAGCAGAGAGATGCAGCCAGATATTCTATAGTCTTTTTCATATACTTGCTTTTCTTTATGTGATACTGCATTTACCATTTAAATTCGGGCGAGTCTTCCGCGGGTTGTACGGGGTCCGGGTTCTGCGTCATGCCGCCGTTGTAATCCGACTCGGTACTGATGAACGTCCACACCATCCAGTTGGGCAGCGTGTTGGTGTTCCAGCGGGCACTCTCCAGGTGGTTGGTGCCGGCATAGCTGCGTATGATGCCCTTGTTGAGACGCTTGATATCGTAAGTAGCAAAGCCCTCACCCCACAGCTCGACGCGGCGCTGCCACCACACTTCATTCTGGAAGGCAGAGGTCTGGTTGTTGTAATAGGGCTCGTTGTGCTGGCCGTACATGTACTGTGGGTCACGCGTCTTGGCAAACGCTTCGAGCAACTGGCGGCCGCGGGCCTCATCCTGCATGCCGGCGGCCTCGGCCTCGATGAGCTTCATCTCTTCTATCCGCATGAGCGGAACCGACACGCACCAGGCGTCGTACTTCACGTCGGCCTTGCCTGCTGCATTGCGGAACTTCACGCAGTAGCCACCTAATCCGTAGTTGGCATTCTCCACTCCGCCCGCGTAAAGACGTTCGGGATAGTTGGAATAGGCCTTCAGGGCATTGATGGCATCGGCCTTCGACATGTCGTCGAGCTTGAAATCAACCCAGCACATCTTACGGAAGTCGGTCTCGGGAATGGTCTCGAAGAGGTGTCGGTCTATCACCATCAGGCCTCCGTAGTTGCTGGCATAGCCGCATCCGAAGCCGTTCTCCGGTATCATGGCGGCTCCCCAGGAGTCATCGCCGTCGTTGGTCAGGATGTTGGGGTCGGTAGGTTTGAACTGCGTTGCGAACATCCAGGAGCTGTTGGGCGTATTAAACCCGTTGTCACGGCTCAGGTATTCGTCGCGACTTATCATGGTGTAGCCCTGTTGGGCCTTTTTAGCATACTCCTCGGCTTTGGCCCAGTCTTGCTTTTCCAGGTAGGTGCGGGCCTTGAGCCCGTACACAACGCTCAGGTCGGGCGTGTACTTATCGGTCCTTTTATAGCTGGCCAGATACTGCTCGGCGTAGTCAAGATCCTTGAGAATGAAGTCGAACGCCTCGCCCCATGTCATGCGTTCCTGGTGCATGGCCTCATCAGCAGTGCGCAGTTCGTCGGCCTTGATGGTGGTTAGGGCATTGTGATCTTCGCCGTAAGGCTTTGAAGCATACATCCTGGCCAAGTCGAGATAGTACATGGCCCGCATGGCATAAGCTATTCCGGCGCCCACTTTTCTTCCCTCCTGGGGCTCTGCATAGTCGGTAGCTCCGGCGTTCTTGATAACTACGTTGCAGTCGTTAATCCAGCCGTAGTAGTAGGTCCAGGGCAACTGAGTAATGCTATACCCGGCTGCCATGTACCGTACGGACTGATACCAGTAGGTGTACTGGTTGGCTCCTCCTACGGGAACAACATCCTGCCCCTCCACATCGCGGGTGAGAAAGAGGGAGGTGTAGCCATAATCCCACGCCCTATTGTCGGCCGGGGAGTAAAGTCGCTTGCCGCTGAGGTTGCCCGTCAGGTTGGCTACTAAGTTATCAAAAGAGCCCGGAGCGTTGGCAACCTGCTCCAAAGAGGGGTATCCGTTCTGCGGCGTAACCTCTTCAATACAGCCTGAGAGCATGCCGGAACCGAGGCCCGCAATGACGATTGCTGAAAATATCTTGTTCATATTCTTGTCCTGATTGTAGTGATGAATTAGAAAGAAACTTGTAAACCGCCCACGATTGTGCGTATAGGAGCGTAGGTGTTGAGGCCCGACGCCTGGGTTCCCTGGAAGTCATAGCGCGGGTCGAGGCCCTTGCGTGCCGACCAGAAACAGAGGTTCTCGCCTTGTACAAATACGCGGACGCGGCTCAGCATCAGCTTCTGCGTAAGGGCGGAAGGCAGGGTATAGCCCACCGTGAACGACTGGAAGTTGAGGTAGCGGGCGCTTGTCAGGAAGCGGGTAGATTGCGACGTGACGTTGGAATCGTCGTACATGAAGCGCGGGATGTTGCTCGACGTATTGTCGGGGGTCCATGCCTTGAGCACGTCTACAGAGTAATTAGCGCCGGAAGTCTTTGAATATACGGGGCCCATGAGTCCCGCATAGCCGAAGTCATATATCTTGCCGCCAATCTGATAGTCGAAGGTGGCACTGGCGTCGAAGCCATATATGCGCAGCGTTGTGGATATACCTCCGCTTGCCTTGGGCAGCATGGAGTGGGTATAGTAGGTGGCCTCGCTCCAGTTAGTGGTGGTAAAGGAGTGCTTGGTACCCGGTTTGCTGGAGTTGGACATGGTTCCCGCCTGATAGGCTTTGTAGATATCCTCGTCTACCCAGTAAAGAGGTTCGCCCTTGTCGCTCACACCTGCATACTCCACCAGCATTGCATTGTAGAGCGGCTGGCCTTCGGCATACCACATGGCGACATTGAAGCCGTTGTTCACATCGGCCTGCGAGAAGCCGCCGTACTGCTTGATTTTGTTCTCGGCCAGCTTGAGCACCTTGGCCGAGTTGTGCGAGATGTTGCCCGTAACGTTCCAGGTGATGTCCTTGGTGCGGATGATGTCGGCGTTCAGTATGAGTTCCACGCCCGTGTTGCGAATATCGCCAAGGTTGCCGTAGTAGCCGCGCACGCCCATGCTCTCAGGCACGCTGAGCCAGAAAAGCATGTCGGTGGTTTTCTTGTTGTAGAAGTTCAACTCTCCGCTCAGACGGTTCTGCAGGAACGCGAACTCCAGTCCGACGTTGAAGTTGGTGGTCGTCTCCCATGTAATGTCAGGATTACCGATGGAATAGAACGACGGTAACATGGCCTTGTCGCCCTTTGACAAGCGGTAGCGCTCAAGGAAGTAGAAGTTCGGGATGCCGTCGTTGCCCTGCTGACCGAGCGATACCTTCAGCTTCAGGTTATCAATCCAGTCGGCATTCAGCTTCTTGAAGAAGCCCTCCTTCGAGATAATCCAGGCGCCGCCCACGCTCCAGAAGTTGCCCCAGCGGTGCTCCTTGGCAAAGCGGCTGGAGGCATCGCGGCGATACGAAGCCTGTGCAAAGTAGCGCTGGTCGTAGTTGTAGAGCACATTGCCGAAGTAACCTTCCACGTTGTACTTTGTGCTGTAGGAGTAGCTGTCGTAGCGGTCGGCGAAGGCGTTTATTTCCTTGATGTCGGGCGAGAAGCCTCCGCGGGCCAATGCCTCCAGGTAACCTTCCTTGTTCTTGTACCACTCGTGGCCCAGCATAGCCTGCAAGTCATGCTGTCCGAACTGCTTGTGGAAGTTGAGCGTCTGCACGTAATTCTGGCGGAAAGGTACGTCACTGTACTTGTCGATGGAACCGTTTTCGGAGGCGGCGCTGCCTATGAACGGGTTCTCATAGTGCGAGTAGCGCGTAAGACCGAGGTTGAAGGAGTTGGTCGACGTGAACTTCAGCCACGGCGTCAGGGTGACATCGAAGTTCAACTGGCCCGTTACCTGGTCGCCTTTGTACAGTAGTTGATTGTACTTGTTGGCTCCGATGGGGTTACCTGTATTGAGGAACGGCCGCGAACCCTGACCGGGGAAGTTGGTGGACGGCACGCCGAAGTCGTACATCGGATGCCCGTAGCGGTCGGTCTTGATAACAGGATTGTTGTTGGCATCCAGCACCCGCACGTAGAGCGGGTAGATGGGGGCGATGTACATGGTATAGTAGCCCATGTTGGCCGAATTGCTCACGGTGTTGCTCAGGTTGGGGTTAGACTCCGTGGTGGAGTGTACAAAGCCCACGTTGGCCATCACCTTCAGCCAGTTGGTGGCCTGATAGTCGGCCTTCAGGCGGGCTGTGATGCGCTCGAAGCCAGAGTTTTCCAACACTCCTTTTTCCTTCAGGTAGCCCAGACTGGAGTAGAAACTTATCTTGGAGGTCCCTCCGCTCACGTTCACATTGTACTCCTGGCGGAAGCCATGGCGGTAGGCAGCGTCCTTCCAGCTATCGGGCAAGATATAATAAGTCTCGTCGCCGTACTTGTACGAACGGCCTAACTTGGCCTGCGGATTTATCTTGCCGTCGAGCCCAATCAGCTTCTCACCGTCGGGAAGGGTGAAAGGATTGTACTGCAGTCCTATGTTTGAGTCGGTAAAGAGGCGGCTGTTTACCCAGGCGTTAGCCTGCTCGCGCGTCATGCCCTGCTTGTAGAAAGCGTAGTTGTAAAACTGGGTATAGTAGGCTTCCATGTAGCGCGCGGGGTCTGTAAAGGTCTCGTACTCCTGCACGCTGCGGCTGGTGCTGCCCCATTTTGCTTCCAGATTGATGTGTGCCTGCTGGCTCTCGCCCTTCTTGGTGGTAATGAGAATAACGCCCGAAGCGCCGCGCGCACCGTAGAGGGCGGCGCTGGAAGCATCTTTCAGCACCGTTACGCTCTCGATGTCGTCCTGCGGAATATTGCTCAACGAAGCCGTGTAAGGTGCGCCGTCCACGATAATGAGCGGGTCGGTACTGGCATAGATGGAGGATATACCGCGGATATGGATGTTGCCCTGCGTGCTGCCGGGCTGGCCGCTGGCGCCCGTTAGCTGCAGGCCCGGCACCGAGCCCACCAGTGCATCGGCCACGTTGGTGGCTATCTTCTGCTTCAGCTCGTCTTTGCCCATAACGGCCGCCGAGCCTGTGAACGACGACTTGGTCTGCGTACCGTAGGCAACAACCATCACCTCGTCCAGTGTTCGGTTGTCTGGAGTGAGCACAATGCGCATGTTGGCCTGTGCCCTTACCTGCCTGGACTGCATTCCTATGTACGACACATCGAGCCTGGCACCCGGCTGCGCAGCGATAGAGAACTTGCCGTTCGCATCAGTTACCGTGCCCGTCTGGGTGCCCGCCACGCGGATAACAGCGCCCGGAATGGGCTGACCGTCTTCCGCAGAGACCACGGTGCCACTGACTGTTGACTGTGCCAACGCCATTCCCAAACTCAGGAAAAGGCAGGCAAGAAACATCGTTAGTCTTTTTTCCATAAGATTTCACTATTAAGTTTAACGATAGGTTTATGTTTTCTTTCTCCGGTTAGTGCAACTTGAGTTAACTTCAGGAGGCTAACAGAATTTTTCCATAGTATGGGGCATTGCCCCGTAAGTGTACTGCATGTTCAATGCACAAAACAAATGGCAGTCAGTATGCCTATTATTGCAAATTTAGAGTATATTTATTAATGTTGCAACAGATATAAACAAAATATTACGGAGATTAAACAATAATTAACTAAACGGGATGTCACAAGCCGCCGTTCGCAACCAGCAGGCAGTTAATTCATAATTCTTAATTCACAATTCACAGGTTAGGAGGGGATGATTTCAGCTGCTTTTCACACTTTTACTGCCAATTCTCATCCCCTCCTCCGCCTCCCCTTTCCAAAGAGAAAACCTACCCCGGCCCTCCCGAAGGGAAGGAGCATTGCTGCTCAACCATCGCTTTTGTAAAGCCCCCTCCCCTTGGGAGGGCAGGGGTAGGCTCCCTGTCATCCCCTCCTCCGCCTCCCCTTTCCAAAGAGAAAACCTACCCCGGCCCTCCCGAAGGGAAGGAGCATTGCTGCTCAACCATCGCTTTTGTAAAGCCCCCTCCCCTTGGGAGGGCAGGGGTAGGCTCCCTGTCATCCCCTCCTCCGCCTCCCCTTTCCAAGGGGAGGATACCGGTTTGTTATGCTGCTGATTGACAGCTACTTGCCCGCTCTTACCAAGCAGCAGGATTAAAGGTGCCATTCAAGGCCCTTGATGGATAGGTTCAAGGAGCTTGAAGGATAGGTTCAAGAGGCTTGAACGATAGCAGAGGGGGAGCCTACCCCTACCCTCCCAAAGGGAGAAAGAGAAGAGTTCCCCCTCTCACTGCCACCTCTCTTCGGGAGGGTTGGGGTAGGCTCTCCCCACAAACACAACGGAGGCGACCTTCAACAGGCCGCCTCCGTCATGTAATAGAGATTTTATGTATCACTCATTTGGTAGTATGAGGTTTATAAAGAGAGACCTTTCGCTTTCTAAATACGCTGCAGGTAGAAGTAGTACAGTGACAACATGAAACCTTGCAAGGTCTTGTAAGTTCCGTCGGTTGTCTGGCCAAACCACATGCCTACGAACTCGTAGCCTTCCAGTCCGGTAGCTGTGAAGTCCCAGGTACAGGTTCCGTCGCTGCCTTGGCTGTACGTTCCGTCCATGCTGATGTCGGGACTGTAGAAGTAATAGGTTTCTTCTCCCGTATCTCCCATTGCCATGGCAAGTATCTGGTTGCCCTCTAACGTGCCCAGATTGGCGAGGTTGAACATCTTGATGGTTGCCTTCTGGGTGTCTACGGTCAATGGAATTTCCAAGCCGGCGGTCTTGAAGGGCTCGCTCATAAGCTGCAGCGCGTAGGAGCCGTCGGTCTTTTTAGCCATCTGGGCCAGTAGATACCGCCAGCCTTGTGCTGTGTAGTACATCAGGCCGTAGTAGCCGAGCAGATCCTTGTCGAAGTCGAACTGGCGCACAAAGATGGAGTCTTGGATGCTGCCCGACTGGTATTTGAGCCAGCCCGAGCGCATGTTCTGGGTGGTGTTCTCGGTGAAGGTAATCTTCAGGCTGTCGCCAACAACGGTGGCGCTCATCCAGTCGGCATCCGATGAGAACGTAACCTCGGTGTTGTGCTTCATGCCGTAGGCATGGGTGGCGGCCTCATCGCCCACGCTGATGGAGTTGCCGGCACTCAGCTGGAGCACGAACCCCATCTGCTGTACCGTTACCTGCACGTAGTCGCCTGCTGCGGAGTAGATGGTCAGCTGGGCGGCACGGCCCTCGTAAGAGTCGTTCTGCGTTACCGTTACATCTATCTTGCTGCCGTTTACGGTGGCCGTACACCAGGGCTGGGAAGACTCCACCTTGGTTACTCCCTGCGGGCTGTTTACGTGTACGGAGCCTGTAGCAGCGCTGGCGCCGAAGAGCACCCGCGAGCTGTCTACGGCGATGGTAGACTCATGGGCGTAGGGGTTGGCCGTCTCGTCGTCGCTACACGAGGCGACGACCAGCAGCCCCAGAGCCAGGAACAGAATGCTGAATATCTTTTTCATAATTACTTCTTTTTAAGTGATGTGAGCCAGTAAACGCGGTCGCGGTTATTGATGTTGTAGGCAGGATACTTGGTTCCGATAGGGCCTATGCGCGTTCCAAGGTCGGGAGTGAACTCATAGAGGATGAAGCTCGTTACCTTATAGGTTCCCCACACGCCGTTGTCAACCCAGTCGTAGCTTTGGGTTTTCTCGTTCCATTGGGTCATCATGCCTTGAGTATCGGTATAGATTACGTAGCCGGCATTCTGATCCCAGCCCGTTAGGCGCACCACATTGCCGTTATCGAGCGGGACTCCCACTACCTGGGTGAAGATTTCCAGCACATTGGTTGCTCTGACATAGCGCAGCAGGATGCTGTAGTTGGGGTTCAGTCCCTGCATCTCGAAGCCGCTCTTGTCGGCAAGAGGCACGAGCTTGACATCCTTCTCCACCAGGGCCGATGTCTTGCTGGAAGTGGAGTGGAAGCTAATAGTCCAGTCGCCAGCCCACTCAAGGAACTTCTTTACCCATTCGGGGTAGGAAGCCTGGAGGGTGAAGGCCTGCCCCTTGGAGTCGGTACCCGTGTACACTTTCTTTTCGCTGTCGTAGGTCAACTCGCGGAAAGTAGCGTCGCCAACCTGTATGGGTTCGTAGAAGCGCAGACCCGTAGAGGTGTACACAAACGAAGGTTCGGAGCCTATGTCGCCCGTCGTCATGTCGGCATAGAGGTTGCTCGCGTCAATCTCTCCGCTCACGTCAACGCCGTTGATGCTGCCGTCGAAGAGGGTGTAAGTATCGTCCGAGAACTGCTTCTTGAATGCAGCCACGTCCGCCAGGTACTCGTCAGCGGGCTTGGTGAGGCGGTACATGTAGAGCGTGTTGCCCGTTCGGTAGCCGTGCACCTTCACCACATCGGTGCCTATGCTGTCTACCACGAACTCAAAGTCGCCCTGGTAGGCCTGGTACTGCGCCGATGAGGGGTCGGAGAAGAAGTGCATGAGGGGGTTATAGGTATCGAAGGTGATGGCGGGTCCTACCTCGTTGGTCATCTTATAATAAGAGGTATGGAACTTGCCGTCGCCCAATTCGGAGCCTACCCGTACCTGCAGCGAGTCGAACTCGCACGTAAACACGTAGCCGCCGTACTGCTGGTTGGGCTCTGGAAACACCTCGAAGACCCATCCGTACTTTGAACCGGTAAGGGTTTTCTGCGTGTCCGTGAGGTACTGTTGCAGGCGGATGGAGGATGCCTGGTCGAAAGTGTCCTCCTGATCCTTGAGGCACGACTGCATGAGCAGCGCCGGGAGAAGGAGCAACAGGTATAACAGTATATTCTTTCTTTTCATAATCGTAGTCTCTAATGTTGTAAGCTAATGTCGGTCAAGTTAACCCTTCCGGCCACGATATCGGCCTCGCGGCGCAGTACAATGTCGCGCAGCTCGTCCATGTCGATGCCCCACGACTCGGTCATGTAGGCCTTCACCATGCTGAGTTTGCTCTCAATGGCCCCGCGGCCGTCTACATCCTTGCCGTCGGAGGGTGCCGTTTCGGCTTCTTTAAGCCAGGCCTCCCACTGCTCGGGGGTGTTGGTAACGTAGATGGAGAACATCTCGGCGAAGTCTTCTGAGTCCGAGTGCTGGGCGTAACTGGAGATGAAGCCGTGGTGGAGGTAGTAGTTTGCCTCGTCGCCCCCACCGTTGTAGGGCGGGTCACTCCAGCTTCCGGCCACGTAACCGGAACCGGTAACGAGCTTGTAGCCGGCCGAGTAGTCCTTGGTTTGGTTCATGATGTGGGTAAACTCGTGGAAGATGGTCTTGAGATAGAAGTGGTTCAGCTCGGCTCCATTGTCCAGGTGGCTGTCTATCTCATTGACTCCAGTCATGAGAATCTTCTTTCCTCCCTCGGCTGTTCCGAGTATGAAGGTTCCGTTGTTGTTGTACTCCCAGTCGCCGATGAAGTAGAGCAGCTTGGGAAAGTTGGCCCGGGTAAAGGCTATGCCGCCGGCCTCATCGAAGGCTTCGAGGCACACATATTTAATAATGTGGGCCAACTTGACGGACGAGTCGTAGTCGGCAGGGATGGTGTAGTAGTTGTGGTCGGACTGTACATCATAGTAGCGGTACATCACCTCCACGTTGTACGTGTTTACATAGTTGGCCTGCAGCCACTTGTCGAACTCGGTTGGCTGCACCTGGTCCACGGTGATGACGCTCTCGGACGAGAGTTCGTCCTCGGAACAGGCACTGAGTCCGGCTCCTAAGATGAGCGCCACGGCTGAATAAACGATATATTTCTTCATGATGAAAAACTCTTTATTTGATGACGAATGCGTATTACTTACGTGGGTTGGGCGTCATTCCGGAGTCGATGACGCGCTGCGGCAGCTGGATTGCCCGGCGCTCGTCGTCAACGGAGAGCTTGTCGGTTGCCTTGGCGGGCATACCGTTGGCGCCCATCTGACGGCGCAGGATTTCGATGCCGAAGCGCTTAACGTCGAACCAGCGCTGGCCGGTTTCCAGCTGTTCTATGCGCCTGAAGCCCAGCAGGCACTGGTACATGGTCTCGTCAATGGAACCCTCCTCGCCTATTTCGAAGGTGGGGTGCAGGTGCTTCTTGATGGTAGAAGAGAGCCCGTCGGCATCGTACGAGTAGGCTATAGGCTTGTAGAAGTCGTTGATGGACTGCGGAGTGAGCGTCATGCCGGTATTGATGATGTTCTGCATCCACATCGTCAGGTCGGCTGCGGCGGCATCATAGTTCTTCTTGTGTATGTACGCCTCGGCGCGGTTCAGCAAGCACTCGTCGGTCGTAAAGGCCGGGTAAATGGTCTTGTAGTAACCTATTCCGCGCACTGCATCGGTGTACTGGAAGAGGTAAGGTAGGCGCCAGAAGATGTTGTAGGTTGCCGACGTGGAGGTATAAGGCTTCGTTCCGCCGTCATAGAACTCGGCATCGCCCCAGATGTTCGATGCCTTCGAGGTTTCGTGGCTGTCGGTATAAGGGCCGTGGGTGTACTTCTTGTAACTGCTCCAGTTGCCGAATGCCACGCCTGCAACGGAGTAGCCGGTGAGCAGCAGGAGGTTGCAGTTGAGCTCCGAGGCCACGTAGTGCAGCGTGTAAGCCTCGCGGTTGCTGGCCAGAGTGGTATAGTAGCTCCAGTCGCGCAGCATGGTTCGGGGTGCTGAACCTAAGCACTTGTTGGCGTACTCAATGGCTTTGTCCCACTGCTCGTAGTAAAGATAGAACTTGGCAGCAAAGGCGTAGGCCGCTTTCTGGTTGAAGTGGAACTTCGGAACGTCGTAGTGGGTGTCGCCGATGAGCGGCAACGCCTCCTGTATATCCTTGTCTATCTTCTCATAAACCTCTGCTACGGTGCCGCGATCGTGCACCTCTCCTATCTTCGAGGCAGTCTCGTACTGGTAGTAAATGCCCAGGTCCTTGTCGCTGGTCTTGCTGTTGTAGGCCTTTGAGAAGATGTTTACGAGCATGAAGTGGGCATAGGCACGGCACAGCAAGGCCTCTGCCTTGCACTCGCGCAGGGTGGTGTTGGTGGCTCCGCCCACTTTGTCAATGCCCTCCAAGGCCATGTTGGCGGCCGTTGCCGATGCGTAGCTGGACTCCCAGTAGCGCTCGGGCGACTCGTTGTTGGTCTCGGTGATGTCCTCCCAATGGTATATCTGGTCGAGGAACCGGCTTGTGTTGGTGTTCGGAAATTCGTCTACGTTGTCCGACATATACTCCGTAAAGAGCACGTGAGTGTTCTCAGCATAGGCGGAGGTGAGCAGTTTCTTCACCTTTTCTTCATTGTCTATGACGGTGCGGTTATCGGGCATAACGTCCAGATAGTCGTCACACGAGGTGAACGTAAGCCCCGACAAGAGCAGGAGCAGGGCGCTGTATAGTATGTTTCTTGTTTTCATTTTCTTGTCGTTTAGAGTCCTAATCTTAATGTGAGGGTAAACTGCTTGGGCACCGGAACGGCCACACCGCCGGAGTTAAAGAACTCAGGATCCTGTCCGTTGAGCTTCTTGTCGGCGTAAAGCAGGAAGAGATTGGTGGCCTGCAGTTTCAGAGAGAGCGTGCTGATGCCTATCGGCGAAACGAGTGTACGCGGGAAGTCGTAGCCCAGAGAGATTTCCTTCATGCGGATGAAGTCGCCCTTGGCGATGCGTGCCGTTGAGTAGTTGTACGAGTTGTAGGCAATACTCAGGTCGCTGTCGTTCCAGTTCTGGCGGCGTGTAGCAATGGTGGGAACGTTCGTTTTGGCCTCGTCGCCGGCGTGCATCCATCGGTTCTTGAACTCTTTGGGCGTCGACGTGAGGTCGTCATAGCTGTTCTTGAACACCGGGTCCAGACGAACAACGTTGCCGAAGGAGTAGGTGATGAACACGTTAAGGCTGAAACCCTTGTACCGGAAGAGGTTACCCAGCGAGCCGGTGCTGGTGGGATCGGTCGGCCCTTCGTACTTCAGGAAGGCCAGCTCCTCGGGGTCGGACGTCTGGAAGTAGATGCCCGAGACAGTTGTAGAGCCGTCGGAATTGAGGAAAGTGGGCAGACCCTCGCCGTTGAGCCCGTTGAACGGAATGGAGAACAGCGAGCGTACGGGGTAGCCCTCACGTGCAAAGCCGGTACCGGACACGAAGTCGATGAGGCGTGTAGAGGTGTTGAGGTCCGTAATCTCGTTGTGAGTATGCGAGTAGATGAAGTTGGTTGACCAGCTGAAGTCCTTGGTTTTGATGTTCGTAGTGGACAGACTGAGCTCGAAACCGTCGGACTTCATGGAGGCTATGTTACCGTACTTCTGCGTTGCACCGTCGGTTCCGTCAACGTCGGCCACGCCAATCAGGTCGTAGTTGTTACGCTTGTACCAGTCGAAAGCGAAGTTGATGCGGTTGTCGAGGAAGCCTGCTTCCAGCCCCAGGTTTAGCTCGTGCTTCTTCTCGTAGGTAAGGTCGGGGTTGGCGGTGTCGCGTATGTAGAGGCTCGACTCGCTGTCCTTGGTAATGTAACGCCACGGGTTCTGGCTGCCGATAACGGCCTGCGCGTTGGTAACCGACGGGCGGTCGGCCGTCAGCGAGTACGAAGCCTTGAGCGTGAGGTGCGTGAGCGTGGGGCGCAGTTTCTCGAACCAGCTCTCCTCGTGGGCGTTCCAGGCGCCCGAGATGTTCCACGTTGGCAGCCATCGGGAGCTGCGGGCCATGCCCAGACCGTTTGTTCCTTCGTAGCGGAAGGTGCCGTTCACCGTGTAGCGACCTTTGTAGGAATAGGTTGCGTTGGCTGCAAAGGCGGCGCTGCGGGTATGGGTATTGCTCATTGTATAGTAGTCGTTGCCGTCTTCCTTGCTCTTCTTGAACACCTCGTAGGCGTAGTTTGCAATCTCGCCCATGGAGTATTGCATGCCCCAACCACGGAACCAGGTCTGGTGACGGTCGTAGGAATTGGTCTCCAAAGCGGCGTAGAGGTTCACGATATGGTCCTCGTTGAAAACGTCGTTATAGGCAGCCGAGGCGCGGAAGTCCCATCCGAACATGCTGTTGTCCGTGCGTTCAAAGATACCGCCGTAGGGCAGCACCGTTACCGGCAGGGCGAAGATGTTGTCAGGGTCGGTATAAAGATAGGAGTTGTTCTCGCGTATCGTAGAGGTTGCCATGGCGCGGTAGGCCATTGCCTGGTTAGAGTCGTCGAGGATGTTGTGCTCCTGCGAGGTGGCCGAATACTTCACTGCGCCCAGCAGGTTGAGTTCAACCTTGGTGATGGGCTTATAGGTCAACAGGCCTTGTGCACGGAAATCGGTCACGTTGAGGTTCAGGTAATTGGCGTTCAACTCATGCAGGATGTTGAACGGAGCATAGTTGCGCGTGTAGTAGGTGTTGGCATCGAGCGCACGCGAGGTGTTGAGGGCGTACGAATAAGGGTTGATGTCGAAGTTACGGGTAACCTGTCCGTTCACCGCGTCGATGGTGGAACTCAGCGTGCCCGGTGCCCGCTGCTTGCGGTAGGAGGCATTGCTGATGAGGTTCACGCTCACCTTCTGGTTGATGTTATACGTGGTGTTGAGGTTTGCGGTGTAGCGTTGCACCTTGCTCTGGCGCGTCCATCCCGGGTCAAACATGGCGCTCAGAGAGGCACGGGTCTGCAGTTTGTCGGTACCGCCGGATATGGATACCGAGTGATTGTGCATGATGGAGGTAGAGAACAGCTGGTCGAACCAGTCGGTGTTGCGGTACTCGGCGTCGCGCAGATACTGTGCCTTGGCCTCCGGAGTGTTGGGAAGGAGGAACTGGCCTGTGGTAGAATCGTACGCGCTAAGCAGCTGGTACATGTGCCCGTAGATACCAGAATTGGCGGCGTTGGCCGTCTCGGCGTAGCGCAGGTAGCCCTTCTGCTCCAGCTCCTGGTACACAGCCATCTGGTCCTGTGAGTTCATGATGTTGAATTCTCCGTAGCGCGGAACCAGTCGCATGGTGTACTCACCGGTATAGTTGATGTGGGCCTGGCCCGAGTGACCTTTCTTGGTGGTCACCACAATCACGCCGGCCATGGCGCGGGCACCGTAGATGGAGGTGGCCGAACCATCCTTCAGTATCTGGAAACTCTCGATATCATCGGCATTGAGGCCAGCGATGGCGGATGAAATCAGCGTCGAGGCGTCGCCCGAAGAGAGTGCATCGGCATCCACGTCTACCACGTCTTCCATGATTACACCATCCACTACCCACAGCGGCTTGGAGCTTCCGTAGATGGAGGTGGCGCCGCGCACGCGTATCTTAGGTGCCGTACCGAAGGTTCCGGTCACGTTCTGAACGCTCACGCCTGCCGCCCTTCCTTCGAGTGAACGGCTGATATCGGCCATACCGTCTATCTTAGCATCCTCGGCGTTCAGCTTCGTCGAGGCACCGGTAAAGAGCCGCTTGTCCACCTTCATCATACCCGTTACCACGACTTCTTCGAGGGTTTCGTTGTCGGCAGATAGCGTTACTTTCATTCCGTTGCGGGCTACAACGGTCTGGGTAACCCTGCCGATGTAGCTTACAGTGAGCCTGGCGCCCGACGGAACCGTCAGTGTAAAGCGACCGTCCACATCGGTAACAGTGGCCGTCTTTGTCCCTGCAAGAGTAACAGTGGCACCAACAATGGGCTCACCGTCTTCCTGTGAGACTACGGTTCCTGTAACCTTTGTTTGTGCCATCGCCATTCCTACGCACAGGAACAAGGAGGCCAAAATAAGAGTTAGTCTTCTTTCCATAAAATCTCGCTTTTTAGTTGTATGTTTGAATCAATGTAGTTATTTTTCGTCTCTGCGTCACTTGATATGTAGTTTAAAACTGAAAGGCTTCCCATGGCTGACACTTACTGTTTCCCGTTGATTGTACGACGTGGCTAACAATCCGTCACCAGTCAACCGTTAGGTTATAAACGCAAAAATAAACTAAATTTGTTAGTCGTGCAATAAAATTAAACTTAAAGCCTACAATATAAACATTAATTAACTAAACAATTATGTTTCAAAGTTTAAAAGATATTATCAAAAGGCTTATTTTCACGTCTGTTTGCAATCAAAACGTTCATTACAACTGCGCTTACGAAGCATAACGGCGCAGTTGATACAGATATTCAGTCTAAGTGAGCAATTCGTTAACAAAGTCAAAAGGCATCCTCCCGTTTTGCTGTTTACAGCTTGTCGTCAGCTGAAACCTACTTTTTTATACATTATTTTTTCCTTTCCAGGCAGCTTTCCGACCTCTCCTTACCTTATTATATACACCCCTCCCAGTCCCGTTCTGCTGTAGGTAGCCTCCCCTATCATCGCCAACTAAATTGTGAATTGTGAATTGTGAATTATGAATTAGCAGCCTGCTGGTTGCCAAATCATCCCCTCCTAACCTCCCCTTTCTAAGGGGGGGAACCGCTGGTACATGTTCCCTGCTGATTGGTTGCTGGTTTTTAAAGACAGAGTAACAGAGTATTTTTTCTGCTGTTATAGGTTAGATGAATTATAGGAATGAGCAAGCAATGGTTTGCAAAAAGGCAAACCGGTATCCTCCCCTTGGAAAGGGGAGGCGGAGGAGGGGATGATGAACGGCACAAAAGGTGCCCTCCGTCAACCATAAATACAAACATCTGATAGTCAATTACTTACAAACGAGGAAACAAAAGGTGTCATTCAAGCCTCTTGAACGGCATCTTCAAGGCTCTTGAAAGTATCGTTCAAGGAGCTTGAAGCATACCTCTTACGCGGCCGGTGTGGTTGTAAAGACAAAGTAACAAGGCATTTTTATCAAGAAAAAGGGTTGCATCCGATGGGTCGTTTGCTACTATTTGCTGCTCAAATCATCCCCTCCTAACCTCCCCTTTCTAAGGGGAGGAACCGCTGGTGCATGCTCTCTGCTGATTAGTTGCTGGTTTTTAAAGACAGAGTAACAGAGTATTTTTTCTGCTGCTGCAAGTTTGCTGCATAGCGGGAGCGAGCAAGCAACGCTTTACAAGAAGACAAACCGGTATCCTCCCCTTAGAAAGGGGAGGCGGAGGAGGGGATGATTAAATAGCAAATATGAGTAAAGAAGGGTAAAAAATCATCACCAACTAAATTGTGAATTGTGAATGATGAATGATGAATTACCCGCCGAGTGCGGGCTAAAGTTATATCTTCATCTCCCTGATTTGCGCCTTGAGGTACTCGCGGAACTCCTCGCTGCCAACCACCTCGATGTCGCCCAAGAGGCCGAGAACAAAGCGGCCGATGCCGAGAAAGCTGCACACCTGGAGACGGAGACGCCACCGGCCGTCGCCGTTGGGGGTGAGATACGTCTCTGCCTGCGGATATTCCTCCTTCAGGAGGTTGCACGAGAGCTGGCCGAGCAGCAGCTCGATGGTGTACGTCTGCTCGCCGCTGAACATGAAAACATCCGTAAACACCTGCCTGTGCCGGTCCTCAAAGCTCCACAGCAGGTCCACTATCTCCACGTCCTCCATGCGTGCAACCTTGAAGGTCTTGTTCAGCCCCGAGCTTATCTCGTAGCAGCGGATGTCGCTGTTGCCGTTCATGAAGCTGAAAGGTTCCACGTAGCGGCTGCTCACCGTGTGGCTGTGGGGCGACGAGTAGTTAACGAGCTTGGCCACGCGGCGGTTCTTGATGGCCTCGTACAGCCGCGTTACGTTGTTGCTCAGCTGCTGTTGGTACTTGAGATCGGTCACGATGCGCAGGTCGTAAAAGCGCTCCAGCTTGCGTTTCATGCGGCGGACAACGGGATTGGCGTCGTCGGCCGAGCCCAGCATGCGGCGCATCAGGACGGCTTCGTCCTCCGTAAAGTCGATGCTCTCGTGCAGCCTCCGGAAGAATGGAGAATGCCTGTCGAGGCGGTAGTAGTAGCCGCTTTTGATGAGACGGAAGTCGGATTCGCGCAGAAAGTCGAGGTAGTAGTACAGGTTCCGGCGCGAGATGCCCAGCTTGCTGCACAGGTCGGCGGCCGTGTAGTTGGTGTTCTCGGTGAGCAGAAGGATGAGCCGCAGCTCGCGGTCTAATTTGTCGTGTCGCATGAGTGGCGGGAGTTAGTCGTCGTCGAAGTTGAGTGAGAGCTGTCCGTCGCCAAGCAGATTGTAGCTGCGGCGGTGGAACGGCGAGATTCCATACTGCCTGATGGCCTCGCGGTGGCTGCGTGTGGGGTAGCCTTTGTTCTGCTTCCAGCCGTACTGGGGGTAGCGGGCGTCGAGCTCGTCCATGTAGTCGTCGCGGTAGGTTTTGGCCAGAATGCTGGCTGCTGCAATCGACTGGTACTTGCCGTCGCCCTTTACGATGGTGGTGTAGGGCAGGTCGTGGTAGGGCACAAAGCGGTTGCCGTCTACGATAACGGCCTGGGGACGCACCCGGAGCTGGTCGAGCGCGCGGTGCATGGCCAGGAAGCTGGCGCGCAGAATGTTCATTTCGTCAATCTCCCGGGGCGTAACAACGCCCACGGCCCAGGCCAGGGCGTCGGTTTCTATCTGCTTTCGCAGTTGTTGCCTACGAGAGGGCGAGAGCTGCTTGGAGTCGTTCAGCAGCGGGTTATCATAGTCGGGCGGCAGGATAACGGCCGCAGCATACACGCTGCCGGCCAGGCATCCGCGGCCTGCCTCATCGCAGCCGGCCTCTGTCTTGTCCGTGTAAAAATGTGGTTTCAGTACGTTCTTCATTCCCGGAAGTGTTAAGGTATCTTTAAATTGGCCATCTTTTAACTGTTAAAACTATAAATGGAACTTTCTGTGCAACCTGCATCGGTACTTTTGCAGCAAAGAAAGAACAATCTAAACGATAAACAGACATGAAGAAAGAATTGACTCTTACAAGGCCGAAATCAGCTGATTTCAATGTTCAGGACGTGGTAAACGCGCTCAAAAGGCCCGTGGAAATGCTGCGCAGGTATTACGCCCACGTGCTCGAAAGAGACATCAGCATGCGCCAAACCATGCTGCTGCTCAACGCGCAGGCGGCATTTCTGTTCACTGCTTTTCCCGTAGAGGCGCCCTTGCCGGCCCGCCTGGTGTGCTGTGCGTGGCTGCTGGACGCCGTCGTAAGGTGCCGGCGGGCGCTTTAGAACATCTTCTGCACGCGCCTGATGCCGGCCACCAGTGTGTCTACATCCACCTTATTATTATATAGGGCGAAGCTGGCGCGCACGGTGCCGAGCACCCCCAGGCGGTTCATGAGCGGCTGGGCGCAGTGGTGACCGGTGCGCACGGCAATGCCGAGGCGGTCGAGCAGGGTGCCCATGTCCATGTGGTGAATGGCTCCCACGTTAAAGGAAATGACGGCGTCGTGGGTGTTGGGGGCCGGGTGATGGGTGGTTGGTGATGGGTGATGGGTGTCAAGAGGGCCGTAGATGGTCATGCCGGGGATGGCGGAGAGCTGCTGCAAGGCGTATCGGGTCAGCTCCTGTTCGTGCAGTTCGATGCGGTCGAGGCCGATGGAGGTCATGTAATCGATGGCCACAGCAAGCCCGTGGGTGGCTATGTAGTCGGGTGTTCCGGCCTCGAACTTCAGCGGCGGGCGCTCGAAAGTTGTCTTCTCAAAGCTCACGTTCTCAATCATTTCGCCCCCGCCCTGGTAAGGCGGCAGCCTGTCGAGCCAGTTCTCCTTGCCATAGAGCACGCCTACGCCCGTGGGACCGTACATCTTGTGGCCGCTGAAAGCAAAGAAGTCGCAGTCCAGCTGCTGTACGTCAATCTTGAAGTGCGGGGCACTCTGCGCCCCGTCTACTACCACCGGCACGCCGTGCTCGTGGGCAATGCGTATCATCTCCTGCACGGGGTTGACGGTTCCCAGCACGTTACTTACGTGGGTGATGCTTACTATCTGCGTGCGTGGTGAGAAGAGTCGCTCGTATTCATCAAGCCGGAGCACGCCCTCGTCGGTCATGGGAATGACGCGCAGACGGAAGCCTTTCTTCTGTGCCTGCAGCTGCCAGGGCACGATGTTGCTGTGGTGCTCCATCACCGAAACGATGACTTCGTCGCCCTCTCCCAGAAAAGCATCGCTGAAGGACGATGCCACCAGGTTCAGTCCTTCGGTGGTTCCGCGGGTAAAAACAATCTCGGTCGTGGAGCGTGCGTTGATGAACCGGCGCACCGTTTCGCGTGCCTGTTCGTGCAACTCGGTAGCTTGCTGGCTCATCCAGTGCACCCCACGGTGCACGTTAGCATTCACATTGAGGTACTCCTCGCGCATGGCATCGAGCACGCAGAGCGGTTTCTGCGTGGTTGCTCCGTTGTCCAGATAGACCAACGGCTTGCCGTAAACGGTGCGGGAGAGTATCGGGAAGTCTTCCCTTCTGTTCAGTTCGTCGTCCATAATCATTCTTGCTGGTGGTTTTCTTCTCGCTTCTTTCCTCCTTGCTGCTTTGCCCGCAGAGGCTTGCCTGTTACCTGCAGAGCTTGCAGTCCTCGCATTTGCTGAGCTCGCCGCGGAAGCGCTTCTCGACAAGATAGTGCAGGCGGTCGCGCAGAGGCTCGAGTTTCATCTGGTCGATAACCTCGTTGATGAAGGCGAACTCGAGCAGGAGCTTGGCTTCCTCCATGCTTACGCCGCGCTGGCGCATGTAGAACAAGGCCGCGTCATTGAGCTGTCCGACGGTCGAACCGTGTGCACACTTCACGTCGTCTGCATAAATCTCCAGCATCGGTTGGGTGTACATGCGGGCCGTGGGAGATGCACAAAGGTTCTGGTTACGCTCTATCGAGTTTGTTTTTTGTGCGTCGTGACGCACCAGCACACGGCCGGCAAAGGCCCCAACGGCATGCCCGTCGAGTACATACTTGTACAGTTCATGGCTGTCGCAGTGGGGCACCTGGTGGTCTATCAGGGTGTTGTTGTCCACATGCTGGTTCTTGTCGGCAATCACGCAGCCGTTGACCCAGCACTCTGCTCCCTCGCCCTTTAACAGCAGGTCGAGCCTGTTGCGGGTGATGCCGTTGTGCAGCGTGATGACGTTATGGTTGAAGCGGCTGTTCTCCAGCTGCTCCACATAGACATTGCTCACGCGCTTGTTGCGGGCGTGAGTTTCCTCCATGCAGTACAAATCGAGGCTGGCATTGGCGCCGACGTAGGCTTCTATGACCTGCGTAGCAAGGAAGTTGCGGTCGTCGGCGGTATGGTCACAGAAGAGGAACTTGGCTTCCGAGCCCTCTTCCATCACTATCAGCACGCGGCGATTGACCATCAGGTCGACGTCTGCCCGCAACAAGTTGACCACCTGGATGCAGCGGTCAACCTTCACGTTCCTGGGCACATAGACCATCAGACCATCCTGGGCAAGCATCGTGTTGAGTGCAGTAACGGCGTCTTCGTCGGTCTTCGCGAGCCTTGAATAGTAGCGCGAAACCAGCTCGGGGCGGCTTTCGGCCACAGCGCAGAGGCTGTCCACAATCACTCCCTCGGGCAACTGGGCCTGCGGCAGCGCCTCGGTGTAGAAGGCGTCGTTGACCACGAAGTAGAGCGAAGTGCTCAGGTTGGGCACGTCGCAGCGGAAAGCATTGTAGGGATTGACCGGTATCCGGAGCCTTCCAAGGTTGAGTCCGTAGTCAGGCTCGAAGAGTTCAGGCATGTCGGTGTACTTGTACCGTTCCACCTTCTGCGTGGGGAAGCCCTGCTCCTTGAAGTCGGCAAAGGCCTCCTCGCGCACCGCATTGAGCGGCGCAGCCGAGTGTTGGGCTATCAGCTCACGAGCTTCGGTATAGAGTTTTATGTATTGTGTCTCGCTGTTCATCATTCTCCAAAGTTAGCGTCGGCCTCTTCCTTTATCCAGTCATAGCCCTTGGCTTCTATCTCCTTGGCCAGTTCAGGGCCGGCGGTCTTCACGATACGGCCGTTGTAGAGCACGTGCACCACGTTGGGTTTTATCATGTCGAGCAGCCGCTCGTAGTGAGTGATGACGATGATGCTCTTCTGCGGGGTGAAGAGTCTGTTCACTCCGTCGGCCACAATACGCATGGCATCGACGTCGAGGCCGGAGTCAGTCTCGTCGAGGATGCTGAGCTGCGGTTCGAGCATGGCCATCTGGAAAATCTCGTTGCGTTTTTTCTCGCCGCCGGAGAAGCCCTCGTTGACCGAGCGGTGCGACAGCTTGGAGTCCAGGTCAACTATCTTGCGGCGCTCCCTCATCAGCTTCAGGAACTCTGCTGCATTGAGCGGTTCCAGCCCCTGATACTCGCGCTTGGCGTTGACGGCGGCTTTCATGAAGTTGACCATGCTCACTCCGGGTATCTCCACGGGGTACTGGAAGCTCAGGAAGAGTCCTTCGTGGGCCCTGTCCTCGGGTTTCATGGCCAGCAGATCCTTGCCATTGAAGGTTGCGCTGCCCTCGGTAACCTCGTAGAGCGGGTTACCCGTGAGCACTGCCGAGAGCGTTGACTTACCCGAACCGTTAGGTCCCATCACGGCATGAACCTCTCCGGCGCCTACCGTAAGGTTGATGCCTCGCAGTATTTCTTTGCCTGCAATCGCGGCATGCAGATTCTTTACCTCTAACATATTCATCATCCTTCCGTGCCTCTCCGGCGGAGAGGAGTGTCTGCCTGTTTATGGAAGGGATGCAGACACACAGTTATCATCATTTTATTACTTTCTTCTTGCGTGGCAGCAGCTACCCTCCTCCCCCTCGGGGAGGCCGGGAGAGGCTCCCCTATCCTACCGTTCCTTCGAGGCTGACGCTTAATAACTTCTGCGCCTCGACGGCAAATTCCATCGGCAACTTGTTGAGCACTTCCTTTGCGTAGCCGTTGACAATGAGGCCTACGGCCTGCTCCGTGGGGATGCCTCGCTGGTTGCAGTAGAACAGCTGGTCCTCCGAAATCTTGGAGGTCGTGGCCTCATGCTCCACGATAGCCGTGGGGTTGTGTATGTCCATGTACGGGAACGTGTGGGCGCCGCACTCCGAACCCAGCAGCAAAGAGTCGCAGGAGCTGTAGTTGCGGGCGCCATCGGCGTTGGCCGTGGCGCGCACCAGGCCGCGGTAGGAGTTCTGCGAGTGGCCTGCAGAGATGCCTTTGGAGATGATGGTGCTCCTGGTATTCTTGCCCATGTGTATCATCTTGGTGCCCGTGTCGGCCTCCTGATAGTTGTTGGTAACGGCCACCGAGTAGAACTCGGCCTGCGAGTTGTCGCCCCGCAGGATACAGGAAGGGTACTTCCAGGTAATGGCCGAGCCCGTTTCAACCTGCGTCCAGGAGAGTTTGGCGTTCACTCCGCGCAGGTCGCCGCGCTTGGTCACCAGGTTCAGTACGCCGCCCCGGCCCTGCTCGTCGCCCGGATACCAGTTCTGAACGGTGGAATACTTCACCTCGGCATCATTGTTCACGATGATTTCAACTATCGCGGCGTGCAGCTGGTTCTCGTCGCGCATGGGCGCGGTGCAGCCCTCCAGATAGGATACATACGACGCATCGTCGGCTACGATGAGCGTGCGTTCGAACTGTCCGGTATTGCGTGCGTTGATGCGGAAGTAGGAGCTGAGCTCCATGGGGCAGCGAACGCCCTTGGGGATGTACACGAAGGAGCCGTCGCTGAACACCGCACTGTTGAGTGCGGCGAAGAAGTTGTCGCGGTAGGGAACCACCGTTCCGAGGTACTGCCGCACCAAGTCGGGGTGGTTCTTCACAGCATCGCCGATGGAGCAGAAGATGATTCCCTTCTCTGCCAGCTTCTCCTTGAAGGTTGTCTTGACCGAGACGGAGTCCATCACGGCATCCACGGCCGTTCCGCTCAGTGCCAGCCGCTCCTCCAGGGGGATGCCCAGCTTGTCGAAAGTCTTCTCCAGTTCGGGGTCTATCTCCCTGTTCTTGGGCTTGCGGGCCAGCGGGTCGGCATAGTAGGAGATGGCCTGGTAGTCAATCTCCGGCACGTGGACGTGGCCCCAGGTGGGCTGTTTCATGGTCTGCCAGTGGCGGAACGCCTGCAGCCGGAAGTTGAGCAGCCACTCCGGTTCGCCCTTCTTCTGCGAGATGAGGCACACTACGTCCTCGTTAAGTCCTTTGGGTATGATGTCTGTATGCACGTCGGTAGTGAAGCCGAACTCATACTTCCGTTCGGCCACTTTTCTGACAAAGGCATTCTTTTCTGTTTCTTGAACCTTGGTTTCCATATCTGTACACGACACGCAAAAGGCGTGCCATCCTGTCAAACAGTAACATTTGTTATTCATTGCAGTAGTGACATCCTGACCTTTTGGCCAGTGGTGCCACTACCGTGTCATACGCTCTGCCGGGCCGCCTGCCAAGAGGCGTCCGGGCGGAGGTGCCGTTCAAGGGGCTTGAAGCTATCGTTCAAGGGCCCTGAAGGATACCTCCAAGGGGCTTGAACGATAGCTCCTGCGGAACGCCCGCCGGCAGGCAGCCGGGGCTACAGCTTCTGTTCTACCTCTATCTCGGTAAAGGTTTCGAGTGTGTCGCCCGTCTGTATGTCGTTGAAGTTTACCAGGCTGATACCGCACTCCAGTCCGGTAACAACCTCCTTCACGTCGTCCTTGTAGCGCTTCAGCGAGTCTATGTCGGCCGTCTTCACAACAATGCCGTCGCGTATCACGTGCACCTTGTCCTTGTTGTGTACCTTTCCTTCGGTTACCAGTGCACCGGCAACGGTTCCCACCTTGCTTATCTTGTACACCTGCCGTACTTCGAGCTGGCCTGTAACGACTTCCTTCTTCACCTTGTCGAGCATGCCCTCCATGGCCGAATGCACGTCGTCGATGGCATCGTAGATAACTGAGTAGGTGTTGATTTCCACTCCCTCCTGGTCGGCCTGCCTGCGTGCAGCGGCCGAGGGGCGCACCTGGAAGCCCACGATGATGGCATCGGAGGCATCGGCCAGGGTGACGTCGCTCTCTGAAATCTGGCCCACGGCCTTGTAGATAACGTTCACGTTCACCTTCTCCGTAGAGAGTTTGATGAACGAGTCGCTAAGAGCTTCGATGGAACCGTCGGTATCTCCCTTGACAATAATGTTGAGTTCCTTGAACGAACCCAGTGCAATGCGGTGCGAGATGTCGTCGAGCGAGAGGCGCTTCTGCGTGCGCAGGCCCTGCTCACGCTGCAGCTGCTCGCGCTTGTTGGCTATCTCGCGCACCTCCTGTTCGCTCTCCAGCACGTGGAAGGCGTCGCCTGCGGTAGGGGCGCCGTTGAGTCCCAGGATGATGGCAGGCTCGGCCGGGCGCACGTCGTCGATGCGCTGGTTGCGCTCGTTGAACATGGCCTTGATGCGTCCCCAGCTGGTTCCGGCTATCACGTAGTCGCCTACGCGGAGTGTGCCGTTGCTCACGAGCACCGTGCTCACGTAGCCCCGGCCCTTGTCGAGCGACGACTCGATGACCGTACCCGTGGCCTTTCGGTTCGGATTAGCTTTGAGATCGAGCATGTCGGCCTCAAGGAGAACCTTCTCCATGAGCTCGTCCACGCCGATGCCTTTCTTGGCACTGATTTCCTGACACTGGTACTTGCCGCCCCACTCTTCTACGAGCAGGTTCATGTTGGCAAGGTCTTCACGTATCTTGTCGGGGTTGGCGCCCGGCTTGTCTATCTTGTTGATGGCAAACACCATGGGCACTCCGGCTGCCTGCGCGTGGGCAATGGCCTCCTTGGTGGTGGGCATCACGGAGTCGTCGGCAGCTATGATGATGATGGCAATGTCAGTTACCTGGGCGCCGCGGGCACGCATGGCGGTGAATGCTTCGTGTCCCGGCGTGTCGAGGAAGGTAACCTTGCGGCCGTTCTTCAGCGTTACGCCGTAGGCTCCTATGTGCTGGGTAATGCCTCCGGCCTCGCCGGCTATGACGTTGGTGTTGCGGATGTGGTCCAGCAAACTGGTCTTGCCGTGGTCTACATGGCCCATCACGGTCACTATCGGAGCACGCGGAACGAGGTCGGCCTCGTCGTCCAGTTCCTCGCTTACGGCTTCCTGAACCTCAGCACTCACGTATTCGGTCTTGTAGCCGAACTCCTCTGCCACCATGTTAATGGTCTCGGCATCGAGGCGCTGGTTGATGGAAGCCATGACGCCGATGCTCATCAGCGTGCCTATAATCTGGTTTACGCTTACGTCCATCATGTTGGCCAGCTCGCTCACGGTAACAAATTCGGTCAGCTTCAGCGTCTTGCTGTCCTTGCGCTCGGCCTTGGCCTCGGCGTTCAGCTTCTCCTGTACGGCCTCGCGTTTCTCCTTTCGGTACTTTGCTCCTTTCTTGTTCTGGCTCTGCTTGTTGGTGAGGCGGGCCAAGGTTTCCTTAACCTGGCGTGCCACATCTTCCTCGTTCACCTCCAGAGGCTTCTGGTTGCGCTTGCGGTTCTTGCCGGCAGCCTGCCCTTTCTTTTTGCCGGCAGCGGCTGCCTGGTTGGCAGCAGCGTTGATGTCTACGCGCTCCGTCTTGATGCGGGTGCGCTTCTTGCGCTCGCCGCTGTGCTGTTGCTGGGCTTTCTCCTCGCGTTCCTTGCGCTTCTCCTCCTTCGATTTCTTCTTCGGACGGGTGCTCTGATTGATGGCATCGAGGTCTATCTTGCCCAGAACGTTCACCTTCGGGGTGTTCAGAATCTTCTTCTCGCTCTTGAGCTGATATACTTCGGGCTCCTGGCTTGCCACCTCCTTGGGCTCTGCTGCCGGCTTTGGCTCGGCGGCTAGAGCCGTGGATGCGGCCTGAACGGTTGCAGCAGCGGCCGGTTTGGGCTCTGCGGGAGCCTTTTCAGGAGCCTCCGGTTTAACTGCCGGCGCGGGGGCAGGCTGCGGTTCGGGCTTTGCGGCGGCGGGGCTTACGGCAGGCTGCGGTTCAGGAGCGGCCTCCGGAGCCTGTGCCGGAGCAGGAGTTTCGGGTTTTGTGGCAGGGCTTACGGCAGCAGCCTCTGCCTCGGGAGCCTTCTGTGGCTCCGGAGCAGCAGTCTCTTTCAGCACAGGCTTCTTCTTTCCTATGCTGTCCAAGTCTATCTTACCAAGCGGTTTGTACTGCTGCTGGCCGGCAGATGACAGCACACCTTTAGCCGAAGAGTCCTTCGGTTCGGCAGCACGCTTCTTCTCCTTGGGCTTCTTCTGGAAGAGCTTTTCAGCCTGGTTGCGCACTTCGGCGTCCTGTCTGAAACCCTCAACCAGCAACTCGTACTGCTCGTCACTGATTTTGGAAGTCGGTTCCAGCTTCTCTTCACCCAACTTGCCTTTCTTCTCCAGGAATTCAACTGCCGTCTGAAGTCCTATGTTCAACTCACGTAATGCTTTATTTAATCTGATGCTCATTAACTTTATATTTAGATGCCGGGTGCTGGGTTGTTGGTTGTTGGTTTCGCAATGGCGTTGGGGTTCCTGACATGGAGCAGTCGTGTAGCCACACCCTTTAGCTACCGGCGTGCCGCCATCACCCAACAACCATCAACTTGTATGTGTGTTCATTGCTATCGTTCGAACTCTGTCTTGAGGATGCGCAGCACGTTGTCTACGGTTTCCTCCTCCAGGTCGGCTTTCTCAATCAGCATCTCGCGCGGGGCGTTGAGCACGGCCTTGGCCGTATCCAGGCCAATGGACTTGATGGCATCGATGACCCACTGGTCGATTTCATCGGTGAACTCGTCCAGATAGATGTCCTCGTCGGCCTCGTTCTCCGATACCTCACGGAACACGTCTATGGTGTACTCGGTGAGCATGGAGGCCAGTTTGATGTTCAGTCCGCCGCGACCTATGGCCAGACTTACTTCCTCCGGCTGCAGGTAAACGGCTGCCTTGCGCTCCTCCTCGTCTATCTCGATGTTGTTTACTCGGGCCGGACTGAGGGCGCGCTGGATAAAGAGCTTGATGTTGGACGTGTAGTTGATGACGTCAATATTCTCGTTGCACAACTCGCGGACGATGCCGTGTACGCGGCTGCCCTTTACGCCCACGCAGGCTCCTACGGGGTCTATGCGCTCGTCGTAGCTCTCAACGGCTATCTTGGCGCGCTCTCCCGGCATGCGTGCTATCTTCTTGATGGAGATTAGCCCGTCGCTTATTTCGGGCACCTCGGCCTCCAGCAGGCGCTCCAGGAACACGGGGCTGGTGCGGCTCAGGATAATCTTGGGGTTGTTGTTCTCGTTGTCCACGCGCAGGATAACGGCCCTCACGGTCTCGCCCTTGTGGTATTGGTCCGAGGGAATCTGCTCCGATTTGGGCAGTATAAGCTCGTTGTTCTCGTCGTCAACGAGCAGAACCTCGCGCTTCCAGATTTGATACACCTCGCACGAAACAACCTGTCCCACGCGGTCCTTATATTTATTGTAGAGCGAATCGTGCTCCAGTTCCAGTATCTTTGATGCCAAAGTCTGGCGCAGAGTCAGGATGGCACGGCGGCCGAACTTGGCAAAGTCCACGCGTTCTGATACGTCCTCGCCCACCTCATAGTCGGGTTCTATCTTCTGGGCGTCCTTGAGACTAATCTCCTTATTCTCGTCTTCCACCTCTCCGTCGGCCACAACAACGCGGTTGCGGTAGATTTCGAAGTCGCCCTTATCGGGGTTCACGATGACGTCAAAGTTCTCGTCGCTGCCGTAAATCTTAGCAAGCACGTTGCGGAAACTTTCCTCCAACACGCTTACCAGCGTTGTACGGTCAATATTCTTGGTGTCCTTAAATTCGCGGAAGGTATCGACCATGCTCACGGTCGCTTCATCTTTCTTTCTTGCTGCCATAGCTTTATTTGAAACTGATTAAGTATTTGGTGTATTTTACATTATCCATCTGGTAGGTGTGGTCTACGTTCTGCAGTTGCGGACGCTTACGACCTTCCACCTGCACGCGCTCCCTCACGGTCACTACGAAGTCGTTTCCGGCCACGCTCTTCAGCACTCCGCGCACCTTGGTGCCCTCGGCCGTCATCACTTCCACCTCTTTTCCCACGAAGTTCTCGTACTGTTGCGGAACCTTGAAAGGCTGACCAAGACCGGCGGAGCCCACTTCGAGCTCGTAATCTTCTTCGTCGCGGTTGAGATGCTCCTCAATGAACTTGCTCAAGGCGACGCAGTCTTCTATCCACACTCCATCGACATGGTCAATCTCCACGATGATTTTGTCATCCTGGTTGATATCGATGTCCACGAGGAAATACTCCTTGTCTTGCAGCCACTCGTCAACTAACTTCTTTACGACGTTCTTGTCTATCATATCATCTGTATTAAAACAGAATGAGGAGCTCTACCGGAGCCCCTCATTCCACTGAACGATGCAAAGTTACGAATATTTTCGTTATCACACAAGAAAATCGTCGATTTTCCGCCATTTTATTTGTATCGTCACCCCGTTAGGGCTGTTATACCATGACTGTTACAGGGCAGCAGCCATCCGTTCCACACAGAGCGCACATTTTCTTAAATAAATTTAAGCTCGTAAGGGCAAGTGTCTGATTTCCAGCTTTACTTCCTTTCGGTAAGTTAGGAATACCGTTGTACGTTCTTGTGAGGTAAAACAAAAATTCCTATTTTTGCAGACAAAAGGATAGATAAGTAACTATCAAGAATAAAGGAACAACTCTCACGCTATATGAAAGCTGTAGTCATTAACCATTGCTGCAAGGCCGAAGACCTGAAAGTCAGCGAGTTGCCCCTGCCAAAGGTTAAACCCGGCTGGGTACTGGTCAAGATTCACGCTGCCGGACTGAACCACTCGGAAGCTCTGATGCGCCAGTTCGAGGCCGACTCCGACTATATCAACACGCCCGTGGTACCGGGAATAGAGTGCGTGGGCGAGATTGCCGACGCCTCCGACAGCCGCTTCAGCAACGGCGACAGGGTCATCGCGCTCATGGGAGGCATGGGGCGCTCCTTCAACGGCAGCTATGCGGAATACGCCCTGCTGCCGGAGAAAATCGTGTTCGGCGTGGATACCGACCTCGACTGGATTTCACTGGCCGCCGTTCCCGAAACCTACTACACTGCCTACGGCTCGCTGCAGGAGTGCCTGTTGCTGCAACCCGGTGACACGCTGCTGGTGCGCGGGGCCACAAGTACGGTGGGCAAAGCGGCCATCCAGCTGGCCAAAGCAATGGGAGCCACGGTTATCGGAGCCTGCCGAAGGGAGCAGTCGTTCGGCGAACTGCGTGCACTCGGCGCCGACTGCTGCGTTACGGACGACGCCCACATCAGCTCCGCCGCCCTGCCCGTTAAGCCCAACAAGGCTCTGGAGCTTGTAGGACCCAAGACGCTGGCCGACACCATGCGCACCGTAAGCCGTCCAGGCTACGTTTGCAACACGGGAATACTGGGCAACCAGTTCACCTTACCCGACTTTGACCCAATCAAGCAAATTCCCAACGGGGTGTTTCTCTCGGGCTTCTTCAGCAACTATCCCACCCGGCAAGTCATCAACGAGCTGTTCGGCCTCATCGCCCGGGCACACATCCGCCCGCTATACAGCAAGGTGTTCGCTCTCGATGAAATTGCCGAAGCCCACACCCTGCTGGAGCGGGGCGGTGCAGGAGGCAAAATCATCCTCAACATCAGCAACGCCCATGAACAGAAATAACATAACCGACCCGCTCTTTCCGGAGTGCCCCATACGCAACATACTCTCGCGTATCGGCGAGAAATGGACCCTCCTGGTGCTGCTCGAACTGAGCGAAAGCACAGGGAGCATGCGCTTCGGGCAAATAGCGCGGGCCATTCCCGACGTGTCGCAGCGCATGCTCACCGCCACCTTGCGGGCCTTGGAGGCCGACGGCCTGGTGAGCCGAAAGGTGTACCCGGAGGTGCCCTTGCGCGTGGAATACGCCCTCACGGAGCGTACGCACACGCTCATACCATTGATAAATCAGCTCGTGCAGTGGTCGATAGACAACTACAAGGGCATCATCGAAGACAGAAAAAGGTTCGTTGTCCGCTGAGACAGCAGCCGTATGTTTAATCATTTAAATAACAATCAACTATGCTGAAGAATTTATTTGCAGCCAAGAAGCAGACCCGTGTGGCCGCTTCTTGCGGTACCGCCTGCGGAACAGGCGATGGTGGTAACCAAATCGCAGCCTCATGCGGAACCGCATGTGGTGCCGGCGACGGAGGTACCAAGTAACAAACACCAAACCCAAAACAACCCCCAAATGGAGTATTTCGCTTTCCAGTGGCACATCACCGAGGCCTGCGACCAGCGCTGCAAGCACTGCTACATCTACGCACTCGGCTCTCACGCCAAGTTCAAACAGATGGAACCGGCCCAGATGGTCAAGGTTCTGGACAACATCCAGACTTTCTGCCGCAAGGCCGAACGCCTGCCCTACCTTTACATTACGGGCGGAGACCCCATCCTGCATCCGCAGTTCTGGATGCTGGCCGGCATGCTGAAGGAGCGGAATATTCCATTTGCACTGTTGGGAAACCCCTTTCATCTCACCGCCGATAACTGCCGCCGGCTCCACGAATACGGCTGCCGAAAGTACCAGCTCTCGCTCGACGGTCTCGAAGCCACCCACGACCGCATCCGCCGGCCGGGCTCTTACCACGAAACGCTGGCCGCCATTCCCGTTCTGCGGGCGGCCGGTATAAAGGTTGCCCTCATGGCTACGGTGTCTAAATGGAACTGCAACGAGATACCTGCTCTGGTCGACGTGGCGGTTGAAAACAAGGCCGACATCTTCGCCTTTGCCCGCTACTGCCCCGATGCCGACAGCAAGGACACCTGCTGCTCGCCGCAGGAATACCGCGCCATGATGGAGAAATGCTGGCTAAAATTCCAGCTTTACAAGGATTCTTCCACCTACTTTAGCCTCAAAGACCACCTGTGGACGCTCTTCAAGTACGAGCGCGGGCTCTTCAATCCGGCCGACTATCCGGCCGACGAGATAGTGTACGACGGATGCAACTGCGGCAACGCCCACTTCACCATCCTCAGCGATGGCGCCTGCTACGCCTGCCGGCGCATGGAAAGCAAGGTGGGCAACGCACTTACAGACGACCTCTACACGCTCTTTACCGGGCCGGAAATGGACAAATACCGCATTTACGAGAACTTTGAGAAATGCAGTCGGTGCGAGCTCCTGCGCTTCTGCCGCGGCTGTCCCGCCGTAGCTGCCGGCTACCACGGCAGCATGTACGCCCCCGACCCGCAGTGCTGGAAAGAGATTTCGTAGCTTCCTCGCCCCTCCGCCCTGCTTGTGGGCGGAACAACAACTCCGCCCCAAAACTGCAACGAGTCTGCGGCAGGAGTGCCGCAGAGGCGGGAGATTGTAAGGATAGTTGGCTGTTAAAGCCCTTGGTTTTAACACTTAGGCCGGTGGCAGAAACCTTTCTGCCGGGCTGTTTTTATCGTTCCGGGACCTTGATTTTTGTATTTTTCAGGCTCATTTCCGCCCATCTGGCGGGCCGAAGCATGCTTTCAACGCCACCGGAAGCCTCTTCCGGCCGCGCCGGAGCTATGCTTCAAGCTCCTTGAAGGGCATCTTCAAGCGGCTTGAAGGACAGCTTCAAGAAAGCAGAAGAATTTACGCAATCAGCAAACACTTGATTATCAGAGTCTTAGAAAACGGCAGATTTTGCCGTTTTCTGCCCCTGCAGGCGATACCGAAGAAATGCAGCAAAGCGCCGGGAGGGGGTTTGTAAATGATTATAGTCAGTAATTTCTGCGGCCTGCAACTAAACAGAACGCGCGGCTGTCGAGGTTTTCAGCCTCCGGCAGCCGCGCGCTGGGCGGGTTTGGTCCGTGCTTATTTCTTCGCTGTTTTTACCGGGCTGAGGATGCGGCGGTACTCATCCGGGTTGCCGAGCAGCTGCAGGGCGGCCTTCATCTGCTTGTCGGCGCGCAGGCTGTTCTGCACTCCGCCGCCCTGGAAGTAGTAGGCCGTAACGATGTCATTGGACAGTATCTGCTTGATTACGGCCTTGTTATAGTCCAGGTCGCGTGCTACGTTGTGGGTGAGTTTCTTCTCCAGCGCGTCGAACTCGGGCTTGGCCACGTCGTAATAGCCCTCGAACTTGGCCAGCTTGACTATGTTCTTGAGGTATTTCTCGCTCTCGCGGTCGTAGGAGAAGCCGCTCTCGAGCACCTTCTGCTTGAACTCCTCGTAGTCTGCATCGCTTATTTCGAAGCTCGCTGCAGGCCCTATGGACGGATGCGAGGCAATGTAGGCCACCTCGAAGTCGTGCAGCACCTCCATCGAGTCGCGCAGAATGCCGTAGGGGTCGCCATTGGTAAGGGCCACGGCTATGTTGGGTATGGTGTCGGCCTTTACCTCCACGTCGGGCTTGATGCCGCCGCCGTCGCGCACCTCACGGCCGTTGGCGGTGTGAAAGAGGCGGGTCAGCGAGTCGGGTACATGCTCCGTGTAGCCGCCGTTGGCGTGTTTGTAGTTCACGGCCTGTATGCAACGGCCGCTGGGAATGTAGTACTTGCTCGTCGTGAGCTTCATGCGGCCGTTGTAGGGCAGGTCGGTCGTCATCTGCACCAGTCCCTTTCCGTAGGTCCGGGTGCCCATCACCACGGCGCGGTCCATGTCCTGCAGGGCGCCGCTCGTTATCTCGCTGGCGCTTGCGGTGCCGCCGTTAACCAGCACCACGAGGGGCATGAGCGTGTCTACGGGCTCCAGGGTGGTACGGTAGTCGCGGTTGGCACGGGTCAGTTTGCCGCGGTTCGACACCACGAGTTTGCCCTTGGGCACGAACAGGTTCACGATGTCAACGGCCTCGGGCTCCGAGCCTCCGCCGTTGTTTCGCAAGTCCAGAACCAGCCCCTTGATGCCTTTCTGCCTCATCTCGATGAAGGCGTTGCGCACCGTTCGGGCACTGTTCTCGGTAAACTGGTTGAGGTTGATGTAGCCGATGCCACCCTGCTGGATGCCGTAATAGGGCACTGCGGGCAGCTGGATGGCGCGGCGCGTAACGCGGAAGCTCATCTCCTTCTTCTCTCCCGGGCGCCTGGCGCGCAGCTCGAAGGTAGTTCCGGGGTCGCCTTTCAGGCGGTCGCTCACGTACTCAGTTGTCTTCCCGTTCATCTGCTCGCCGTCAATGGAGAGTATGATGTCGCCCTTCCGCAGTCCTGCTTCGGCTGCCGGCATGCCCGCATAAGGCTCCTCTATGACCACTGTCTTGAGCCTTTGGTTGTACTTGATGATGGCTCCAATGCCGGCGTACTTGCCCGTTATCATCGTTCGCAGGTCCTTCGTCTTGTCTTCGGGATAGTAAACGGTGTAGGGATCGAGCGAGTTCAGCATGGCGTCAATGCCGTTGCCAACCACTTCGGCGGCATCGAGCGTATCGACGTAGAGCAGGTCCAGCTGCTTGTAAATGGTGTTGAAAACCTCCAGGTTCTTGGCAACCTCCAGGTTGTGGTCTTGGTTCTGCGCCGCCACAGGGCACGAGACAAGCAAGAGCAGATAGGCTATGAGTTTCTTCATAAACAGTTGTTTTGCAGCTACAAAAGTACGATATTATGCTTGTAAACCGCTAAAAGCAACAAAAAATTATTGTATTTTAGCGCTAAAACGAAAAAAAACGGGAATTTGTTTGGCGGTTTCGGAAAAACAGCTTACCTTTGCAACCGCAATTACAGCATTGCACCTCGCCGGCGGAAGCCGCAGGGCGGCCGTGCAATATCAATGCTTCAATAGCTCAGTTGGTTAGAGCACCTGACTGTTAATCAGGGGGTCGTTGGTTCAAGCCCATCTTGAAGCGCACAAAGAGGATAACTTCGGTTATCCTCTTTTGTTTTATCAGCATGCCCGGAAGTATCTTGAACCGGAACAGGAAACGACCGGTGCGTTTTTCCCTGCATATTTCTTGCATCTTTAAATAAAATGAGCTATATTTGCCACAGATGAGGGTCAACAGTCTGCTGGCCCCATGTGGCCGTATTGCCTTTTGACAACAACAAACATACACTTAGACCGGAGATATACTATGGAACAGGAAAAACGAATCATCGAGTGCGTTCCCAATTTCAGCGAGGGACGCAATGAGGAAACCATTCGCACCATCGGCAATGCCATTGCAGCCTGCCCGGGCGTGAAGTTGCTGGACGTTGACCCCGGCGAGGCCACCAACCGTACCGTCATCACCTTTGTAGGAGAGCCCGAAGCTGTGTGTGAGGCCGCTTTCAAGGCCGTGGAGCAAGCGGCCCGGCTCATTGACATGCGCCGCCACCACGGTGCTCATCCGCGCATGGGAGCCACCGACGTGCTGCCACTGGTTCCCGTATCAGGCGTCAGCTTAGCTGAATGTGCCGAGCTGGCACGCCGACTGGCACGCCGCATAGCTGATGAGCTGCGGATTCCCACCTACTGTTACGAGGCGGCGGCGCTCAAACCGGAGCGCAGAAATCTGGCCGTATGCCGGGCAGGAGAATACGAAGCACTGCCCGACAAGTTAGCTGACGCCGGCAAGGCGCCCGACTTCGGCGCGCGTCCTTACGACGAGGACATTGCCCGCACGGGCTGTACGGTCGTGGGTGCACGCGACTTCCTCATCGCCGTAAACTTCAACCTCAACACCACCTCCACCCGTCGGGCCAACGCCATTGCCTTCGACGTGCGCGAGAAAGGGCGCCCGCTGCGCGAGGGCAACACGCTCACGGGCAAGCCGCTCAGGGACGAACAGGGCAACGTACGCATGCAGCCGGGCACGCTGAAGTGTACGAAAGCCATCGGATGGTATATCGACGAATACGGCATCGCACAGGTCTCAATGAACATGACCAACCTCGCCGTGACTCCGCTGCACAAGGCTTTCGATGAGGTTTGCCGCTGTGCACGCGAGCGGGGAGTGCGGGTAACGGGCACGGAAATCGTGGGCCTCATCCCGAAAAAAACGCTCATAGACGCCGGCAAGTATTTTCTGGAGAAGCAACAGCGGTCGACCGGCATCCCCGAAGCCGACATTATCCGCATGGCTATCAGGTCGATGGGGCTCAACGACCTGCGACCTTTCAAGCCTGAAGAGAAGGTGATAGAATACCTTCTCGATGCCGGCACGAAGCGGAACAGCCTCGCAGACCTCACCGTCAGGGGCTTTGTCGAGGAGACTTCGCGCGAATCGCCGGCCCCGGGCGGCGGCACCATCGCCGCCTGCATGGGTGCCTTGGGAGCTGCCTTGGGCACAATGGTGGCCAACCTGTCGGCCGGCAAACGCGGATGGGACGACCGATGGCAGGAGTTCAGCACATGGGCCGACAAGGGACAGCAGCTCATCATGCGCCTGCTCCGACTGGTCGACGAGGATACCGAGGCCTTTAACAGCATCATGAGTGCCTTCGCCATGCCCAGGGAAAACGACGAGGAGAAGCGCCTGCGCAGTGAGGCCATCCAGTCGGCTACGCTCTGCGCCACCCGGATTCCGCTGCAAACAATGAAGACCTCGTACGAAGTGTTCGGCCTCTGCCGCAGAATGGCCGAGACAGGTAACCCCAACAGCGTGTCGGATGCCGGCGTGGGAGCGCTGGCAGCAAGGGCTGCCGTGAGAGGCGCCTGCCTGAATGTGAAAATCAATGCCGCATCACTCAAGGACCGGCAGACGGCCGATGCCCTGGTGGCTGAAGCCAACCGCATAGCCGAGGAGGCCGACCGTGAGGAACGGGAAATTACTAAAATCGTTGAATCTTTAATCTGAACAGCACAATGGAAACCAAACCCGAAACCATGACATTGGAACAATTCAGGGCCGACATACGCCAAGGCATCCCCGCAGAGTTGCCCGAAGCGCAGCCTTACGCCCCCCAGGTGAACCACGCACCGAAGCGTAAGGACATCCTTACGCCCGACGAGAAGAAGCTGGCTCTGCGCAACGCGCTCCGCTACTTTCCCAAGGAACTGCACGCCGTGTTGGCTCCCGAATTTGCCGAAGAGCTGAAAACGTACGGCAGAATCTACATGTACCGCTACCGTCCACGCTATGCCATGCACGCACGGCCCATCAGCGACTATCCTCACCACTCGGAGCAGGCTGCTGCCATCATGCTTATGATTCAGAACAACCTCGACCCCCGCGTGGCCCAACATCCCCACGAGCTCATCGTCTACGGCGGAAACGGCGCCATCTTCCAGAACTGGGCGCAGTACAGGCTGGTGATGCAATACCTCAGCCAGATGACGGATGAACAGACGCTGGTCATGTATTCAGGCCATCCGCTCGGCCTCTTCCCCTCGCACAAGGATGCACCACGGGTAGTGGTGACCAACGGCATGGTGATACCCAACTACTCGAAGCCCGACGACTGGGAACGTGACAACGCCCTGGGCGTAAGCCAATACGGCCAGATGACGGCCGGTTCGTACATGTACATCGGCCCACAGGGCATTGTTCACGGCACCACCATCACCGTGCTCAACGCCGCCCGCCGCGTCATGCAGGGCCGCACAGGCAAGCCGCTCTTCGTATCCTCCGGATTGGGAGGCATGAGCGGCGCCCAGCCAAAGGCCGGAAACATAGCCGGGGTAGTGAGCGTTGTGGCCGAAATAAACCCGCTGGCAGCACAGAAACGGTACGACCAGGGATGGGTGGACGAGCTGCACGACAACCTGAACGAGCTGATACCGGCCATACGCAAGGCCGTAGCCGAAAGGCGGACGGTGTCAATGGCCTACATGGGCAACATCGTTGACCTGTGGGAACGATTGGCCGAAGAGGACATAGAGGTAAATCTCGGTTCCGACCAGACTTCACTCCACAACCCCTGGGCAGGCGGATACTATCCCGTGGGGCTCACTTTGGAGGAAAGCAAGCACATGATGGCCGAGCGTCCTGACGAATTCCGAGAACGCGTGCAGGCATCTCTGCGCCGCCAGGTGGCCGCCATCAACAAGCTCACTGCACGCGGCATGTACTTCTTCGACTATGGCAACGCCTTCCTCCTGCAGGCCAGTCGTGCCGGTGCCGACATCCTGCTGCCCGACGGTAAGTTCCGTTATCCGTCGTACGTGCAGGACATCATGGGGCCCATGTTCTTCGACTACGGCTTCGGTCCGTTCAGATGGGTGTGCACCTCCTGCGACCCTGACGACCTGGAACTGACCGACCGGATTGCCGCACGCGTGCTGGAAGAAGAACGGGCCACGGCAACAGCCGACATCAGGCACCAGTTGGACGACAACATACACTGGATAAAGGAGGCTGGCCGCAACCATCTCGTGGTAGGTTCGCAGGCCCGCATCCTCTACGCCGACTGTGAGGGACGCACCAAGATAGCCCTGGCTTTCAACGAGGCCGTGCGCAACGGCCAACTGAAAGCACCCGTCGTATTGGGCAGAGACCATCATGACGTATCGGGAACCGACTCACCCTTCCGCGAGACCAGCAACATTTACGACGGCTCCCGGTTCTGTGCCGACATGGCGATACAGAACGTTATCGGCGACAGCTTCCGCGGTGCAACGTGGGTAAGCATCCACAACGGTGGCGGCGTAGGCTGGGGCGAGGTCATCAACGGCGGCTTCGGCATGGTCGTAGACGGCAGCGAAGATGCCGCGCGCCACATCAGGGAGATGCTGTTCTGGGATGTAAACAACGGCATCAGCCGCCGTTCGTGGGCCCGCAATCAAGGCTCCATAGACGCCATCAGGCGCCAGATGGAGCGCACTCCGCAGCTGCAGGTCACCCTGCCGCAGATAGCCGACGAGGCAATCATTGACAAGGCAGCCAGTATTTTCTAACTTTCAAATCGTCCGAACACAACGAATACTATGGAAAAAGTTCATGAAATCAGCGCCGGACACCTTACATTAAATAAGGTGTCTGAAATCATCAGGCACAACTACAAGCTCAGGTTGGGCGACGACTCCCGTGAACGCATCGTCCGTTGCCGCAAGTATCTGGACCGCAAGATAGCCGAATCAGAAGTTCCCATCTACGGTGTCACCACCGGCTTCGGCTCGCTCTGCAACATCAACATCGGCAAGGACCAGCTCTCGCAACTGCAAATCAACCTCATGATGAGCCATGCCTGCGGCTGCGGCGAGCGCGTTCCCAACGAGATTGTGAAGCTCATGATATTGCTCAAGATACAGTCGCTCAGCTACGGATATTCGGGATGCAAGCTCGATACGGTAGAACGGCTCATCGACTTCTTCAACAACGACGTCTACCCCATCGTCTACATACAGGGCTCCGTGGGCTCGTCGGGCGACCTGGTGCCGCTGGCCCACCTCTGCCTTCCTCTGGTGGGATTGGGCGAAGTGGAATATCAGGGCAAGCGCATGGACGCCGCCAGCCTGCTGAAACTCAAAGGATGGCAGCCCATCAGGTTAGCTTCAAAGGAGGGCCTGGCCCTGCTCAACGGCACGCAGAACATGGCCGCATTCTGCTGCTGGTCCATTATTCAGGCCACCAAGCTCAGCAACTGGGCCGACTACATCGCCGCTCTGTCGCTGGATGCCTATGAAGGACTGCTCGAACCCTTCAATCGCGCCGTCCACATCGTGCGCCCCCACAAGGGGCAGTTGGACACGGCAGCCAACATTACCAGGATACTCGCCGGGAGCGAAATCGTGAACCAGCCCAAGAACTACGTACAAGATCCCTACTCATTCCGCTGCATTCCGCAGGTACACGGAGCCGTGAAAGACACCGTAAGATACGTGCAAAAGGTGACCGACGTGGAGATTAACGCCACCACCGACAACCCCACGGTGTGCCCGGACGATGACCTGATAATCTCCGCAGGCAACTTCCACGGCGAACCCATTGCCATGCCCATGGACTTTCTGGCCATTGCCATGTCCGAACTGGCCAACATCTCCGAGCGCCGCATCTATAAGCTGGTGTCGGGCACGCGTGGCCTGCCGAGCTTCCTCGTGGCCAGTCCGGGCGTAAACAGCGGCTTCATGATAACGCAGTACACGGCAGCATCTATCGTGAGCCAGAGCAAGGGGCTCTGTACACCGGCCTCGGTAGACAGCATACCCACCTCGCAGGGGCAGGAGGACCACGTGAGCATGGGCGCCAATGCCGGCACCAAGCTGTACCGGGTGGTGCTCAACACGGAGCGCGTGCTGGCCATCGAGCTTTTCAACGCCGCCCAGGCACTCGATTTCAGGCGGCCGCTCCGCACGTCGCCCATACTCGAAAGCCTCGTGGCCAACTACCGCCAGGTGGTTCCCTTCATTGACAAGGACGTGGTGATGTACCCCTACATCGCCCGCTCCGTAGACTTCCTGCACTCCGAAAAGATGGAAAACCTGAACCGGGCACTGTGACCCCACGCCGCTGCCCGGGCAACACAAACAAACAACAACTTACCCATGCGCACACTCATCCACCACATCGGCCTGCTGGCAGGCATCCTGCCACCGGGCAAGCTCCGCCTCACGGGCAGCGAGATGGCCGTCATGCAGACTCTGCCTGACGCGTGGCTGCTGGCCACCGACGGACTGATAACCGACTTTGGGCCCATGTCCACGATGCCCACCTGTACCGACTGCCATACCGTCCATGCACACGGCGCCATCCTCATGCCCTGCTTCTGCGACCCGCATACCCATCTGGTCTATGCCGGAAGCCGTGAACAGGAGTTCGTAGACAAGATACGCGGCCTCAGCTATGCAGAGATTGCGCGCCGCGGAGGCGGCATCCTGAACTCCGCCGACCTGCTGCATCAGCTCTCGGAAGAGGAGCTCTACCGGCAGGCCATGCGGCGCGTGGAGGAAATAAAGAGCAAGGGCACAGGCTGCGTGGAGATAAAGAGCGGCTACGGACTCAACACAGCCGACGAGCTGAAGATGCTGCGCGTAGTGCGCCGCATCAGGGAGACGGCCGGCATCAGGATTGCCGCTACCTTTCTGGGTGCCCACGCCGTGGCGCGCGAATATCAGGGGCGGCAGGGGGAATACGTTGACAGGGTGGTCAGGGAGATGATACCCGAAGTGGGCAAACAACGACTGGCAGAATTCATCGACGTGTTCTGCGACGAGGGATTCTTCACTCCCACCGAGACGGACCGCATACTCCGCGCCGGCGCCCGCTACGGACTGCGGCCCAAGATACACGCCGAGGAGCTGGCTCCCTCGGGCGGCGTGCGGGTTGCGGTGGCGCATCATGCCCTGTCGGCAGACCATCTTGAGCACATGGCCGATGAGTCCATCGCACTCCTGCAGGGCTCCGACACCATGCCCACACTGCTGCCCGGCACCTCGTTCTTCCTCAACATGCCCTATGCACCGGCCCGTAAGCTCATCGACGCAGGCCTCGGCATAGCCCTGGCTTCCGACTACAATCCCGGTTCCACACCGTCGGGCGACATGAAATTCATTGTCTCCCTGGCCTGCATCAAGATGCGGCTGCTGCCGCAGGAGGCGCTCAACGCCGCCACCATCAACGCTGCCTACAGCATGGGAGCCAGTTGCACGCACGGCAGCATCACCCGTGGCAAGCGGGCGTGCCTGCAGCTGCTCGACGCTCCCTCACTCGACTATCTGCCTTACGCCTATACTTCCAACCTGGTGAAGCAGATGTTCCTGTAACATAAAAGAATGCTTGCAGGGTAATGTTTATCATCACACGCAACTTTCGACACCTGTCAAATAATCGTGCGACACTTGTCGCACATTCTTTCGACAAGTGTCGAAAGTTCCCGAAGCTACCTTTCAGCACCCCTTTCTGATACCTGGAGAAACCGGAAAACTGCCTAAACGAGGCTATATATCGATAATACATCCTGAACGTTCCTTGCCAGATAACATACTGATTATCAATACATGACGGAATCAGCATAAGGTTTTTCGATTATACATTCCTTATTAAAGTTTCTATTCTGCATTTTTTCAGCTATTTTTGTATGTGATAAAACTTAACTTCCAATAACTAAATAATTTACTATGAGGACAAGAAAAAACTATTGGACTTCGCTGTCTATGGTTCTGCTGTCGGTAACGGTGTTCTGCGGATGCAGTTCTGTGGACGACGGCAGCTATGTGGAACCCATCCGGCTTTATGAGAAAATTGACGGAAAATGGGTAATCAATTCCCTGACACAGACCGATGAAAGCAATGGCAAGACCATGACGCTCACGAGTATGCTCGACTTCGACTCTTTTGTCATTCATCTGAACCGCAACTCCAGCGGCGAACCGGCAGACTTCACCGTGGAAGGCTCGGCCCCCGAATTGCTGCCGATTAAAGGTACATGGACGCTCGACCATCCGTTTACCAAGTCGGACGGAACAGCAGCCCGGCTGACTCTTAACGGCGAGGAGGACGCACCGGCGCTTACCATAACGACAATGCCGGGCAACAATCAGACCCTTGAATTCAGACTGACCCGACAAGTAAACGGCAAGCCGTTTGTATCCTACACCTATAATTTAATGCAGGCAGTGGAATAATTAATCTGAACGACTATGAAAAAGAATATATGCTGCGCAGTCATTCTGGCTGCATTGATGTTTCCGCTGATGGCCTTGGCAAGCAAGAAGGTAGGTACGCCGAAGTGCTGGACCGTCCCGGCCGTCTTTACAGGCGATGAGCAAGTGAGTTTCTATTATGATGTCACCGACGTGGGCTTTCCCGAAGGCGCAGACCTATATCTGTGGGCATGGCAGCCGTCGGAACCTGACGCAGGCAACGGCGATAACTCTTCGGAATTTGCCAAGCTGGAGTACCTGGGTAACAATATCTATCGCAAGACGATGGTGCCCACGCAGTATTTCCACGTAGATGCCGCTGTGTTCGAAGATGCCAACTGGCCAGGCTTCTGGCAGCAACTGAAGACCAAGCGCGATGATTTGTGGAGCACAGAGTTTGCAGCACCCGATTCCCGTTCGGAGTTTCAGGACTTCAAGACCAGTGGCGCGGCTTTCCGGTTCGTTTCTGGCCGTAAGTCGGCAGGATTCACTGATAAGTTTACCTTAGACGAGCCGCTGACCGTACTCTTTAATCCCGATGTGTACAAATTAGGCGACCGTACCATGACCGAGATAGCCAAGGATGCCAACTTCGTGCAGTTCGGTGTGCACTCTGGTCTCAACGACTGGACGATACAACAGACGCTCGACGTATGGCGTCCGGCCTGTCTGGAGAAGACAGAGGTAAAGAAACTGTCCAACGGACTCTATGCGTGGAACGTGGGAATACCGTCTGAATACTATGCCTCCAACCCCAACGATGCCGGTTCTACCACCCCCACCGAATTGGCCGACGCCGACTATAAGGCTGCCTTTCAACTGGAAAACATGACTTATCTTGTTGTCGAGGTAATACGCAATGCCACCGGAGGCAACGACTGGGGCGCCAACAGCGGTGACCAGATACAGAAGGCAGGAACGGCCACACCCTACCCCGACCCGGTGTTCACGCTGTTCCCTTCGCGCGTGAGTGCCAAGGACATTCTCACGCTTACCCGCGAATACAATGAGCGCACGGCAGGAGAACTCAGCTATACCATCACGGCAGGCCAGAAAAACATCACGGGTACGATGGCCGGCGTGCGTGACAAACGGCAGGCAACAGTCAACTTGGTAAAAGAACTGAAAGGCATCGAAGCAACCGAACTCCATATTGTCGTAACCAAAGCCAACGGACAGACTGTGGTCGACACTACGGTGCCATTGGTAATACCCGACAAATAACCCCCAAAACGGAATAAAACAATATAATCCTGAAAACCTATGAAATACCATCAATCAACTCGAATATATGGCAGTGTAATGACGCTGCTGCTGTTGCTATCGTGCGTCGTGGCGCAGGCACAGAACATCATGGCCACGGGAACGGTGGCGGACAGCAACCAGGAGCCGCTGATTGGCGCCACGATAAAAGTGGTGGGAACCAAAGACGGAACCGTAACCGACGCTGACGGCAGGTTCAGCATTGAGTGCACTCAGGGCGCAATGCTCGACATCTCCTACATAGGCTATGTGTCACAGAGAGTAAAAGCAACAACAGATATGCACGTCACGCTGGCCGAAGATGCCAAGACGCTGAACGAGACCGTTGTCGTAGGCGTAGGTTACGGTACGATGCGCAAGAGCGATCTCACTGGCGCCATTGCCTCGGTCAGTGCCAAGGACATGCGTAAGGGTGTCATTACAAGTACCGAACAGTTGCTGCAAGGCAAGGTCGCCGGCCTGTCGGTGGTTCAGAGCAGTGGCGCACCCGAAGCCGGAGCAAGTCTCCGCCTGCGTGGCGGCACATCGCTGTCGGCAAGCAATGGCCCGCTGGTTGTGGTCGACGGAATACCGGGAGTTGACTTCAACTCCGTGCAGCCCTCTGAAATAGTCAGCATGGACATCCTCAAGGACGCATCGGCTGCCGCCATCTATGGTAGCCGTGGTGCCAATGGCGTTATTATCGTAACAACCAACCGGCAAGGAGGCGAAAAAGAACAGAACAACTTGCAGTACAATGGCTATGTAGCTTTTGCCTCGGCGGCAAAGAACATGGATTTGCTTTCAGCTGACCAGTGGCGAGGCTACGTCCGTAACCGCAATGTCTATAACGCACTTGACTACGGAGCCGATACCGATTGGCAAAAAGAACTTGAACGTACGGCGATTTCCCACTCCCACAACATCCTTTTCTCAAGCAGTAAGAAGGAGCACGGCTATCGTGCATCGGCAACCTACACGAATAATCAGGGCGTCATCAAGCGTAACAACATGAACCGACTGGCCGGATCGCTGACGGCTTATCAGACAGCGTGGCAGGGAAGATTACGCCTTGACGAGGGCATCAATGCCAACTTCGACCGCTGGCATCCCATAGACACACGTATCTTCGAGCGCATGACCAATCTTCAGCCTACGTTCCCTGTATATAATTCTGATGGCTCTTTTGCACAACTCAACGGCACCAATACCGAAAATCCGGTTGAGCTCAACAGCAACCGTACGGATGATCACAAGCGTCACCGCTTCTTGGGTTACCTGAAAGCAGAGCTGGATATCATCAAGGATTTGAAAGCTACCGTGAACACATCCTATGAACAGAACTCTGTTACGGGAGGTCTCTATAAACCTTCTTATGCTCGTATGGAAGGACAAAGCGAAAAGGGATGGGGACAACGTACCTACGAAGACTACACCAACAAGCAACTGGAAGCCTACCTTACCTATGACCGCATGCTGGGCTCAAGCCATCACCTGAACCTCATGGCAGGTTATTCTTATCTCGACAACGTTTACGAAGGCTTCGGTTCTACCCGGAGTGGCTTCGATACCAACGCCTTCGGATACAACAACCTGGCGGCAGGAACCGACTTCAGGCAGAGCGATGTATATTCTTATAAAGGTGAGGCAACATTGGTTTCGTTCTTCGGTCGTGTCAACTACAGTTACCTGAACCGCTATATGCTCACGGCAACACTGCGCCAGGACGGTTCAAGCCGCTTCGGCGACAACCACAAGTGGGGCACTTTCCCGTCGGTTTCCTTTGCCTGGCGTATCTCCGACGAGCCGTTCATGAAGGCCTCCTCGGATTGGCTCGACAACCTGAAACTGCGGCTGGGGTACGGTGTAACGGGCAACCAGAACGGCATCGGCGAATACAAGAGCCTCTCAATCCTTTCTGCTTCGGGTGCTGCCTACTATGATGCTACGACCGGAACATGGAAGAATGCCTACACGCAAAGCCAGAATGTAAATCCTGATTTGAAGTGGGAAAGCACCGCTCAATGGAATCTTGGCATCGATTTCTCTGTTTTCAACCGCTTTAATGGCACGTTGGAACTCTATCATAAGAAGACTTCCGACCTGCTTTGGACCTATCCTGTGCCACAACCTCCCTATTTGGTCGGAACCATGTTGGCCAATGTCGGCGACCTCGTGAACAAGGGATTTGAATTGACTTTAGGTGCCAACATCATTCAAACAAAGGATTGGACTTTCGATGCCAACATGAGTCTGGCTTACAATCAGCAGGAAATCACCAAACTTTCCAATGGCCAGTATCAGGCTGTTGGCCTGCAGGCCGGCTCCTTGCACAATCTACGCGGCATGTCCAACACTTATTCCCAGGTGATACGCGAAGGCTATCCGGCCGGTGCCTTTTGGGGACCTCACTGCGAAGGCATCAGTGAAGACGGGAAGTATATGCTCAGTAAAGACGCTGACGGCAAGGTGACCGAGGGCTACTTAGGTTCTGCCCAGCCGAAATGGAATGTGGGCTTGTCGCTCAATGCCACGTGGCGCAACTTTGACTGTGCAGCAGCAGCCTACGGCATGTTCGGGCAGAAGATACTAAACTGCACCCGCATGGCCATGTACGATCCTACGCGCTTCCCCTCGCAAAATGTACTGGACGATTTCATGGACAGCGGCATCACCGACAATCCAACCTTCAGCGACTACTTCATCGAGAACGGCAGCTTCTTCAGGCTCCAGTCCGTAACGCTGGGCTACAGCCTGCCACAGCCCGAGAGGCTGGGGCTCTCGCGCCTGCGTGTCTACGTGACGGGAGAAAACCTCTTCTGCATCACTGCCTACAAGGGACTTGACCCCGAGGTTGCCATTCCCGACAACGTGCTGAACTCTCCGGGCATCGATTTCTTCAATGCCTATCCCCGTCCGCGCACTTTCTCCGTAGGCTTAAACATCGGTTTCTAAACACATTAACCCTTATATCGCAAAATTATGAAAGCAAGATATATACTATCATCACTCCTGCTGGCAGGAACCGTGATGACGTCATGTACAGACCTGAAAGAGCATCTTTACGACAAAGTATCAATGAACGATTACGGCAAGAACGAAACAGAGATATCCACCATCGTAGGAGGCGCCTACGCCACCCTGCGTGGCTATGGCTCCGGTACACCCGAGGGCAACGGCGTGAACTGCTACCCTACATGCGAGTATGTGTTCTTTACCTCCGAATGCTCAAGCGACGAGGCCTGCATCCCGACCCGCGGCACCGACTGGTACGACGGTGGGCGCTACCAGCAACTGCAATATCACACCTGGGATGCACAGAACACGGGCGTGCTCTCCATCTGGAGATACAACTTCACAGGCGTTTCCAAGGTCAACGGCATCATCTACCAGGTGGAGAAGAGCGAGCTCGGCGAAGAGTCAAAGAAGATAGCTGAAGCCGAACTGCGCGGGCTCCGTGCCTACTATTACTACAACCTGCTCGACAACTTCGGCAACGTTCCCATCACCACCGACTTCACCGAAAGCGAGCTTCCCAAGAACTCAACGCGCCAGGAAGTGTTTGATTTCATTGAGAAGGAGCTCAAGGAAGTGCTTCCGCTGTTGCCTGCCGGCATTCAGTATGGCCGCTTTACACAGAATGTTGCCTATACGCTGCTGGCCCGTCTCTATCTCAATGCAGAGGTCTATACGGGCAAAGCCCGGTGGCAGGACTGCCTGGATGCCTGCGACAAGGTGAAGGGCTACTCGCTGACACCCGCCTACAAGGCCAGCTTTGCCATTGAGAACCAAGGCTCCACGGAAATTATATTCGCCATTCCCTACGACCACAAGCAGGGCACCGTGGGCAACTACCTGGCCTCCATGACCTATCACTACAACCAGAAGTACGCCTTCGACCCTGCCGGTGTGTACCAGTGGTGCGGCAACGGTATCTGCGCCCAGCCGGGAGTCTACTCATCGTTCGAGGAGAACGACGTGCGCCGCAGCAGTCTCCTCATTGGTCAGCAGTACAATGTGGCCACAGGTGCCGAGGTGCTGATGGACAACGGGGAGCCGCTGAACTACACCGAGGACATCAAGAACTTTGAAAATGCCGCACAGAACGAGGGAGCACGGCTTGACAAGTACGAATGGGGACCCACCGATGCCTGGGAGCGCGACAACGACTGGGTGCTGATGCGCTACGCCGAGGTGCTGATGATGCAGGCCGAAGCCAACTATCGGCTCGGCTACGAGCAGAACGCGCTCTCCTACATCAACCAAATCCGCAAGCGTGCGGGGCTACCTGACCTGACCACGCTCACCATCGACGCACTCGACAAGGAGTGGCTCCACGAATTCGTCTTCGAAGGTCTGAGACGCACAACCAACATCCGTTTCGGCACATTCTTCGATGCCTGGTGGAACAAACCTGCCGAAGCTGACAGGCACACGGGCATCTTCCCCATACCTGAAGAGGAGATGGAGAAGAACCCCAATTTGGTACAGAACCCGGGATATAAATAAGATGAGACCGACGAACGACAGCTATCCGGCCAGTCGGACGTACCTGCGCCGTGCCAGCCTCCTGCATCCAGGAGCTCAGTCCGTAGCGCCTAAACAGCCATTAACGGCAGGCCTGCCGGGCGCCTGTTTACGGCCGGTGCGGAAGAGCTGTCCTTCAAGGCGCTTGAAGCTATGCTTCAACGCTCTTGAACGATAGCTCCAACAACGCCGAAGCATAGCTGTATGAAATCGGGATGATGAAAACAGCACAAAACAGAATGCCTTGCACCACCACGTAACCAATCCTTCTCCACCCTGAGACGGGACTAAATGGAACGAGGCTCCTATTGATAAATTTATGATGAGAAAACATATATTACCCCTGCTGCTTTTATGCAGCATGATGACCTGGAGCAGCTGCGAGGACAGCTATCCGGGAGCACCGAAGAAGAGTGCTGATGAGACGGAAGAGGCATCAGTGGCCAAAGCCGTCAGCAAGACAAACGACATGCAGGTGTACGTACACTTCATGCCGTGGTTTGAAACCAACGAGTCGAACGGCGGCACATGGGGCTACCATTGGACGATGAAGAACTGCGACCCCAACGTGGTCGACCAAGACGGCCGGCGGCAGATTGCTTCACACTACTATCCCCTCACCGGGCCTTATGCCTCCGGCGATGAGGCCATCCTCGACTATCAATGCCTGCTGATGAAGTACAGCGGCGTAGACGGTGTGATGGTAGACTGGTACGGTGTGAACAGTGACAACACCGTTGCCAAGCACAAGAGCAACACCGAAGCATTGGCCCGCGCCATCGCAAAGGCAGGGCTGAAGATGGCCGTTGTCTATGAAGACAACGCGCTGGCGGACGCCTCCGACAAGGTGGGACAAGCCCGTCTCGACATGCGCTACCTTGCAGAAACCTTCTTCAACAAAGACTATTACGCGAAGGCCGACGGCCAGCCGCTGCTGCTGGTGTTCGGTCCGCAGCAGCTACTCACGGGCAAAGACTGGTATCGAACGTTTGCCATTCTCAAAAACAAGCCCACTTTCCTTTGCCTGAACGGGCATTCGGGCCGTGCCAACAACGGCGGATACACCAATGCCGAGGGCGAATACTCGTGGGTGAACGCATCGCCCAACTACGGCGTTGCCAAGGACTTCAAGATGTATATAGGCGGAGTCATGCCCGGTTTCCACGACTATTATAAAGAAGGTGGTGCCGGCGACGGCTATACCACCTACGATGCAGAGAACGGAGCCTTGTTCCGGCGCCAGCTTGATGCAGCCAAGAATGCAGGCCTAAAGTGGCTCCAAATCAGCACATGGAACGATTATGGAGAGGGAACAACCATCGAACCGACCTTGGAATATGGCTACAAATACCTTGTTGAGCTGCAGAAGTTCACCGGCGTAAGCTATCAGCAGGCCGAGCTCGAGCTTGTTTATCGCTGGTATCAGCTGCGCATCACGGCACCAACCGACCCACGGGTAAAGGCCGCTTACCAAGCTCTTGCGAGTCTGCAGGTGGAGAAAGCCAAGGATATATTAAAGTAAATGGCGTATGAAAGGTTTCAGGTTAGTTATCTTTGCGTGTGCCCTGCTGCTCTCGGTTCCGATGAGTGGCAGGCTACAGCGCAAGGTGGCGTCGCCCGACGGGACGCTCATCTTGACTGCCGGCGTGAACGGCAGCGGGCAGCCTTTTTACCAGTTGCAACGTGGAAAGCGCACCATCATCAGCCCGTCGTACCTGGGCATGAAGCTGCGCGACGGCAATCTGGATAAAGATTTCCGCATACTCGGCTTCACGACCGGCACCAAAGACGAAACGTGGCAACAGCCCTGGGGCGAGGAAGTCACGGTGCGCAACCACTACAACGAACTCACCATGCGCCTGCAACAGCGCGGACGGCAGGGCCGGCAGCTCACGCTGGTGTTCCGTGTGTTTAATGACGGCATCGGGTTCCGCTATGAGTTCCCACGCCAGCCACGGCTGACGGACTTCGTTATCATGGACGAAGAAACGCAGTTTGCATTCCCTTTCGATGCCAAGGCATGGACTATGCCAACGCAGGGAACGGTCTATTACGAGGCGCTTTGGACGGCTTCGCCGCTCAGCAGCAAGCCCGAAGTGTCTACTCCGGTAACGATGGAGGCAGGCGACAGCCTCTACATGGTTATCCATGAGGCCAATCTGACCGATTATTCCTCGCTCAATCTGCAGCCCATAGCCTCGCCCAAGGGCACGGCAACGGTCAAGGCGCAGCTTGTGCCGTGGTCAACGGGCGAACTGGTATTTGCCAGCACGCCGTTTGTTTCGCCTTGGCGCACGGTCATCGTGGCTCAAACTCCGGCCGGCCTTGTGGCTTCGCGTCTGATGTTGAACCTCAACGAGCCTTGCAGGATTAAAGATACTTCGTGGTTGGAAACAGGTAAGTATGTCGGTATTTGGTGGGGCATGCACATGAATAACATGTCTTGGGCGCAGGGATCTAAGCATGGAGCCACCACCGAAAACACGCGCCGGTACATCGACTTTGCTGCTGCACACGGCATGAAGGGCGTATTGGTGGAAGGGTGGAATTACGGTTGGGACGGCGACTGGACCAAAGAGGGCGACAAGTTCTCATTTACCAAGCCCTATCCCGACTACGACCTGCAGGGGCTGCAGCGGTATGCCATGTCCAAGGGCGTACGCCTCATTGCCCACAACGAGACGGGCGGGGCAGCTGCCAACTACGAGCATCAGCTCGACAGCGCCTTTTCGCTCTATCACAGGCTCGGCATCAGGGCCGTCAAGACAGGTTATGTAAACCCCAAACTCGATAATAAGGAACTGCAGCATTCGCAATACGGAGTGCGCCACTACCGCAAAGTAGTAGAGAAAGCAGCCCAGTATCAGCTGATGGTGGTTAACCACGAGCCGGCCATGCCAACCGGATTGCAGCGTACATACCCAAATCTAATCTCGGGAGAGGGGGCACGCGGACAGGAATACAATGCTTGGTCTGAAGACGGAGGCAATCCTCCCTACCATCTGTGCGTATTGCCTTTTACCCGCATTCTGGCCGGTCCGCTCGACTTCACGCCAGGTATCTTCCGCATCGAGGGGCGTGTACATCCGCAAACTCGGCCCCAGACCACGCTTGCCAAGCAGCTGGCGGCGTATGTGGTCATCTATGCGCCGTGGCAGATGGCCGCCGACGAGATTGAAAACTATCAAGGTCAACCGGCTTTCACCTTCATTGAGCAAGTGCCAACCAGCTGGCAGCAATCGCAAGTGCTGATGGCCGACATTGGCAAATATATCGTTACGGCACGCAAAGAGCGCGACAGTGAGAACTGGTACGTAGGAGGCATGACCGATGCCGATGCGCGCGAACTGTCTGTGAAGTTCGACTTCCTTGACAAAGATGCCAAGTATCAGGCCATTGTCTATCGCGACGGGCCCGCCGCAGCCTACGACACAAACCCTTATCCGCTGACCATAGACCGGTTGACTATCGACTGCCACACGGTATTACCTATTCATCTGGCCAAAAGCGGCGGTTTTGCCATACAGCTCCTGAAACTGCCTTTGAGACCGTAAGAACACAAACAGAAGCCTCTGCAAGCTCTCTTTAAATCAGCATTTGCCACTTGCCTTTCGGTATGATGACTGTTCTTTAAAGAGGTTTGCAGAGGTTTCTCATTATTATATATAGTACCTTCCGTATTGAACAGGCAGGAGTGCCTGTCTGTCCACTGGGCATCAGATTTCCATAATTCGTGCCTCAAACTGGTCGTTGTCTACAAGCGACTTGTTCTTTACTCGCGTTTTGTAGGTATTGATAGTATGAATGCTGTAGTTGAGAAACTTGGCTATGCGTTCAGAGTCGGTGATACCCAGCCGGATAAGGGCAAAGATACGCATCTCGGTGGTAAGTGTTTTCGACTTGTCGGCACCGCCCTTGTCACCTGCATCGGCAAAAAGACAATTATACTGGTCGATGAAATGGGGGAAGAGGTTGAGAAACGTCTTGTCAAAGTCAGCAAACATCGACTTGCGTTCGGCTATAAGTTCACTCTCTTTCAGCAGAGATCGCAGGTCCTGATACTGCCGGGCAGCAATCTTCTGGTCAATGGTGCGGTAGAGTTTCGTTACCTTGTTGATGTATTCGGCATTGGTATAGAACGATTGCCCGATATATTCATCCTTTATCTTATTTGCTTCCGTGAGCTGGGCATTCTTCTGTTCAACCTGTGCCTTGCGCTCGGCGATGACACTCTGGGCCTGCTTGAGTTTCTTCATCTGCCGCCGGATGAGCCACGTAGACACAAGAAGTGCCACTACGAAGAGCACGGCTATGACGGCCGTTGTGGCCATGGCGTTGCGCTGACTCTCCATTATGCTATAACGGTCTTGCTCGATGATGGGCAGAATTCCGCTCACTTCGATAATCCGCTGGCGGGCTCCGTAAAAGTTGGCATTGGCAAGCGACTGCCTTACATATTCCGTAGCACGCTGTATGTCGCCCTGCTGATAAAGCAAGCGTGCCAGCGTACACAGAGCCGTAGTTTCGCGTGTAGCGGCCTGGTTGTCGTAAACGGCAGCACGGGCAAGGTAACTCACGGCTTCTTCGTTCTGCTGTTTGAACAAACAAATCCATCCTAAGCTCGACGTGACAATGGCCTTCAGATGGGTATCTGTGTCCGTTCGTTTCAGCAAGGCATTGAAATAACGGATGCAGGTATCGTAGTGTCGCTCTTTCATTTCCCTCATGCCAACGGCATAAAGCCAGTCTCGGCTGCCCTCCGAGAGATAGTGCAACAGGGAGTCGGTATAGATGCCACCCTGGCGGACATACCGGTCCATATAGGGATTGGCATGGGTGAAGTCGGCCATATCATAGTAGAAACGGGCTGCCGTGGTGAAGAATATCTTGCGATAAGGGGCCGAAGCCCGGCTGATATCGATAGAGTCGAGGGCATCAGAGCCCTCATTGTAGAGTCCTGCCGATAGCAGGCAGAACACGATGGCACACTGTCCTTCCACCTGATAGTCGGCACTGCGCAAGCTCCGGGCCAGCCGTCCCATTTCCCGGGCATATACATAGGCCGAGTCGTACTGGTATGAAGAATACTCCCTATAGAGCTGTCTGACGACAGCATACCGTCCGGTTCCGGCTTCCGACTTGAGTTTTTGCTTGATACGGGCTATGTTCTCCAGCTTCTGTTTTTCGTATTTGTTCTTTTCCTTCAGGCTGTTGTCCAGCTGAATCAGCATCGTTTCAGGATTGCTCCCACTGGTTACTGCCCAGCCTTCGGTGGCGGCAGCCAGCATCAACATCATCAGAAGCATCCGGAAGAATGTTTTTCTTTTCATGTGCAAATGGTTAGTTCGTTCTCCCGCCGTTTCATCCGCGGCGCTGTAATGCAAAGATAAGGGAAAAAATCCTTAACGGCTAAACATTCAGCCGATTTATTCCATCCTCCTCCCTTTTGGCGTACTGCTTCTTCAAGCAAGAAATTCACGCCCATCTCATAGAGCCCAAGAGCCGGCGGCTCGCGGCCTCCGTGGGCAGGCCAGGCCCGTAACCACACAGCCGCAGATGCCCGCGCATTCGCAGAGAAGCAACACCCCGACCGCGGTTAAAGCTCCATGCGCAACACAGAGGCACGTTTTACGGGCTCTATTTCAGTTGCAGTTCCACTATCGTGTCTACGCCCTTGGGAGCCTGAGGCAGCAGGAGCGTAACGCCGTTGCTCACAGGCACCACCTTCACCCGCGCTCCGTCGGCAAACATCCGCGCCCCTTTCACCTTTCGGTTGGCCAGCGGCAGGAAGAGTCCACGGTCCTGTCCCTTGAGCAGATGCACGTAAAGGGTGTTGCCGCGCTGCGTGGTCACGCCCCAGTCATGGGGTGCCACGAGGCCGCCGCGGGTGCCGTAAATGGTCTGTCCGTTCTGCTTCAGCCAGCTTCCTATGGCCTTGAGCCGCTCCAGAGCCTCAACAGGAAGCTGCCCGTCGGGGCGTGGACCGATGTTGAGCAGCAGGTTGCAGTCCTTGCCGGCAGCCCGCACGAGCTCGCGTATCAGGTCGTCGGAGGTCTTGTAGTTCTTGTCGGTAATGCTGTAACCCCACGTATCGTTCATGGTGAGGCAAGTTTCGAGCGGCAGCCGGCTGATGCCCTGCCCCGATAGGCCGTAGGTGTTCTCGCCCGGCAGGTCCTGTTCAAAAATCTGGATGTCCTCGCCCGGGTAGGGCGTACCATGATGGTTGTTGGCCACCAGGCACGAAGGCTGCAGCTCGTGTATGAGCTTGTACTGCCCCTCCAGCTGCCAGTCGAAGGGCTTGGGGTCGCTGTCGTGGTCCCACCAGCCGTCGAACCAGATGGCGCCCAGCGGCCCGTAGTTGGTCAGCAGCTCGCGTAGCTGCGTGTTCATGAAGCCGTAGTAGCTCTTCCAGTCTTGCTTGTCAGTAGGCCGACCGAGCTTGCGGCCCGTGCGGCCGAGCGGATAATCCGGCCTGTGCCAGTCCAGATGGGAGTAGTACACGTGCAGCCTTACGCCGTACTTGCGGCACGCCGCGGCCACTTCCTTGAGCACATCGCGGCCGTAGGGCGTGCCGTCAACGATGTTGTAGGCCGAAGTCGAGGTTTTGAACATCGAGAACCCGTCGTGGTGGCGCGATGTGATGGTAATGTAGCGTGCGCCGGCCGCCTTGATGGCCTGCACCCACTCGTCGGCATTGAACTTGGAAGGAAAGAAGCCATCAGCCAGATGCGTGTACTCGCCATAGTTGATGTTCTTGTTGTTCATCACCCATTCGCCGTCGCCCAGCATGGAGTAGATGCCCCAGTGCAGGAAGATGCCGAACTTGTTGTCGCGGAATTCGGCCTGCGCCTTCCTGATTTCCGCCGACGGCTGATACTGTGCCGAAGCCTGCAGGCAGGCTGCAGCAACGAGCAGAGAGAGTAGGATTCGCTTCATGATACACGTTTTAAGTTACAGCTGCAAAGATAAGGCAAAATCCTGAAACCGCAAAGCCGCCCCGCCCCCAAAATGCTTCCGCCTTACCCTGGGCCGCCCCCCGGCGGTTTGTTCTGCCGCTATCAACGGTGCCTGAAGTCCACAACGGGAACTTGCGGCAGGGCATATCGCAATCCGTTTTCAACCCACTTTCGCCCGCTCTGCACTGGTATCATTTTCTTGGACGTGTCCTTCAAGCCTCTCGGAGCTGTCGTTCAAGGGGCTTGGAAGTGCCTTTCAAGGAGCTTGAACGACACATATTCCGCTCTTCCCTTGCAATGGGCGTTCCACGACAGCGTGCAAGTTTGCCGGCTGCCTGTTATTTCCTGTTTTTTAAAGACAGAGTAACAGAGTGTTTTCTTTGCTGCTTTTGTGGATTTGAGACAGAGTAACAGAGTAATTTTTCAGCTACTGTTGGCTTGGTTGTTAGCAGAAGCGAGTGCGAGAAAAACAGCGAGAAGGCTAACCGGTATCCTCCCCTTGGAAAGGGGAGGCGGAGGAGGGGATGATGAATTAGCCAACCCTTGCCACACTCCAGCTGTAATCATCCCCTCCTAACCTCCCCTTTCTAAGGGGAGGAACCGCTGCTGTAATCTCTTTGCAACTTTGCTTCTGATATTTTAAGACAGAGTAACAGAGTATTCTCTTTGCTGCTTTTGCGGATTTGAGACAGAGTAACAGAGTAATTTTTCAGCTGCTGTTGGGTTGGTTGTTAGCAGAAGTGAGTGCGAGAAAAACAGCGAGAAGGCTAACTGGTAACCTCCCCTTGGAAAGGGGAGGCGGAGGAGGGGATGAACTGACAGGCAACGGGGAAAAGAAAAAAGTACAATACCAACGGGGATGGTATTGTACTTTTGGTTTGTTGACAGAGGCCTTAGCAGGGCCTGCCTACGGCAAGCGCGCTTGCCCAAGGGCTGTGCCGTTACTGCGGACGCACATGGAAGAGGAAGCTGTAGGGCTTATCGGCCGGCAATTGGAACACCGGCTCTGGCCGCGAACCCCAGCTGTCGTAACCGCCAACGCCCTGCATGCGGTGGTCGAGGCACACCTCCACGAAGTCGCGCGGTACGATGTCGTCAATGTGGTGCTGGCGGCGCAGGCCGTTCTTGGCCTGGTTCTCGTCGTGAGAGGCTATCTCGGCGGCACTGAAGTTGGTCCACTGGCGCAGCCGCGGCAGGGCTTCTTCGGAGTCAAAGTCCTCTACGCTGTTGCGCAGTGCATTGAACTCAAAGGGCTGCGCGGCCGTGATGGTGAGCCCGTGGGTGCCGTCGGAGAGGGTAAGGTCCGACACCTCGGTGTGGTGACCGTTCTCCTGCGGGCGCACGTAGGGGTAATAGAGTTCCTCTGCCGTGGCGGTGTAGCGGCCCAGCAGCGTGCCGTGGTTGCGGTCGATGTAGTTCTCCTGCGGGCCTCGGCCGTAGTACGAAACGCGGTGCATGGCAGCAGGCAGGCGGAAGCGGAGGCCGATGCGCGGCACTTCGGCCGTGCCTTTGGGCGCCTCGTTGTAGTGGCCCGCGATGGTGAAGGAGCCGTCGGAGGCGAACGTATAGCTCACTTCAAACTTGTTTCCGGCAGGTAAAAGGTACACGATGCTTAGCTTGGCGTTCTTTGCATCGTAGCGGGCAGAGGCTACCTTGAAGTTTCGGCTGGCTTCCTTCCACACGTGGGCGCGGCGTGGTTGGCCGTTGCCGTAATCGTTGTCGGTAGGAGCACGCCAGAAGTTGGGCTGCAGTCCGAAGCCGTCGTGTATGTATTCGGTGCCGCGCACGCGGTAGGACGTAACCACGCCGCTGCGCTTGTTGAAGGTAAAGCTGAACCCGTTGGAGCTCAGGGTGATGGCATCGGCGCCGTTGGCCACCTGCAGCCGGGGCACTGCTACGGCGCTGTCGGCCACTGCAATGTCAGCAGGAAGGGCCAATTGTTCTATCGCCACCACGTGGCCTGACGGTATGCCGAGGGTCTGGTTGCGGCTGCGCACGGCGAAGTCTACGTTCGTTCCGACCTCTGCCGGCAGCGTGAAGTCAGCCGAATCCTGCGGAGCCACGTCCAGGTTGAGCTCTCCGCCAGCGATAGAGTCATCTTCTGCCATGATTTTCCAGCTGATGCTGTAGTCCTTGAGGTTGGTAAAGCAGAAGCGGTTGTACACCCTGTACTTGCCTGCTTGGGCGTCTACGAGGCGGAAAGCCACGTCCTGATGGCAGTATTTAACCTCGGCCATGGCGGGGTGAGGTGTGCGGTCGGGGTTCACGATGCCGTTACAAAGGAAGTTGCCGTCGCTCGGCGCGTTGGTTCCAAAGTCGCCTCCGTAGGCGTAGAAGGGGCGTTCGTGCTTGTCGTTTGCCTTCAGCCGGCCGCCGGGAGTAACGAGCAAGCCCTGGTCTACCCAGTCCCAGATGAAGCCACCGGCAAGGTTAGGATAGTTCCAGATGGGCTTCCACTGTCCGTAGAGGTTGCCCGTGGAGTTGCCCATGGCGTGAGCATACTCCGAAGGCATGAGCGGACGGTCGGCTCCCTGCCGCCCGTAGTGCTCGAACCAGCCTGCTCCGGGGTACTGGGGCACGTACATGTCGGAGTTCCACTCCCACTGTGCGCGCTCGTAGTTAACAGGTCGGGCCATGATGTTGCGGTCGGCCTGCTTCACGTAGAGGTAGGTGTTGTAGAAGTTGTAGCCGTTGCCGGCCTCGTTGCCCAGCGACCAGAAGGTTACGCAGGGATAGTTCTTGTCGCGTTCGAACATGTTGCGCGTGCGGTACATGTGGGCCTCCAGCCACTCCGGATTGTTGCCCAGGGTGCCTCCCTTGCCCAGGTCGTAGTGCATGCCGTGGCTCTCTATGTTCGCTTCATCGTACACATAGAGGCCGTACTCATCGCAAAGTTCGTAGAAACGGTGGCCCTGCGGGTAGTGACAAAGGCGCACTGCATTGATGTTGTTCTGCTTCATGAGCTCGAAGTCGCGGCGCATCAGCTCCTCTGTTACATAGTGTCCGGTCTCGGGGTTGTGCTCGTGTATGTTCACGCCCTTCATCTTCACCAGCCTGCCATTTACCAACAGGCACACGTAAGGCTTGCCGTTGCCGGCGTTGTAGGAAATCTCCTTTATCTCAATACGGCGGAAGCCGACGTGGTAAGGGATGATGTCGGTCTGCTTGCCCACCGTTGTGCGTATATATAAGGTATAGAGGTTGGGGTGCTCGGACGACCAAGTCTTCACGTCGTTCAGAGTCACTGCGGCCGTTGAGTCGGTAAGCTCGGCGCCTGCAGCTATCTTCCGCTCGGCCGAGTGCTGCCATACGCGGGTGCCGGCGGCATCGGTCAGCTCGTAGTCTACGCGCATCTTGACCGCCTTCGGCGTGCGGTTGCGCAGGCTGCAGGTGAGCTGGAAGATGCCGTTGCGATAGCTGTCGTCGAGCGTGGACTTCACACTGAAGTCGCTCACGGCGGCCTTCGGCTGCGACCAAAGCACCACATCGCGCTCTATTCCGCTCATTCGCCAGAAGTCCTGGCACTCCAGATAGGAGCCGGTGCTCCACCTGTAGATTTTCAGAGTGAGCGTGTTGTCGCCCCGGTGCAGGTATTTGTTGACGAGATACTCGGCAGGCGTCTTGGAATCTTCGCTGTAGCCAACGGCCTGACCGTTCATGTAAACGTACACGCCCGACTTGGCTCCGCCGATGTTCAGATAGATGTCGCGGCCGTTCCAGTCGTCGGGAACGGTGAACTTGCGGGTGTACACGCCCACCGGATTGGCCTCCGGCAGGTGCGGGGGGTTAGGGTTAACGGGCTGGAACTCGTAGGGCTGGTTGGTGTAAATGGCCGTTCCGAAGCCCTGCACCTCCCAGTTGCCGGGCACGGTGATGTCGTGCCAGGCGGCAGTATTTACGTTGTCGGCCACTGCATCGGCAGGAAGTTGGCTCTCGGTGTCGGCATAAAAGAACTTCCAAGTACCGTTGAGCGACCTGTACCAGCGGCTTTGCTCAAAGCGCAAGGTATGCGCCCGGGCCGCGTCGGCATAGGTCATGAAGGCCGTGCGGGGCCGCTCGGTGTTCACGTGGGTGGTGTGCAGGTCCAGGTGATACTGCTGGGCCGGCAGCTGCAACGCACAGGCCAGGGCGGCGAGGGCGGTAAATAGTTTCTTCGTTGTCATAGAACGTTAATCGTGTTAGAAGGTTTTTGAGAAATCAAATGATTCCGGTTTTATTGATGATTGTTGTTTTCGGTCTGTTGTCATTGCACCGCCAGGTTCTCGTAAGCCATGGGTTCGCCGGGCTGAATCATGCGGGTGGCCTTGAGTTTGATGTACCGTGCGTTGACAGGAGTGAAGTAGACATCCTGCATAACGGGGTGGTTGCGGATGTTGGAGAACTCGCCGCTCTTGACCAGTTGCATGTTGTCGAGCGACTGTCCGGCATAAATCTCGTAGTTGGAGACCAGTCCCTGGGGCATTGTTCCTTGCTTGGGCAGGTAGAAAAAGGCGCGTACAAGCTGCTCCTTGCCCAGGTCGAGCGTCACGGCATCGTGCTCCGGCGTGGCTGTAAAGGGCAAACTCTCCAGGACGCCGTCCTCCTCAACGTAGCTGTCCCGGGCGTTGGGGGCGTAGTAAGCGCCCAGTTCGTTGATGCACAAGGGGCCGCGGGCGTCGAGAAAGCGTATGCGCAGCTGGCGCGTCTCAATGGTTCTGAAGCGCAGCAGGCGCCGGTAGCCGATGGTGGTGGTCTCCTCGTTCAGCTTTACCGGCAGCCAGTTGCCGCCGTCCAGATACTCAACGGTGAACGACTTGACACGTTGGCCGAGCGGAATGTACTCCTGCAGCTTCATGCGGTTGAGCTTCCGGGGCTTGGAAAAGCGGATGGTGAGGTCGGCCTTCACCACCCCGTCGGGCGTTGCCCAGTAGGTATCGAAGTCGTCATCGGTCAAGTTGCGCACGCCGAAGGCCTTGCCCCGCGTGGCCGATGCCTGCAAACGGGCCTGCCGCAGCAGGTTGGTTTTCAGCTCGGAGCTTATCTGCCGGTACGCTGCCACTGCCCTTGCAGAGTCTGTAGGATGAATGATGCCCTCCTTGGTGACTGGGAAATTGATGAGCTGAGTGCCGTTGTGGCCCACGCTTCGGTAGTAGAGGTCGACCAGCTGGTCAACTGTCTTCACCTTGTTGTCCTCTCTGGCGTGGTAGAACCAGCCCGGACGGATGCTCACGTTGCACTCGGCAGGCACCCAGGCATCGCCGTCGGCATGGCCCGACTGCAGCTCCCAGTGCTTGCTGTAGCCCGGATAAACCTCCTTGGAACGCAGGAACGACCAGTTGGTAGCATAGGCAAAACCGTTCTCGTTGCCTACCCAGCGGCAGCCGGGGCCGCCGTCTGAGAAGATGACAGCTTTGGGTTGAAGCTCCTCCACCATCTTCCACGCCCGCGGAAAGTCGTAGTACGTGCGGCGATCTATTGTCCTCGTTTCGCGTGCACCGCCATAATAGCCGTCGCCGCCGTTGGCTCCGTCGAACCATACTTCAAACAAATCGCCGTAACAGGAGAGCAGTTCATGCAGCTGGGCGTAGAAGTATTCCACGTACAACGGCGTGCCGTAGAAAGCCTGATGACGGTCCCACGGCGAGAGATAGAGCCCCAGTTTGAGCCCGTACTTGCGGCAGGCAGCGGCCAGCTCGCCAACTATGTCGCCCTTGCCGCCCTTGTACGGGCTGTTGCGAACGCTGTAGTCGGTGTACCGGGAGGGCCAGAGACAGAAGCCGTCGTGATGTTTGGCCGTGAGGATGATACCCTTCATGCCGGCCGCCTTCACGGTGCGTGCCCACTGCTCGCAGTCAAGGCGCGTGGGGTTGAACTCCTTCATGGGGTCAGCATCGCCGTAACCCCATTCGCGGTCGCCAAAGGTGTTGGGCCCGAAGTGGATGAATGCGTAGGTTTCCATCCGCTGCCAGCTAACCTGATTGGCCGAAGGCAGCGGCGCAACTGGTGCCGGAGCGCCCGGCTGGGCGGTGGAATGAAGGCCCAGAGCCATGAGGACGAGAGACAGGAAGAGTTTCTTCGATAGCATATCTTTTGTGTGTTTATTTCATGTGAAGTACGTTTTCAGTGCCGAACCACACCACTTTAAGCGGACTGACCTTACGCCCGTTCACGTACACCTGCACGTAGATGTGGCGGTTGTAGGCATAAGCACGCACGTGGCGGTAGCTTACCTGCACCTCCGTACGTTCCAGGGGCTTGAGCGAGAGCTGGCCGGGCAGCTTCAGCACGGTATTGTTCGGTGTCTTGCGGAACACCACCTTCATGGGCTGCCGGGTGTTGTTGGCCACGCGCAGCGTTACCGTTGAGCGCTCTCCTGCCTGCAAGCTGGCAAACGGAATGACCCTTTGGCTCATGTAGAGGCCGCGGCCGAAGCTGTACGGATGGTCCTCGGTAACGGGATGCAGATAGCCCTTTACGTTGCCCTTGACCCAGCAACGCGCGTAGTTACGGCCGTTGTTGAGTATGAGTGTAACCTCCTTGGAGAACTTGCCGGGCCGGTAGTTGGGGTTGTAAGTTACCGTTACGCTGCCTTCCTGGCCCGGACGAACGGGCTGCCGGGTAAAGTCCGTGGTCGTACAACCGCACCAGGCATTGGCTGCGGTGATGACAACAGGCTCCCTGCCCGTGTTCCGGAACCTGAACACATGGCTCACCTTGCCGTCGCGCTCGGCTATGGTGCCGAAGTTGAACACGCGCCGGTCGGGTACGAAAGTATTGAGAAGCCGGGGCTGACCATCCTCCTGCGCCCCCGCCACGACGAGGGTGAGCACGGCTGCCAGCAGTAAGAGGTATCGCTTCATTTAGGTTGTTGTTTTCGATGCAGACAGAACCCGCGGGCCAAGAGGTCGCCCTCACCCGGCCGCACGGGGACAGTATATCCGCTGCAAAAATACGGAAAATCTGTCACAAGACCAAGAATAACACCCTAACATTCATGCCCCATGCCAAAGAAAAAACATCAGCAGGCTGCCGGCAGCCCTCAGGGGAGTGTTACCTTGAACAGTTCCGAGGGCGTGTGCTGTGCCCTGATGATGGCCGTCATCTGCCTTACCAGCTCCGGATGTTGGGCCGCCAGGTCGTGGTCTTCGTGCAAATCGGAGGCCAGGTCGTAGAGTCTGGGCACGCCCTTGACCACCACCATCTTCCAGTTACCCATGCGCAGGGCCATCTGGTCGGTCTCGTGGAACTCCCAGTACAGGAACTCGTGCTCCCGCTGTCCGGGCTTTCCGAGGAGCGTGGGCGCAAAGGAGATGCCGTCGAAGTAGTCGGGCTTCAGGCTGCGGTTGGCGTACCGGCTCACGTAGTTGCGCACGCCAGCCAGGTCGCAGAAGGTAGGCATCACGTCGTAAAACGCCAGCTGATGGTCGTTCACGCTGCCGGCAGCCACGTGACCGGGCCACCGCACGATGAACGGAATGCGTATGCCGCCCTCGAAGCACTGGCGTTTCAGGCCGCGCAACTTGCCGTCGCGGCCGAAGAACTGCGGGTCGGCACCGCCCTCCTCGTGCGGGCCGTTGTCGCTGGTAAATATCACGATGGTGTTCTCATCCATCCCCTTGCGCTTCAGCTCGGCCATAATCTCGCCCACGTACTTGTCAAGCCGCGTTATCATGGCAGCAAACTGGGCGTGCGTATGCTCAACTGCATTGTAGCGCGAGTTAGGCTGTCCGCCCCACGTCTTGTCCGTAAAAAACCGCTTCTTGTACCCCTCGAGCAGCGAATCCTCCGGCTGCGCCAGCTCTGCATGCGGCAGCGTGTAGGTGAAGATGCCTAAGAAGGGGCGCTTGCCGTCCTGCCCGCGCAGCCACTCCAAGGCCTTGCGGTGTATCAGGTCGGCCGAGTATTGCGTGCGTTTTGAATACTCCCGGCCGAACATCGGGTACCTGATGTTGTCCTCCAGCACCACACGGTGCACCGCCGTGTCGCCCCTCAAGCGGCTGAACTCATTGAGAAAGTTGGGATAATAGAGGTGAGCCTGGAACTGGCAGATATAGCCGTAGAACTCGTCGAAGCCCCTTTTGTCGGGCGTAGAGGCCGAACCTTCGTAGCCGCCGGCCCACTTTCCGAACATGGCAGTTGTGTATCCGTTGTCTTTCAGTATCTCCGGGAGGATGACGTGGCGCGTGTCGTAGGGGTGCTGACCTACGATGCTGTAGTCCTCGTTGTCGCCGTACATCACCTTGGGCGAGCCACCCCAGTACTCCTTGTTGCCCCTCACGAGAGTGTGACCCGCGTGCTGCCCCGTCATGAGGCAGGCCCTCGACGGAGCGCTCACGGGCGAGCCGGCGTACGCCTGGGTAAAACGCATGCCCTCGGAGGCCATTCGGTCAATGTTCGGCGTGTGTATATAAGGCTGCCCGTAGCAGCCGAGGTCGGCGTAGCCCATGTCGTCGCACATGATGTAAATAATGTTTGGGCGCGACGCCTTCTTAGCGTAGCCGCCCGCTGCCGTCATGGAGAGGAGCCCCATGAGCAGCGTTTCAGGATTCATTTTCATGCCATGAAGATTTTAAAAGCCGGAGTATCGCTCCCCCGCTCCACTGCAAAGATACGCATAAATATCAGAACCGCCGCCCTGGCAGGCCACTTCCTTGCCCCCTCCCCCACGCTTTTACGTTTCTGCTCCATCGCTTTTGCGTTTCCGCCGCGCAGCAATGGCCGCCCAAAAGCATAGGTTCCGCAACTGAACACAGAAACAACTAACTGCACGCAAAGGTAGTATTTTAAATGATATTCACAAAATTTCAGGCTTTATTTTGATGCTTCCGGCGCCTTGGCCGGTGCAGGGCGGGCGGGGCGATACGGGCATGCGGCGGCGGGAGGGAGGAGAAGGCGACACGCCGGAGGTGGCATTCAGGCCTCTTGACCGATAGCTTCAAGGCCGCCGAAGGATAGCTTCAAGGGGCTCAAAGCATACGTTCAATGGAACTGCTCATTATCAGCCAGTTACACGCAGGCCCCAAGGCGCCCGCAACGGGGTGCCCTCCAGCCATCACGACCCCATGCCAGGAGGGGCCACCAGGAGGGCTCTCATGCCGCCATACGGTCCTCAAACCGGGCTCGCAACTGTTTCCTGCCCCTGCAAACACAAGCAGGAGCATGGCTGAAGACAACGGCCATTGGGGCGGAAAAAGTGAAAAAAGCGGGCCGAAATTTGGAAGTATCAGCTAAAATTACGATATTTGCGTTACGAAAAGCTCGTAACGAAAACTTCGGAATCATGATAAAAAGAAACGTAAAAGCCATGAAGAACCCTTTCCTGATGTACGGGTACGAGGGTCCGGAATACTTCTGCGACAGGCTGCAGGAAACAGAATTGATAACTTCGGCACTGCTCAGCGGCCGCAACATCACCCTGATAGCACCGCGCCGAATGGGCAAGACGGGGCTCATCAAGAACGTGTTCCACAGGCTGCACAGCCAGTATGCCGACGCGGTGTGCATCTATTTCGACATTTTTTCTACCAACAGTGCCTACGAGTTTACACAACTTTTCGGCGCGAGGGTGATTGAGGAGGCGCTCACACGGTCGGAGCACTTTCTGCAGGAGGCCGCAACGCTGTTCCGTTCGTGCAAGCCTGCCGTCAGTACCAACGGCATGACGGGCGAACTGACGGTACGACTGGACTTTGCGCACACGCAGACCGAGCAGTCGCTCGATGAGGTTTTCGGCTATCTGAAGCAGAACGGGCGCCACTTCTTCATTGCCATCGACGAGTTCCAGCAGATTACCGCCTACCGCGAAAAGGGCTTCGAGGCCCTGCTGCGCAGCTATATGCAGTTTCTGCCCAACGTGCACTTCGTGTTCTCGGGCAGCATCAGGCACCTCATCTCGGACATGTTTCTCTCGGCCAAGCGGCCTTTCTACCAGAGTACACAGCTGGTTAACCTGGGCCCCATAGGCCTGTCGGCATACCAGGACTTTGCTTCAGGCTTCTTCGGCAGCAGCGGCGGCAGGCTCGAACGCGAGGTATTTGAGTGGATTTACAACCGTTACGAAGGCCACACGTGGTACGTGCAGGCCGTGCTAAACCGCCTCTACGAGCGCTACATGAGTGTTACGCAGACGGAACAGGCCCGCCGGGTGATACTTGAAATAGTAAACGAGAACACGCCCTACTACGAACACCTGCGCCGCTTGATAACCGACAAGCAGGCCGCCCTGCTGAAAGCCGTGGCCCGGGAGGGCAAGGTGAAGGCGCCCACGGGCAGCGCCTTCCTGTCCAAATACCGGCTGGGAGCGGCCAGCAGCGTAAGCGGCATGCTGACGGCGCTCACCGACAAGGAGCTTCTCTATGCCGACGAGGCCGGCTATAGCGTGTACGACAGGTTCCTGGGCGAATGGCTCGCGTGGCAGGACTGATGCCGAGAACCAAACAACCCGCTTCCTGCATGATGAGGAAGCGGGTTGTTTGGTTTCATTGCCCTGGGCCACGGGTGGCCCGGAGAGTTATCGTGAGGCTCATTCAAAGTACAGGCTCAGCCCGCTGATGGCCTTATAGTAGCCGTAGCCCCAGGCCCAGCCGGAGGTGTCGAAGTTAATACTGAAGCGCACGTAGCGGCACCTGACCGAGCCGTAGAGCACGTACTCGCTCTGCTGGTTCCAGTTCTCATCGTACTTGCTCACTGGCTGATGGCCATCTGTATTGCCGAGCGAAGTCCATGTCTGGTTGTCGGTGCTGACGTCGACATTATAATTGCCAAGCACGTAGCTGTCGAGATAGAAGCCTGCAAGATTCTTTTCGGCTCCCAGGTCGACGGTAAAGTGGCCCGTGTCTTCATCGCCCTCCAAAGCCCACCGACTGTTCCAGCCGCCGGCAAAGAGACTGCCGAAGGTGGCGGGGTTAAAGTCGGCCGAGCAGTCAATGGCCCGCCAGCCTTCGCCATTGCCCTTGGCGCCCTTGAGTTCGGAGGCATCATCCTTGATAAATGAGTTCTTGGTCTCAATGATAAGATAAGCAGCAGGAAGCTCGGCCTTGGTTCCGTTGGGGTAAACAAAGTTGAGCTTGAGCGGCAGCAGGTAGCTTCCCTGCAGGTTCTTGGCTGCCCCCGTGGGGTCAGTTACCTTGACCCCGGGACTGGTTTGCAGCTTTCCGGCATCAATCTTTCCATCGGTTATCTGCAGTTTACTTGCCACATCGGCAGGCAGCTGCTGGTAACTGGTGTTGTGTTCCTGATTGTAGGAGGCTATCAGACTGTTGTCGGCTTCGGCCTGAACGGTGAAGGCGGCATCGCCGTTGGCACGTACGGCAACGTTGAACTCAGCGTCAACACCGCCGAAAACGCCCACGGGCGTGTTCACGATGGCATTGATCTGGGTGAAGCTGCCTACGGTGTAAACGTAGTCGGAGCCTGCATTGTGAATAACGGCATAGGCTGTTGTGAAGGTGTCACGCAGCTGGGGCGTGTAAGGAGAGTCACCTTTGTCTACGTTTTCCACCTTCAGGCGGAACGGCACCACATAGTATTCCTCTGTCAGAGAGGCAGCTGCCTCGGTGGGAACGTTAACGATGAGCGTGGTATCGCCTACCGACTGGCCTGGGCGGATGACAGCAGGTGTAACCTGGAGGGCACTGAGCGCCTGTTCCGGCAGGGCATGGTAGACCTTGGTCTCGGTGCCGTTCTTGGCGTTGAAGGCCTCGACAAGCGAGTTGTCAACTTCGGCTCCAACGGTTATTGTGGCGTTGGTGGCGTACTGGGCCTTTACGTTGAAGGCTCCACCAGCCAGTCCGAACACGCCTGCAGGAGTGTTGTAAATCTGGTTCTCCTGTGTAGCAGGCTCGTAGGGATTGAGGAATATCCTGTTTGCCGACGAGCCTACTACGTCGTAGCTCTCGTCGTCACTGCAGCCCGTGAGGGCAGTGAGTCCTGCCAACAGTCCGCAGCCAAGCGTTAATATGTTTCTTATATTCATATTCTTACTGGGATTTAAGTAGGTTAGTCATTAATTAGAACGGGCATTTCTGGTTGTCTACCCACTGTATGTTGCCCCATGGATGGGCGTTGTAGCCATGACCTGTTTCGTCGAGAACGGTGCCGTCGTCCTGCAGCTGGCCGTTAAAGCGCCAGTAGGCAATAAGGCCCTCTGACTTTGGATCGACGTAGCAGATGCCGTCCTGCAGTTGGGCTTGGGTGCGGGCCACGTTCCACACGCGGCACTCACTTACCAATCCGTCGAAGAGACGTTGATGGCCAACGGAGCGGCCGATGGCAAACGTATCGTCCCAAGAGTGCCCGTCGTAGGCCATACTCAGGTTAATGGTGCCGCCCTTGGTTTCAACCGACTGTATCTGAACACCATCCAGATAGGTGCGCAGATAGGTTCCGTCGTACACAGCGGCAAAGTGATGCCAGCGTCCGGTATCGAACGGATCGTCTGCCCATGCCTCGTAGTGGTCCTTCTTGTCTGGATGAGTGGGCGTGCCGATAGAGGCCTTGGCCAGCTGAAGCTTGTTGTCAGGATTTCCGGCGCCATCACCAAAGCGGAAGAGGAAGTTCTCCTCACAGCCCACCAGCGAGCTGATGCCGCCAAAAGACTCGGGTTTAATCTTCATCTCCAGCGTCATAGACGACAGTGCACGTACCGGGCTGGCCTCTCCGGCAAAGCCTGGAATATCGAAAGAGCCGCTCTTGTTGAGGTCGGCAGCCTTGATGTTGATGACTTTAGAGAACACGATATAAGCCGTGCGGGATGCCTCAAGGACGTCGAGATCTCCCCCCGACACCTTTGTTATAGACACAGGGAGGCAGTAGGCCTGCCCTTCCTGGAGCTTGTCGGCATCGGCCGTAATCTCAACTGATGATGACTGAGCCTTTCCGGCCTCAATAGTTACCTTGTCGCTGCTCAGCGAATAGCTTCCCTCTGGCGGCAAGATGGCCTGGCGCCCGGTTGTTGCGTTGTACGAAGCGAGCTTACCAGGGTCGGCGGAGATGGTTATATCGACGTTGCTCGTGGCCTTTGCGCTCGACGAAACTGTGAGGGCCATGCTCGACTGGCCGTCGACGAGGAAGCGGATATTGGCAGAGCTGAGCGTGCCTGTAACGAAGACGGCGTCGCCAAAGTCGGGTGTATCCTTGCATCCGGTCAGCCCCAACAGGATGGTTAGTGCGAAAAACAAATATTTCTTCATTGTCTTAAGTTCTTAGGTTCTATTAATGCATAGCCGGATTCTGGTACTGTATGCAGTCGCGGAATATCTTATAAGGCTCCGGGTTGTAGGTCGTTACATTGTAGTTGCGGTGTCCGAAGAAGGCTCCGAAGCCTCCCTTGCGGCCTTGCTGCGGCTGGAATTTGGCCTGGTTGATGAGTCCCTGCAATGCTGTAGCCCAGTTGTCGCCCACGTTCTCGCAGAAAACGGTTTTCTCGATGGGCCACACGCCCTCGGACGTTCCGCCTCCGTAAGCCTGCTTGAAGTAGTAGTCGCAGATGGGAACCAGCTCGGTTGAGGGCGAACCCGGGGCATCTACGCAGAGCAGCTTGTCGGTATCGGTAACGCCGTTGCCGTAACGCTGCTGGATGAGTTTTAACCTCTCGGCCTTCGTCTGTTCGGGGTTCGGACCCATGTAGAGGGCAATATGCTGCATGAACTCATTGAAGTAGTTGCCCGAGAGGAAGTCGCCTTCAGGCTCATAGTCGGCATCAAAGCCGTCAAGATCGTTCTCGAAGACCTGGTCGATGAAGTAATCGGCGTACATCTCGACAGCCTTCTTGAGCGCTGCCTCACGTTCTTCACCTTCCGGCATGGCTTTTGCTTCGTTGTAGGCCTGCTTGAACGAGTGGTCATCAGTTTCTGCATCAATACGCGTGATGGCCACTACCAGCATCTTTGTGCCTTTCTTCTGCTGGCAGAAACGCAACTCATCCCACAGCTTGGTGTTCTCCTTTGCGGGTATTCCACCCCACAGGGAGCAGATGTCGAGACTGTCGGGCAGACCGGCAAAACGTACGGCCATGGAGTTCTGTGCTCCGTACTGAGCAAACCACATGAACGAGATAGAGTGGTCACTGGCCTTATAATCGCGCAGGTTCTGGTAGTAGAGGTCGTCGTAAGTCAGGGGTTTCTGGACCTCCCTGTTCTCGACGTCCGTGTCGCAAGCGGCCATCAAGCCCCCTGCCAGTACCAGAGCCATTATATATTTGATTGCTTTCATATTCTTGCTGTATTTGTATTACGTTGACGTTTATCTCTTGACATCCCACCACAGGCGTGTACCGGCCGCATCGGCACCATTCAGCAGGCTTGCTGCAGCATTCGTGTTGTCGGTGTTGTTGGTGTATTCAGTGGTTGGGAACTTAAGCCGGCTAATCATTTCTCCATCCCTTACTTCGTTCTGGAAACGGTAGGTCTCAATGCGAACCCAGCCCGGCCAGCCCGTACGACGCATGTTGCTCCAGGCTTCCTGACCATCAGGATAGGTGGCTATCCACTTCTGAATGGCGATACGTTCGAGGTTTGTTTCAGCGCTGGCAGCATCGTCCCAGGCTACCGGAAGCATGGAGAGCATGGACGAAACATCAGTAGACCGGTTGCTGGCTGGGTCGACATAGGTGCTCAGAGGCAGCCTCTCGGAATTGGAGAGGTAACTGTCGGCACCCGAAACGCCGGCCGATGCAAACGATACTCGTATGCCCTGCTCGTAATACTGGCGAGCTGTCATCGTGCCGATATCCCACCGCAGCTTGGCTTCTGCCATCAGGAAGTAGGCTTCGGCGGCGTGCATCCACTCCATATCTGTGCCTGCTCCATAATTCATACGCGAGGTATTAGACTGGTATTGGCTCTTCTGAATGTTCGATTTGCCATTGCGTATGCCCTTGTAAAGTGACGTGGCAGTGGCCGGAAGGAAATAAGCAGCCACGCGAGGGTCGGCATATCCGTTGAGATAACACTCCATAGTAGCGCTCATATGCTCATCATCCCAGCTGGTGCCAATCTCGTAGAGCGGATGAATAAATGTGAGTTTGGTTGACTGGTGCAGCACGGCATCATCATCGGCAGTTTGCATTAAGCCGTAAGTATTGTTGATGGCAGCCTGTGCTTCCTGCTTGGCTTTGTCCTCGTTGACATAAGATATACGCATGGACATACGCAAGCGAAGGGTGTTGGCCAACCTTATCCACTTGACAACATTGCCAGAGTAGACGTTATCATAGTCTGCCAAGTAGCTGTCGGAGCTACCATTGGCATAGGCGGTGAGCACGTTGATGGCATCTGCCAGTTCCTTGAACATCTGGTTGTACACCTCTTCTTGGCTGTCGTAGGGAACCTGCACGGCCGTACCGAACTTGCTGTAAGGGATTGGTCCGTATGTATCAGTGACGCGTTGCATGGCCAGCACTTTAATGACTGTTGCCATGGCCAGCGCCGGCGAGTTATCTTCAGAAACCTTCCTGATTTCCAGCCAGGGCTGCATCACTCGTTCATAAGCATCGTTAAAGGGAGCGTTGCACCACGGCATGTATAGCACATACTGGTCGTTTCGGTTGTCATTGTTCCATTTCATGGTAGGAGCAAGATAGCTGGCATAGAGATCTCCCTCCAGTGCCTGTGTAATCTGATACTCGCCGCCCATGTCTTTGCCCACTACGAAGACGCCTCGCTCCATCTGCGAAAAGTAGGAGCCGGTGTTCAGGTTGTCGTGTGTCATGTCTTCCTTCGTGGCTTCATCGGGATTGATGTTCCACTTCTCGAACTCGCCGGTACATGAGCTGAGCAGCAAGCCGCCGGCAAGCAGGAAGCCTCCTAAGGAGCGTATATTGCTTGATTTCATTTTCATTATCTTCTTACTTTTAGAATTTAACACGTACAGAGAAGCCTAAGTTTCGCAGGCTTGGCAACATGAAGTAGTCCATACCATCAAATCCGGTGCCCGTGCTGGCCGTCAGTTCGGGGTCGAAAGGTGACTTGCAGTAGAACATCAGCAGGTTACGGCCGGTGAAAGCAAGGTTCAATCCCTTTATCCAAGGCACCCACTGGGTGATTGGAACATCGTAACCCAGCGAGAGTTCTGCCAGCCTCACGTTGGTTGCACTGTACACATACATAGAACCGGCGCCTGCACCAACGGTCTGGAACCACTTCTGTGCGGCCGGTACCAGGCCGCCATTCACGTACACGCCACCGGCATCGCGCGCATCTGCTGATGCCTTAGAAGTGCCGAAGTTGTCCATCATGGCCTGCGTCATGGATACACCCACGCCGCCTACTCGGGCGTTGATGAGGAAGCCGAGCGACAGACCTTTCCAGCTGAAGCTATTGCGCCATCCCATGCGATACTTGGCCTGAGAGTTTCCGGCGTAAATGTAGCCGTCGTGATAAGGGCCTGCATTGTGATCGATTGATACCGTATTGTTCACAAAGTCAACATCAATAAAACCGTGGAAGTCAGTATTCAGGGCCGTTACATATAAGTCCCCCATGGAGCCGCCTTCCTTTATCATGCTCTTCACATTGCCCAGGCTGACAAGGTCCAGATGGTCTTGCGACACCGTGAGCCCGTTTGACAGCGTGGTAGGTTTGAGCAACCTGACTACCTTATTGCGGTTAAGAGAGTAGGTGAAGGTTGAAGACCAGTCGACCGGACCAAGTGGCTGATTGAGCGTGAGGCTCACCTCAATACCCTTGTTGTCTATCCGGCCACCGTTTATATATATGGACTTGTAGCCCGAAGTGCTCGGTAACATAGGATTGAAGAGCTGGTTAAAGGTTGAAGTCTTGTAGAGCGAAACGTTCAGGTTGACCTTGTTGCCCCAGAAGTGTGACTCCATTCCCACTTCCCAAGCCTTGGTTCGTTCGGGTTTGATGTCGTTGTTAGGATACGTAGTGGTGGTTGAGGGCGTGCCCGACTGGAACGGATAGGTCTGGTAAGGTACAAAGCGCTTGGGCGCATTACCTACTTCGCTGTAGCTGCCGCGCAGTTTCAGAAACGAGAGCACGTTGTTCTTCAGCCCCGGTATGAGGTCAGTGAGAATGGCGGTGAGACCCACCGAGGGGTAAGCCACCGACTTTGCATCGGTCCATGCCAGTGCCGAAGCCCAGTCAATACGGCCCGTCAGGTCGAGATAGAGCTTGCTCTGCCAGCCCACCTGGGCAGTGGCAAAGAGCGACTGCACCTGGTCGTGGTACCGTGTTTCAACCGGTTTGAGGCTCGACACGTTAAGGTTATTGAATGAGAACTCATTGGGCACGGAGTTCAAGTTGCCCCCTAAAGAGAAGAACTTGTAGTCGATATCCTGGATGCTGGCACCGGCCGAGCCCGTGAGAGAGAAGTCGCCGAAGTACTTATCGAAGTTCAACATCACGTCGCCGTACAGCTGATGGGTGGTGTCATCATCCTTTCCGTAGTAGCCGTACTTGTCAGCAAAGATGCCGTCGGTGGTCGCGCTGTACATTTTCTCATAGCGGGCAGAGGTGTAATCCATCTTGGCACGAGCAGCCAACGACAGTCCCTTAACGATGTCATAGGTCAGTCCGCCGCTCACCATGAAGCGGTTCTTGTGGTTGGTCAGGTTGTCGCGGTTGGTAATCCAGTACGGATTCTGCATGCCGATGCCCTGGTTGCCCCACGGCCAGTACTGGGTCTTGAAGTTTCTACTTTCGTTGTACATTTCGTACAACTGGTAAGTCTCAAGGCTGTAGCTGGGCGAGAGCAGGTACACTGGCACGATGGGGTTCATGTACTGGCCCTCGGAGACCATGTTATTTTCGCGTATGTTCATGTACATTGCACTCAAGTCAAGGTGCAGCTTGTCGTTCAGCATGCTCGTGCTGTTGCGTATGGCGAAGTTGTAACGTGCCAGCGTGTTGTTCTGCACAATGCCCTCGGCATTGGTAGAAGCCAGCGACACGAAGGTCTGGTTCTTCTCCGTGCCCGTTGAAAGGGTAACGGAGTTGCCCACGTTGTAGCCCGTTTGGTAGAAGTCGAGCGGGTCATAACTGCTTGGAGTGCCAAGTTTGTCGCCCCAGCTGCTGAACTCGCCTGCTGCAGCACCATAGGTGTTCTGAAACTCGGGCGTAACAAACGGACTGAAGAAAGAAGTGTTGTTGCTATAGGTTACCGTGGTGCGGCCTTCCTGACCGCGGCGGGTCTTAATCATAATGACGCCGTTCTGGGCCTCGCTGCCATAGAGGGCAGAGGCTGCGGCACCGCTCAGAACGGAGATAGCCTCTATATCCTCGGGGTTAATCATTGAGGCGCCATCGCCCGACTGGCCCTGACCAGAGAAATAATCAGATGGCTGCGCCGTCTGCAGTGAGGGCATGGGAATGCCGTCGATTACGTAGAGAGCATTGTTATTGTTGCTGATTGACTTGGCACCACGCATCACAACCTTCACTCCACCGCCGATACCTGACGAGCTGGAGTTTATCTCAACGCCGGCCACCTTGCCCGAGAGTGCGTTCATGAAGCTTGCATCCTTCACGCCGGTAACCTGGTCGTTGTTTATCTGTTGTACGTTGTACGACAGCGCCTTGGCCTCTTTCTGTATGCCGAGTGCCGTTACCACAACCTCTCCAAGCATCTTTTCATCCTGCAACATGCTGACAGTAACGTTGCTCTGGTCGGCCGCAATCTCCTTGTCGGCATAACCCAGGTACGACACTGTGAGCTTGCTGCCTTCGGGAACGGTGATGGCAAAGTTGCCGTCTACATCCGACACGGTGGCCAGCGTGGTGCCTTTTACCTTGATGGTGGCGCCGATAACGGGCTCGCCCTTCTCGTCGAGCACCTGCCCTTTTACGGTTTTGTTCCGGTCGTTCTGCCTAACCTGTCTCGCCGTTTGCACATCGCGGCGGTGGATGGTAATCATCCGGTTGTCAATCTCGTAGTCGAGACCGTCGTCCAGAACCTTACTCAACACCTCGCGAACAGGCGTAGACCTGAACGTAGCGGTAACTTTCTTGTTTGCGTTCACCTCGTCTACCTTGTAGATAACGGACATCTTTGTTTGTCGTTCCACTTCCTTCAGCACGTTCCTGAGCGTCTCGTTCCTGAACGTTTTTGTCACGTTCTGGGCCCGAACGCCTGCAGCGCCGAAACACAATGCAGCGAAAAGAAAGAGTCTGAGCAATTTCATTTGCTTTTCCTTCATAGTGTTTTACAATAAATTTAAGTTAGATAGTTCGTATAATCTCTGTTCATGTCAGCTTTGCCGGCAGCTTTCGCAGGGGCCGGTGCTACTGACTGATGTAGATATCCTTGTCGTGCCGCGTCACGCGGGTGCCCGTTACCTTCTGCAGGGCATCAAGAACCTCGTCGATGGTCTCCTTGTTGCGCAGCGAGATTGAGAGCCTTACAGCAGCTGCCTGGGCCGATTTGATGTGTATCTGCACGTCGTATTGGCGGGAGAGGATTTTGGCCAGGTCGGCCAGGGTGATGTCGTCGAAGTCGGCCATGTTGTGCAGCCAGGCCCTGCCGTCACTGGTTACAGCGGTCTTGGTAAACTCTCCGGTGGCGGTGTCAAGCGTCACCATCTCGCCGGGTTTCATCATCAGGTGGTCGCGCCCGTGGTTAATGAGCACGCTGCCCTCCATGAGCGAGGTGGTTATGAACTGGTCGTCGCTGTAGGCGGAGACGTCGAACTTGGTGCCCTTTACCACCACATCGTAGCCCGAGGTGTGCACGGTAAACTCGGCTCCGTTATGCTTTGCCACCTCAAAGTAGCCCTCGCCGCTCAGCTCAACGCGGCGGTTCTTGTGGCCGAAGAGGGTTGAATAGCGCAGCGTAGAGCCGGCGTTGAGCCACACTACGGAACCATCGGGCAGCGCGAGGCGCGACTTGCTGCCCATGGGGGCCGTAAGGGTGCAGTAGCTCTCGGCCCTGCTGCCTGCCAGCCGCCACGTAACGGCGGCTGTGCCGGCCAGCAACAGCACCACGGCAACGGCTGCCGCAACGCGGCGCCACAGCCTTACGGTACGAGCCGGGCGCTCTTCCAGCATCATCAGGCGCCCCTGCAGCCGTTCCCACGCCTGCCTGGTAGGCAGGCTGACCGACTGATGGGCGTTCCACTCCGCCTCACATTGGCGAAACCGCGCACGGTTTTCCTCGCTCTGCTCCACGTAAGCAAGCAGCGCGCTTTCCTCGTCGCGGGTGATGACTCCCTCGAAATATCTGACGGCTAATTGTTTGATATCTTCTGGCATATTTAGGTTACTGTCTACTCTTATAACAACCGGGCGTCCCGATACCCACCCCCCACATGGCTGTTTTTTTCTCTTGCGGCCTGCCTTCTGCCCGACGGTTTTGCCGGAGCTATGCTTCAAGCTCCCTGAAGCTATCCTTCAACGACCTTGAAGGTGCCATTCAAGGGCCTTGAATGACAGCTTTTACAACCTTGCTTGTAAGCTGTTGATTTCCAACAGTTTGCCGGTTCACTTTCAAAAGACCTGCTGCTGGGGCATCATCCCCTCCTCCGCCTCCCCTTTTCAAGGGGAGGATACCAGTTTACTTTACAACTATAGTCCTTCTGTTTGTCCTTACTGATAAGCAGATAGATACCCAACGGTTCCTCCCCTTGGAAGGGGAGGCGGAGGAGGGGATGATATCTGCAGCGAATGGAACAGGCTTTGCAGCTTTCTGCCAAACCTCTTTCCTATCGAGAAACTACTTTGCTACTCTGTCTGAAAAAGATAAAAGACACAGTAACAGAATAACTTTACTCTGTCTGAAAAAGACGAAAGACAGAGTAACAGAATAACAGTAGCTGCAAAAAATTACTTTGTTACTCTGTCTGAAAAAGACAAAAGACACAGTAACAGAATAACTTTACTCTGTCTGAAACAGACGAAAGACAGAGCAGCAGGGTAACAGCAGCGCTGCCAAAACAGCTGACCAACGGGCGCGACGATGCTTTTAGATGAAAAGAAAGGCAAACTTTTGGGGGTGTACCGAATATTGATTATATTTGCATGATTAAACTCTAACCGGGTAACATGCGCTATTATACGGACAATGAACTGCTGATAGACGAGGTTCGCGAGGGCAAGGCCGAAGCCTATGAATTTGTTTTCAAGACTTTCTATCCCCGCCTCAGAAACTATGCCTCGCACTTTGTTGCCGATGTAGACGATACGGAAGACATTCTGCAGGACTGCTTCGTGCGCCTGTGGGAGCGCCGGCAGACGCTTACCTACGTGTCGCTCCAGGCGCTGCTCTTCACGATGGTGCGCAACGGCTGCATCAACTACCTGAAGCACCAGGCCATTGTAAACGGCTACCAGACAGTTCATCTGGCTCACGTTGCGGGCGAGGAGCGGCTGTACAACTACGACATGCTGAACTCCACCGACACCGAACTGCTCTATGATGAACTGCAGCGGCAGATTAACCACGTCATGGAAAGGCTCTCGCCACGTACAAGGCAGATCTTCATCATGAGCCGGACGGAGGGAATGAAGAACCGGGAAATAGCCCAGCAGCTGGGCATCTCGGTCAAGATAGTTGAGCGTCATATCAGCAAGGCGCTGGCTCTGTTCCGTAAGAACATCAGCCAGAGCCCTGCTTCTGTGGTGGGTTTGGCGCTGCTTCAGTGGCTGGCAAGCTGAGCGGAGGCGGCCACGGTGAGGGTGCCTGTTAGCTGGATGCGGTCGGAAGAGCTGCCTACCATGACCTTGAAGTCGCCCGGTTCCACCACCGTCTGCATGTCGCGGTTAACAAGCGAGAGGTCTTCGGGCGTCAGGTCGAAGGTTATGCGCTTGGTTTCTCTTTTCTTTATATGCACGCGCGCGAAGTGCTTGAGCTGCATCAGGGGCTGGCTTACCGATGCCACCTCGTCGTGCAGGTACAGCTGGGGCACCTCGTCGCCGTCGCACCAGCCCGTGTTGGTTACGCTGAACGATACGCGCGCCTGCTGCGCTCCGGTCTTCTCTATCGACAGGTTGGAATAAGCGAAGGTGGTGTAGCTTAGTCCGTAGCCGAAGGCATAGAGCGGCTTGGCCGTCTGCTCCACGTAGTTGTGGGCCCGGGGCACGCGTTTGTTGTAGTAAACGGGCAGCTGGCCCACGCTTCGGGGCACGGAGATGGGCAGGCGCCCGGCGGGGTTGTAGTCGCCGAAGAGCACGTCGGCAATGGCTTGTCCGCCCTCCTGGCCGGGATAGTAGGCAGTAAGCAGGGCGTCGGCATGCTCCGATGCCCATGCTTTATCGAGCGGCCGGCCCTCTATGTAGACCACAACGAGCGGCTTGCCCGTTTGCCTGAGCGCCTCGAGGAGCTGCTGCTGGCGGCCCAGGAGGGTGAGGGTGGCGCGGTCGTAGCCCTCGCCGCTGTCCATGTCACTTACCGATTTGACGTCGGCCTCGGCCGCACCGGTAGCCTTGTAGTTGGTCTTGAAGTCGCGTGCCGACGAGCCTCCCACGGCCACTATCACCACATCGGCCCGGCGGGCGGCAGCTACGGCCTGGCTGATGTTGGCGTTTGCCGTGTCGCGAACGGCGCATCCTTTCACGTACTCCACGTTGGCAGCGGGCAGCTTGGTCCTGATGCCGGCCAATATCGTCTTCACATTGCCGTCCTGCTGGGGGGCGGTGTAGTCGCCGAGCATGTTGTACACGTTGTCGGCATTGGGCCCTATGACGGCTACCTTGACGTTACGGGAGAGCGGAAGCACGTGGTTCTTGTTCTCCAACAGCGTGACCGAGGCCTGCGCGGCCTGCAGTGCCACGGCCTTGTTGGCCTCGCTGCGCACGCTGCGGGCTGCCTCCGGGCTGACGTAGGGATGCTCGAAGAGGCCCATCTCGAACTTCTTCTGCAGGATGCGGGCACAGGCCGTATCTATCAGCTGCTCGTTTACCTTGCCCTGCCTTACGGCATCCACCAGCTGCGCATAGGCCTTTCCGCCGAGGTCCTCGTCAACTCCGGCCTGCAGCGACATCACGGCCGCGTCCTGCAACGTGGGCGCCACGCGGTGCGTTTCCCAGATGCCGTCGATGCTGTAAAGGTCGGACACAACGAAGCCACGGAACTTCCAGCGGTTGCGCAGGATGTCGGTGTAGAGATAGCTGCTGGCCGTTGAGGGGATGCCGTCGAGCGAGTTGTAGGACGTCATGACCGACAGGGCGCCGGCGCCGATGGCCTTACGGAACGGCGGCAGGAAGTTCTGCAGCAGGTCGCGCTGCCCAACAATGGACTGGTTGCCGTTCTGTCCGCCCTCCGTAGTGCCGTAGGCAATGAAGTGCTTCAGCGTGGCAATGGTGCTGTAGGGCTTGCTCAGGTCGCCTGCTCCCAAGCCCCGGACGATGCCGGAGCCTATCTCGGCCGTGAGTACAGGGTCTTCTCCCATGCTTTCCTCCACACGAGACCAACGCGGATCGCGCGACAAATCGAGCACCGGACCATAGCTTATGTGGGCTCCCTGCAGGCGTATCTCGCGGCCGATGACGCGCCCCATGGCCTCTGCCAGCTGGGGTGAGAAGGTTGCGGCCATGCCAAGACCGGTGGGAAACACGGTCGTTCCGATGGCCATGTGGCCGTGGGGAGCCTCTTCGGCCAGAAAGAGAGGGATGCCGAGGCGGGTGTGCTTGATGACGTATTGCTGCAAGGCATTGCCTGCCTTGGCAGCCAGCTCGGGATTGAGGCCGTTGGCGAGCGACTTCTGTGTCCACGGGTCGGCCCGGTAAGTGGCCCAAAGCATGCCGATGTTGCCCTCCTGCAGGTCTTTCTTAAACTGCTCCGAAGGCTCTACCCGGTTGCCGCGGATGGTGTAATAGTTCCATGCCAGGGTGCACCGGAGCTGCCCTACTTTCTCCTCCAGAGTCATTCGGGAGAGCAAATCGCTCACCCTCGCCTCGACCGGAAGAGTGGAATCCTTGTACGGCAGCACGTTTTTGGCAACGGCATGGGTTGCCATCAGACTTAAAAATGTAAACAGAATGGTTATTCGTTTCATGTATGTGAAGTTGACAGATTGAACATTTCATGCAAAAGTAAGTAATAAACTCCACATTGCCAAGAAACAAGCAGCTTTTCAGGTCGCTGCCACCGGCTGTTTCAACTATTTTTTGTAATTTTACGGCAGAATAGCTATAACCATCAAATCATGAAGAAATTAATGCTTACATGCCTTGCTGCCGCGGCGCTGCTCACGGCAAACGCGCAGGGCGATGTGTACGAACGGTCGAAAACCTACGAATGGCCGACCGACAAACAGGTAGTTGAGAAACTCAGGAAATGGCAGGACCAGAAGTTCGGAGTGCTCTTTCACTGGGGTGTCTACGCCGTTCCGGGAATGGTGGAGTCGTGGGCCATCTGCGACGAAGACTGGGTTACGCGCGACACGACGATGTCTTACAGGCAGTACAAGGATTGGTACTGGGGGCTGGCCGACAAGTTCAATCCCATCAAGTTCGACCCCCGGCAGTGGGCGGACGTGATGAGCCAGGCCGGCATGAAGTACATGATATTCACCACAAAGCACCATGACGGCTTCTGTATGTTCGACAGCAAGTACACCGATTACTCCATCGCGCACCACGCCTTCAGGGATAACGCCCGGCGGGATGTGCTGAAGTACGTGCTTGAGGCTTTCCGTGGCAAGGGCTTCATGATAGGAGAATACTTCTCGAAGCCCGACTGGCACAGCCAAGACTACTGGTGGGACGTTTATCCAACCAAGCGTGGACGCAACGTGAACTACGACATCAAGAAGTGGCCTTGGCGCTGGGAACGCTTCAAGCAGTACACTTACAACCAGATGGAGGAGATACTCTCGCGCTACGGAAGTGTCGACATACTGTGGCTGGACGGTGGTTGGGTGTGCAAGGAGAACAACCAGGACATCGACATGCCACACATCGCACAGATGGCGAGGAGGCATCAGCCGGGCCTGATCATGGTCGACCGCACCATCCACGGCCCCTACGAGAACTACCAGACGCCGGAACGCACCGTCCCGGAGCAGCAGCTCAACTTCCCGTGGGAGAGCTGCATACCGCTCAGCAACGACTGGGGATGGGTGCAGCATCCTACCTGGAAGAGCCCGGAGAAGGTCATTAACACGCTCATAGAGGTTGTGGCAAAAGGCGGAAACCTGGTGCTCGGCGTGGGTCCTACACCCGAGGGACTCATCCAACCCGAAGCAGTAAGCCGACTGCAGGCCATCGGCCGTTGGCTCAAAGCTAACGGAAGCGCCATCTACAACACCACTACAACGCCCGTGTACCAGGATGGCAACACCTGGTTTACGGCCAGTAAAGACGGCCGAAAGCTCTATGCAATCTACATGGTAAAGGAGGGCGAGACGGCTCCTGCCACCATCTCGTGGAGCAAGAACCTGCCAAAGGGGAGCGTGAAGCTGCTCTCCACGGGCCGTACTCTGAAGACCCGCCGGAGCGGGAACACCGTAACGGTGACGTTGCCGGCAGGCATCAGCCAGTCGGTTGCAATGGAGTTCCGCCGCTGACGGCGACATCCCAGCACGCTGAACATCAGCTAAAAGCAAAGCCCCTGCATCCTTCGCGGATGCAGGGGCTTATTATTTGCTGTCCTACTGTCGATGATTAATCGATGTCGATGTTATGGTCGAGCTCATCGGTGAAGCCTCTCGGCTCCCGTGGTGCCATGGGGTCATGGTACTCATCGCCACCGCTCTGCTCGCTGCGGTCATGATGTTCGAAGCGGCGCGGACGCTCATCGCGGCGATGGTCGTCACGGCGTTCGCCCTCGCGGCGTGGCCTGCGGTCGGCTCCACGTTCGGGGCGCGGACGGCGCTCACGCTCAACGTAGCCCTCGGGTTTAGGGAGCAGCGCCCGGTGAGACAGCTTGTACTTGCCTGTCTTGGGGTCTATCTCCAGCAACTTGACCTGTATCTTGTCGCCTTCGTGTATTCCCGCGTCCTCTACTGTTTCGAGTCGCTTCCAGTCGATCTCTGATATATGGAGCAAACCGTCCTTGCCCGGCAGTATCTCTACAAAGCAACCGTAAGGCATGATGGAGCGAACGGTTCCCTCATAGACCTCACCCACCTCGGGTACTGCAACGATTGACTTAATCTTAGCGATAGCAGCGTCGATGCTCTCCTTGTTGGGCGCCGACACCTGAACATGCCCCTGACCGTCGCTCTCGTCGATGGTAATGGTGGCGCCGGTGTCTTCCTGCATCTGCTGTATAATCTTTCCGCCCGGGCCAATCACGGCTCCGATGAACTCCTTGGGTATGTCGAAGGCCACGATGCGGGGCACCTGCGGCTTCAGTTCGGCACGAGGTTCGGAGATGGTCTCCATCATCTTGCCCAGTATATGCTCGCGGCCGGCCTTTGCCTGCATAAGAGCTTTCTCCAAGATCTCGAAGCTCAAGCCGTCACACTTGATGTCCATCTGCGTTGCGGTGAGGCCATCTTTGGTTCCGGTTGTCTTGAAGTCCATGTCTCCCAGGTGATCCTCATCGCCCAGAATGTCGGAGAGAATGGCGTATTTGTCTTCGCCCGGGTTCTTAATCAGGCCCATGGCGATACCCGATACGGGCTTCTTCATCGGCACGCCGGCATCCATCAGCGCCAGTGTACCTGCGCAGACGGTGGCCATGGACGATGATCCGTTGGACTCCAATATCTGGCTTACCAGGCGGATGGTATAGGGGAAGTCGGCCGGTATCTGGTCTTTCAGGCCGCGCCATGCCAGGTGTCCGTGGCCAATCTCACGCCGGCCTACGCCTCGTTGGGCCTTGGCTTCGCCGGTAGAGAACGGGGGGAAGTTGTAGTGAAGCAAGAAGCGCTGGTAGCCCTTGAGCAGAACATCGTCCACGAGTTTCTCGTCGAGCTTGGTGCCCAGCGTGCAGGTAGAGAGCGACATGGTCTCACCGCGCTGGAAGATAGCGCTTCCGTGAGGCATGGGCAGCGGCGAAACCTCGCACCAGATGGGGCGGATGTCGGTGGTCTTACGGCCGTCGAGGCGGATGCCTTCATCGAGAATGCAGCGGCGCATGGCGTCGCGCATCACGTCGTCGTAGTAACGTGTGGCCTCTGCATGCTTCTCCTCGAGCTCGTCGGGCGTAAGGTCAGCGTGCCCGGCATCGTACTTTTCGAGGAAGTCGGCCAGTATCTTGTCGAACGCATCCTGGCGTGCATGCTTCTCCAGGGCCTGCTTGTTCACGTCGTAAACAGGCTGGTAGAGCTCTGTCTTAATCTGTTCGCGCAGCTGCTCGTCGTTAATTTCGTGTTCGTAGGTACGCTTCACGTCGGTGCCCAGCTCTTTCGAGAGCTCTTCCTGCAGCTCGCACATCGGCTTAATTGCCTCTGCAGCGGCCTTGAGGGCACCAATGAGGTCCTGCTCCGATACTTCTTTCATCTCGCCCTCTACCATCATGATGTTGTCCTTGGTGGCTCCAACCATCAGGTCCATGTCGGCAGCCTCCATCTGTTGGAAGGTCGGGTTGATAACATACTGTCCGCCGATGCGTGCAACGCGCACTTCGGAGATTGGGTACTCAAAAGGAATATCTGAACAAGCCATGGCTGCGGATGCTGCAAAGCCTGCGAGCGCATCCGGCTGGTCAACACCATCGGCCGAAAGGAGCATCACCTGTACATAAACTTCTGCATGGTAGTTAGATGGGAAGAGCGGACGGAGCACGCGATCCACCAGCCTCGACGTGAGTATCTCGTCGTCGTTAGCCTTGCCTTCGCGCTTGGTAAAGCCGCCGGGGAAACGTCCTGCGGCGCTGTACTGCTCGCGATAATCTACTTGCAAAGGCATGAAATCTGTTCCCGGAACTGCATCTTTGGCTGCACAAACGGTTGCCAGGAGCACTGTGTTGCCCATGCGGAGAACCGCAGCGCCATCGGCTTGCTTTGCAACTTTCCCGGTTTCAATCGTGATGGTTCTTCCATCAGGCAATTGAACTGTTTTTGTAATTACGTTCATCTAAATCTTTAAAACTTTATTGTTTTGTCTTACATCTAAAAAAATATGGCGCAAAGATACCTATTTTATTATGAATAAACGAATGAAAGCGAAATAATTTTCGTTTTTTATGATTACCTTTGCACCCCGTATGATACGCAACATGATATTGGTAGCCGTGGGTGGAGCCGCCGGGTCGGTGCTTCGGTTCGTGCTCTCCAGGCTCATCGTGGGCAGCGTGCTTACCCAGCTGCCCCTGGGAACCATGACGATTAACGTGGCCGGATGCCTGCTCATCGGCCTCATTTACGGCTGGGCCGACCGCGGCCTCATGCTCAATGCCGACCTGAAGCTGCTGCTCACCGTGGGCTTCTGCGGCGGGTTCACCACCTTCTCCACCTTTTGTAACGAGGGGCTCACCCTCTTCCGTTCCGACCAGGCCCTGCTCGCAGCCCTCTACACGGCAGCCAGCGTGTTTCTGGGTCTGCTCGCCGTGTTTGCCGGAGCACAGCTCGCGAGGCTGTAAGGGGAACCTACCCCAGCCCTCCCAAAGGGATGGAGCGGCGCGATAGATAAGAAGTGGATAAGAGGAAAGGCTGGTATTTTTGTTCCAATTCAATCCATACGACAAAGTCTCCCTCCCTTTGGGAGGGCCGGGGTAGGCTTTTCCTCCCCTTAGAAAGGGGAGGTTAGGAGGGGATGATTTATCCACTTTCTTTGCCAATAGCTGCCATCAGGTCATCCCCTCCTCCGCCTCCCCTTTCCAAGGGGAGGATACCAGTTTGACTTTTCGCTATCATCCTCTCACTTATTCCTACAAACGGAAAGGTCTACTGCAGCCAAAAATACACTCTGTTACGCTGTCTTTAAAAACAAGAAAACAGCAAGCGGCAGGCTAACTTGTACGCTGCCGCGGAACGCCCTTTACAAGGGGAGAGCGGAAAAGGTGTCATTCAAGGCCGCCGAAGGGCATGTTCAGGGCGCTTGAACATCACCTCCGGGGAGGTTGAAAGGCATCTTCAGTAAAACTACCCCTGCAGGACGCTGCCGTGACTGCACCCATCAGGCGCCTCCGGAGCACCGTTCACGCCTCATGAAAAACCATCTGCAGCACTCCGAAAAACGGCAATAGCGCACCGTGGCGGTAAAAAATCAAACCCGTATTTGCCAATTATCATTTAAAATAACTAACTTTGCAATCTGAGTAGAAAAATCAACTAAAATGAGAATATCAAAACTCTTTGCGGCAGCCATCATTGCCCTGGCCTCGTTGGCCATTACTTCCTGCAACAACAAGAAGTTCCAGGTGAGCGGTACCATCAGCGACGCCAAGGACTCGACCTTGTATTTTGAGAACATGAGCCTTAACGGTCCGCAGGTCGTAGACTCTGTTAAACTGGGCGAAAACGGTGAGTTCTCGTTCTCCGAGGCCACTCCCGACGCGCCCGAATTCTATCGCCTGCGCATCGCCGGGCAGATTATCAACGTTTCAATCGACTCTACCGAGGCCGTTAACGTAAAGGCCTCCTACCCCAACATGTCGTCACAGTACGAGGTGAGCGGGTCGGAGAACTGCTCGAAGATAAAGGAGCTGGCCCTCATGCAGATTGACCTGCAGAACCGCATCAATGCCGTTGTGAACAATCCCAACATGGGTGCAGACAGCGTGCAGACGGCCGTCGAGGCGCTGCTCGCCAGCTACAAGGACAACGTAAAGCGAAACTACATCTTCAAAGAGCCCATGAAGGCCTACGCCTACTTTGCTCTGTTCCAGACGTTCGCCCTCGGCGGCGCCCAGAACCTTATCTTCAACCCCCGCTCCAGCGAGGACGACGTGAAGGTTTTTGCTGCTGTGGCCACGAGCTGGGACACCTTCTACCCCAAGGCCGAGCGTGGAAAGAACCTGCACAACATCGCCATTGAGGGCATGAAGGACGTGCGCATCATCAAAAACGCACAGGCCAAGCAGGTCATAGAGGCCAGTAAGGTGAACGAGACGGGCATTATCAACATCTCGCTGGCCGACAACAAGGGCCGCACCCGCAACCTGACCGACCTCAAGGGACGGGTTGTGCTGCTCGACTTCCACGTCTTTGCCTCCGAAGGCAGCACCAAGCGCATCATGACTTTGCGCAGTCTATACGACAAATACCACGCCCTGGGACTTGAAATCTACCAGGTTTCGCTCGACCCGGACGAGCATTTCTGGAAGACGCAGACGGCTGCACTGCCCTGGATTAGCGTACGCGACGCCGACGGAAGCACGGCCGCCACGTACAATGTGCAGGGTGTGCCGACGTTCTTCCTGATAGACAAGCAGAACACGCTCTACAAGCGCGACGCCCAAATCAAGGACTTGGATGCCGAAATCCGCGCGCTCTGCGGCAAGTAAGCTTATTTTTCCGCGGATTATCCCCGCGGTTTGAAGACAAAGTAACAAAGCATTTGTTTTGCTGACTACGGGGTGTGAAGACAGAGTAACAGAGTAATAATTCTGTTGCTGTTGTGGCTTTGAGACAGAGTAACAGAGTAATTATTCTGCTGCTGTTGTGGCTTTGAGACAAAGTAACAGAGTTATTATTCTGCTGCTGTTGTGGATTTAAGACAGAGTAACAGAGTAATTATTCTGCTGCTGCGGTGGTTTTGAGACAAAATAACAGAGTAGTTTTAAAGCTGCCGGCGGGCTTGATTATCAGTAACAACAAGCAGTTGCCGCCCAGCAACAAAGCAAACCTGTATCCTCCCCTTAGAAAGGGGAGGTTAGGAGGGGATGATTTATCCTCTTTCTTTGCCATAAGCTGCCTTCTGGTCATCCCCTCCTCCGCCTCCCCTTTCCAAGGGGAGGATACCTGTTTGTATTCTTCCTTATCTTCTCTCACCTATTCTTATCTATAAACAAGCCCACAGCAACAGAAAAAACACTCTGTTACTCTGTCTTTATACAAGAGGAACTAAGCAGCAAGAAACACGCAGCAGCAGAATAATTACTCTGTTACTCTGTCTTTAAGCCAAGCAGGCAGCGCAAAAAACACTTTGTTACTCTGTCTTTAACCTCACGCAGCAGCAGAAAAGGAAGCAGTAAGGAGCAAAGCTCCCCCTCCTTCGGAGGGGGCTGGGGGGAGGTTACACAATAATCCTAATCTTCTTGTAACTGTCCCTGAACTCGGTGGGCGAGCAGCCCTTCTTGCGCTTGAAGATGCGGTTGAAGTTGCTCAGATTGTTGTAGCCGCAGTTGAAGCAAATCTCCGAAACGCTGTCGGTAGTGTCTATCAGCATGCGGGTGGCGTAGCCCATGCGTATGTCGATGATGTAGTCACTTAACGTGCGACCGGTGTGGAGCTTAAAGAAACGGCTGAAAGCACTCTCGCTCATGTTGGCCAGTTCGGCCAGTGTCTTGAGCTTTATCTCGTACATGTAGTTCTCGTTGATGTAGTTTTTAACCCTCAGCACGCGGCGGCTGTCGTCCTCGATGTTCACCTTGGCGTAGCTGCTGGTGGCCAGGGTGCGTGCTCCTGTGCTGTTGGCCAGGCTGTTGAGTATGCGCAGGAAGCTCATCAGTGCCTCGAAGCGATCCTGCAACAGGCTGAGCCTGTCGAGCTCGCTGTACACCTTCATGATGGCTTCCAGCGGAAAGGCGAGCCCCTTGCGGGCCTCTTTCATCATGTGGTGGATGTTGAAGAAGGGCGTCTTGTCGAAGAAGCTGTCGTCCTCCATGCCGAATTTGAACTGCACGGTAATCTCGCGTATGTCGTCGCTTCGGCATTCGTTCTGCTCCCACACGTGCTCCAGGTCGGGGCTGGTGATGAGCACCAGGTCGTAGTCGCCTATCACTTCGGAGCTGTCGCCCACAATCCGGCGCACGCCGGCAGCATGCTGCACGAAGTTGAGTTCGTAGACTTCGTGGTTGTGGATGGGATAGGAGAACTCCTTCTTGTGGCGGTCGGCGATGTAGAGGGCGTCCTTCTCCATCAGCGGAGTAATCTCGTGGAGTACATGATTCTCGTTCATGGCAATTCGTTTAAGTGCTTGTTTGTCCTTAGACGATTGCAAATATACATTATTTTTTTTAGAATCCACGCTCTATCAGTTCAAAACACATTCTGCTGTTATGATAAGGACACTTCCAGAAACCGGCCTTGTCGTCGGCGAGGTTCACGTTTCCGGCTTCGTCGCAGCCCCAGTGCCACTCGCCGTTATGCCAGTCTACAAGGTGTTCCTTCACGTAGTTCCAGCAACGCAGGGCCGTCTGCAACGCCTCTTCGTCGTGGAAGTATTGGTAGAGATTGACGTGACCGATTACGGTTTCGCACATCACCCACCACTGGCGCTGGGTGTCCGTGCGGCCTGTATCGGTCCACCGTTCGTACAGCATGGAGCCGTCGGGCTGCAGACCTTCGTCGGCCGCCGCGGCTATCCGCCGTATCACGGGCTCCATCCGGGCCACGGTTTCCGCATCGCCCAACACGAGCGCCGTTTCGTGCAGCAGCCAGCTGGCCTCTATGTCGTGGCCGAAGCTCTGCACGTTGCGCCGTCCCTGCCACGCATCATCAAAGAAGAGGTCCAGGTGAGAGGTATGGGGATTGAGCAGCCTGCCGGTAAAGATGCCGAGCAGGTTCCGCAGACTGCGTTCCAGCTCGGGCTCGGGCCACACGCGGTAGAGGTTGGTATAGGGCTCAATGATGTGCAGATGGGTGTTCATGGTGCGGCTGCCGTTCTCGTCCTTATCGCTTAGCCGCATGTCTGCTATGGGCTGCCAGTGGCGCGTCAGGGCCTCAACGTAGCCGTTGTTGCGGCTGTCGAAGGCGTGCCGCTCTATGTCATGGTACAGCGCCACGGCTGCATCCAGCGCCTCATCGTCGCCCGTGGCGCGGGCAAACTCACTCAACCCGTAGATGGCAAAGCCTATGGCGTAGGTCTGCTTCTTATCGTCCAGCGGCCGTCCCTCGCAGTCTACCGACCAGTAGACGCCGCCGTGAACGGGGTCGATGAAGTGGTCGATAACGTAGCGCTTGGCCCTTTCGGCCGTTTCCAGATACGCTCTGCGGCCCAGTACGCGGTAGGCAGCGGAGAAAGTCCACAGGATGCGGGCGTTGAGTACGGCTCCCTTGGGGGCTTCGGGGTGCACACGGTCGTGGCCGTCGATGCGTCCGTAGAAGCCTCCACGCTCACGGTCTACCGCCCGCTCCATCCAGTAGGGCAGGATGTTGCGCTCCACCAGGTCGCGCATCTCGTTCTTCAGGTCTGCTGTCATGCTTCAGTTTTTCGGATATCTTTCAGTCGGTTGCTTATCTCCTGCATCCTGGTTTTGGTGAGCGGGTACACCATCATGATGCCCACCATTAGCAAGGCGACGCCTGCGGGTATCCAACTCATGGTGAGTTTCATGCCCAGAATGGCGCTGTCAGTTTGCTGCACGGCATTCGGAACCAGCCCGAATGCTGCGAATATCCACAGCACCGCGCTGCCTGCAATGGCGCCGCCGAACTTCTGAGCCATGGAACCGGAGGAGAAGATGAGCCCTGTTGAAGAGGATCCATCTTTGGCCGTAGCGTAGTCGGCCACGTCGGCATACATGCTCCAAACCAACGGCGAGACGATGCCCGTGCAGATGGAGATGAGTATCTGCAGCAACAACATGACGATGAAGCCGCCGTTGGTGCAGGGCACATAGAAGAAGATGGAGCTCAATACGGCCAGTGCCACGCCGGTAAGAGCGAAGGTTGTGCGCTTGCCGAGCCTGCGGCTGATGGGCACGGCGGCCACAACGCCAATCATGTTGCACACCTCGCCCACGCCTAAAAACAGTCCCGCAAAGAACAGGAAGCTCGCGAAGCCGAGGTCGATATGTGCCTGCTCTCCGATGTAATACTTGAAGTAGTAAGCCACGGTAGCACCTCTCACCGTATTGAAGAGATTGGTACAGAGGGCTGCTACGGTGAGCAGCCACCACGGGGCGTTGCGAACAAGCGACGAGAGGTCGGACCCCAGCGACGTTGCCTGCACCTTCACATGCTCTTTCGTCATGCGGAAGCAAGCCAGGAACAGCAGGAAGCAGAACACAGCTATCACTATCATGGCACCCTGCCAGGCATCCTGCACCGAGCTGCCGGCATTGGCAAAGAGCTTGCAAAGCGGTTCCCAAGAGAACAGGGCGATAAAGGAGCCGGCGTAGGCAAAGAACATACGGAAGCTGGAAAACACGGTTTTTTCGTCCGAGTCGTTAGTCATTACGCCGAGCATGGAGCCGTAGGGCACGTTGATTCCCGTGTAGACGGTCATCATGAGGATATAACTCACATAGGCCCAAACCAGCTTTCCGGTTTCTCCCATATCGGGTGTAGTGAACAGCAGGATGCCGCACAGCGCAAAGGGTGCCGCAAACCACAGCAGATAAGGACGGTACTTGCCCCAGCGAGTTTGCGTACGGTCGGCGATGATGCCCATCATCGGGTCCGATACTGTGTCCCATATTCGGGTTACGAGCATCAGAGTGGCGGTGGCGCCGAGCGACAATCCGAAGATGTCACTATAGAAGATGGGCAGATAGTAGGAAAATATCTTCCAGAACATGGAGGACGCCATGTCGCCGAAACCATAGCCTATCTTCTCCGAAAGTTTACTTGCAGCCATTGTTCTTGTGGATAAGTTGCTTGATGGTTTCCACACTTGCCGAGGTCGTAAAGCCGTCCTGCGGCGTGTGCTGGCAGTAATCAACGAGGCGGTCGACGGTAGACGTGGCCACGTGCATGCGGGTATCGGACGATGCGTAGTAGATGAACACACGGCCGTCGGGGTCAGCAATCCAGCCGCTGGAGAACACCACGTTCATTACATCGCCGATATATTCCCCTTCCTGCGGCACGAGGAAGTAGCCGCCGGGCTGCGCCGTGACGCGCGCAGGGTCGTCGAGAGCCGTCATGTACATATAGAGAACGTAGCGCAAGCCGCTCGCACAGCCTCTCACACCATGTGCCAGGTGCAGCCATCCCTGCGGAGTCTTGATGGGATGAGGGCCTTCGCCGTTCTTTACTTCCATGATGGTGTGGTAGTGGCGGCGGTTGATGATGCGCTCGTCGGTAATCTCGGCGTGGGTGATGTCGTCCACCAAAGCCCAGCCGATGCCGCCTCCGGAGCCGGCATCGATAAACCCGTCCTGCGGCCGAGTATAGAAAGCGTACTTTCCGTTGACGAATTCGGGATGCAGAACGACGTTACGCTGCTGGCTCTTCGACTTCAGGTCAGGCAGCCGGTCCCAGTGTACAAGGTCCTTGGTGCGGGCTATGCCGGCCGTAGCCGTGGCCGCACTGAGGTCGCCGGGACGGCTGTCGTCATGGCGTTCGGCACAGAACACGCCGTAAATCCAGCCGTCCTCGTGAGCCGTGAGGCGCATGTCGTAGATGTTGGTAGCCGGTACCACGTCATCTGGCATGGTGATGGGCTCGGGCCAGAAACGGAAGTTATCAATGCCGTTAGGGCTCTCTGCCACGGCGAAGAAGCTCTTGCGGTCGGCTCCCTCCACCCTGACCACGAGCAGATACTTGCCTTTCCACTTCATGGCACCGCTGTTCATGGTGGCATTCATCATGATGCGCTGCATCAGGTAGGGGTTATCGTGCTCGTTGAAGTCGTAACGCCACTCCAGCGGAGTGTGCTCCGCCGTGAGTATGGGATGGCGGTAACGCGTATAGATGCCGTTACCCCACTGCTCGGGCTCGTTCTTGCGGGTCAGCAACTGCTCGTGACGGGCACGCAGCTGCTGCAGTTTCTCTTCAAAATCAGTCATAGTTATGCTTATTTTATATTCTTGATATCGTTCACGAAAAGATTCTTCGCCTCGCCCAGTTCCAGTGCTCCGAGCTCGAAACCCATGACAGCGGGATAGCTGCCGCAGATGTCCTTGACATCGCTGCGGCCCCTATCCCACTTCCAAGAGCGTTCGTAGACGGGGTCATCCTGATGACCAATCATGATACCTTGGCGGCAGATGGCCTGCAATCGGGCCACAAGCTGCCCGGCGGGCGTGTCACTTCCCGCCGTGATACCTAATGAAGATAACATCAAAAAACCTATTAAAGCAAATTTCTTCATATCTTATTCAACCGTCAGTACAGCCTTCTGCAGGTCGTTGTCGCGGCTGCTGGGGCCCACGAGAATCTCGAAGTCGCCCGGTTCCACAATCTTTTTCATGTCGATGTCGTAGTAAGCCAGCTTGTCGGCGCTGACGGTAAATTCCACCGTCTTGGTCTCCCCGGCCTTCAGCTCCACGCGGCGGAAGTCCTTGAGCTCCTTCACCGGCCGTGCCACCGACGACACGCAGTCGTGCACATACAGCTGCACAATCTCCACGCCGTCGCGGTTACCCGTGTTGGTTACGGTAACCTGAGCCTTCACGCTGCCGTCGGCAGCCATGCGGCCGGCCGAGAGTTGCAGCCCTGCATACTTGTAGGTGGTGTACGAGAGGCCGTAGCCGAAGGGATAGAGCGGCTCTGACGTGCCGCAGACCACGGGATGGAAGAAGGCCGAAGCCTTGTGGTTGTACCACGTGCTGATTTGTCCGGCCGAGCGCGGCATCGTCATGGCCAGCTTTGCCGACGGGTTCACCTGCCCGTAGAGTATCTCGGCAATGGCCCTGCCGCCGAACTGTCCCGCCTCCCAGGCGTTGAGAATGGCCGTTACATGGGCTGCAGCATAGTTCACGCTCAGCGGCCTGCCGCTGATGATAACCAGCACCACGGGCTTCCCGGTCTCGCAGATGCGGCGGATGAGCTGCTCCTGCAGGCCCACCAAATCCAGATTGTCGCGGTCCGTATCCTCGCCACTGGTGCGGTCGTTCCAGCGGAAACGCATCATGTACTCGCCGCAGCAAACAATGTTCAGGTCGCTGTTGCGGGCGGCTTCCACGGCCTCGTCCACCTTGGCCTGGCTCATGTTGCGCGGGTCCCAGCCCTGGTCAACGAAGCTGAAGTCGGTTTCCGGCGCCGCCTCACGCAGTCCGCGGAGCACCGTCCACACCTTGTCGTCGGACTGCAGCTCGCTCCAGTCGCCCATGATGTTCTGGTCGTTGGCGTTGATGCCCGTTACCAGCACCTTTTTATATTTACTCTTGTCGAGCGGCAGCAGCCCACCGTCGTTCTTCAGCAGCACGATGCTGTTGCGGGCAGCCTCCAGTGCCGTTGCCTTATGCTCGGGGCTGTTGATTACCTTGTCGCGTGTCTTGGCGTCGCTGTAGGGATGTTCGAAGAGCCCCAGGCGGAACTTGACCGCCAGGATACGGCGCACGCTCTCGTCGATGCGCTGCTCGGATATCTTTCCCTCCTTGACCAGAGCCACCACGGCGTCCATCCATTCGGGCCCGTGCATGTGCATGTCCATGCCTGCCAGGATGCTCTGCCTGAACGCCTCCTTGTTATCGCGGGCCGTGTGGTGCTGGTCCACGCAGTGCTCTATGTCCATCCAGTCGCTCACCACGAAGCCCTTGAAGCCCCATTCGCCGCGCAGCACGCCGTCCATGAGCCACTTGTTGGTGTGGCAGGGAATGCCGTTGAGCTCGTTGTGCGACATCATCACGCTCGCCCCGCCGGCCTTCACCGAGGCCTCGAAGGGCGGGAAGAACACCTCGCGCAGCGTTCTTTCCGACACGTCGCACGGCGCTCCGTTGGTTCCATTGATGCTGTAGGAGCCGCCCACGAAGTGTTTGACGCAGGCCAGCACATCGTCCGTGCCGTCCAGATTGCCCTGATAGCCGCGCGTGGTGGCCTCTCCCAGGAGCGAAACCAGGTAAGGGTCCTCGCCGAAGGTCTCGCCGCAGCGCCCCCAGCGGCCGTCGCGGGCCACCTCTACGTTGGGGTTAAAGGTCCAGTGCATGTTCATGGCCCGCATCTCCCGTGCCGTCTGGCGGGCTATCTTGTAGGCCATCTCCACGTCGAATGAGCTGGCCAGGCCTATGTTTGTTGGGTAAACGGTGTTGTCGCGGCACTTGGCATTGCCGTGGATGGCGTCGATGCCGATGAGCAGCGGTATCTGCAGGCGGCTCTGCATGTTGAGTTTCTGCAGGTAGTTGGCCTCTTCCAGCGTGAGCACATGCAGGAACGAGGACACCAGCCCCTGGCGGGTCCACGCCTCCATGTCGGCCACCGTGACGCCCGGATAAAAGGCGTTGGCGGTGTTGGTGGCCAGTTCGGCGGCCGTCATGGCGGCCGAGTTCTGCTTAAAGTGCTCGATGCCCACCAGCTGGTTCATCTGTCCCACTTTCTCCTCCAGCGTCATTCGCCCCAAGAGGTCGCTCACGCGGGCCTCCACCGGGGCCTTGGGGTCTTTGTAAACGGGCTTCTTCCCGTTGGTCGTTGCATTCATATCTACAATCGTTACGATGGCTGCAGCCAGTAAAAACAGTTTTTTCATTTCACTCCCAATTCGTTACGCAACCAGTCCTGCCACTCGTCCCACTGCTCCTGGTACCAGTAGTGTCCGGTCATCTGATACACACTGAGGGTCTTCCGGCCCTTGAATATATTATAAACTCCGTAAGAGGAGACGGGCGGAACCACCTCGTCGTTATAGCCGAAGGAGAACCACGCCGGCACAGTGATGCGCCGGGCGAAGTTCACCCCGTCGTAGTAGCGGGCGCCTTCTACCCGCTTGGGGTCAACGTCAGCTTGCTGATAGAAGTAGTGGGGCCAGCCACCGGCCACGCCGTTCAGTTCCTGTTCGTAGTCGCACATGGCGTCATGAACGGCTGCCAGAAAGGTTACGCGGCTGTCGAGTGCCGCCACGGCCAGCGAGAGGAACCCGCCCTGGCTGGCTCCGGTCACGCCGAGCGTGGTGCCGTTCCACTGGGGCAGCGTGGCTATATAGTCCACTGCGCGCACTGCGCCGGTAACCACGCGCTTGTAATAGTTGCGGTTGGGGTCGTCGAGATTGGTTTCCCAGTAGCCGTTGAGGGCACCCTCCAGCAGGTTGTCGTACACCCGCTGCTCCATCGTTACGGGTATGCCGTGGATGCCTATCTCCAGTACGATGGCCTTGCCCGGCGCCGTATAGGTGTCGCCTGCATAGGGTCGCACGCCTGCTCCGGGTACCCGAAGCAGGGCGGGATAGCGACCCGCGGCCACAGGAACGCTCAGGATGCCGTACATACGGCTGCCCGGGCGGTTGTTGACAAAGCTCACCTCGTACACGTTCATGTCCTTGGTACAGCGCTCGGGCAGCAATCGGCGCGTGGGGTCGAGGTCGTTTGTGCGGGCGTCGGAGAGTGCCTTGCGCCAGAACTCGTCGAAATCGGCCGGACAGCGGGTGGCGGGCACGATGCGCTGGGGCGAGAAGGCGGCCGTGCAGAGGCCCTCGTAGCGCTTGCCGCCCACACGGGCCGTTACCTTGAGGCGGTAGAAGCCGGGCTTGTTCATCGTGCCGGTAAGCTCCAGGGTGCCGTCGTTCAGGGTTACGCCCTGCCGCTTCAAGTCGGGATACATCACGGGGCCGGCCTCGTAGTCAACCTTTACGCCGGGCATCAGGGTGCCCGATTTGAGCACGCTGACCCTGAAGCGGGCCGTCTGCCCCGCCTCGTAGTTCCAGTCGGCATGGTCGGGCTGCACGGCCACCACGATGTTATTGCCGCGTATCTGCGCCCCTGCAGGGAGCACAAACAGCAGCGCAAGCAGCATGAAGAGTAGTTTACGCTTTGTCATAGATTGTTGGTTTTCGTCGCTGCTCTGCCCGCCGTGCCCGTGTGTTTGAGGGTCACAAAAAGGCAAACGAGCGCTCGTTTTCCATTCTAATTTGTCAAGTATAGTCATTAGGACAATGCAAAGATAGGGTAAAATATCCTAAACAACTAATACTTTTTTATTCAAAAACAACACTTTATGGGAAAACAAGGGAGCCTGCCCCTACCCTCACGAAGAGTGTGAGGGGAAAAAGTGCTCCGTAATTCATAAAAGCCTACCCCCTCCCCTTGGGGAGCCTACCCCCTCTCCTCACAAAGGGAGGGGTGAGAAAAGAAAGGACCCATCCCCGTCCCTCCCAAAGGGAGGAGTGAAGATTGGGAACGGGAGCGGGGCGAATGATTACACCTTATTATATATAGGGCCGCGTTACGGCCGGCCTCTGTTTACGTGCGTTCTGACCGTTTCGCCCTGCCGTGGGCCGGCCTGCTTGCCTGCAGGTTTGCCGAAGCTATGCTTCAAGCGCGCCGAAGGTATCGTTCAAGGGGCTTGGAGCTATCCTTCAAGAGGCTTGAAGGATAGCTCCACCTTTTCAAAAGCACATAATCATGCGGAAGTTATTGTAGCTCAAAGCCTTACATCAGTCATCACACACGGAGCTGCAGGTCGGTAAAAGACTTGCCGTTTTTCCCTTCTCGCAGCGCCCGCGGTCGTCCTCAACCCTCATCCCTCTCTTTAGGAGGGACGAAGGTAGACTCCTATCAAGCAAGAAAGTACAACAAGCAGGCGTAAATTATCACAAATCCACAATTGGCAAAATAATACTACTCTTTATCAAAAAAGTGCAAACAGTTTATTATCATTTTTTATATCTTTGCATCAAAATGTATTACTAACCCAAAAGAAGCGTTAAAGGAGCTTATCAAACAAGAACCATCGCGACCTCCGGCGGCGTGATGCCGCTGTCTGCCTTATATATAATAAGGTGAAACGGAGAGCCGGAAAAGCTACAGACTTACTAATATCAAACTGAGGAATAAACGTACCTAATATAAAAACCAAAATAAATTCTATGAGTCCAAAATGCTGTAAAGTTACGTTGCTTGCGGGATTGTGCACGCTCACCTTGTTGAGCTACTCTCCGCAACTCTATGCAGCTGGCGAGCGAAACTTGCCGGCAGCAGTGCAACAAACCAAGAAAGTGACGGGTACTGTATCTGATAACCAAGGCCCGATTATAGGTGCTACGGTCAGAGTGAAGGGTACCCAGAATGCTACTGTTACCGACATGGACGGTAACTACTCTCTCAACGTGCCGCAGGGCGCCACGCTCGAGTTCTCGTACATAGGCTACGTGAACAAGGAAATCAAGGTGGGCTCAGCCTCCACGTACGACGTCACGCTCTCCGAAGACAACCAGAGCCTGGACGAAGTGGTGGTGGTAGGCTACGGTACGATGAAGAAGAGCGACATCTCCGGCGCCTCCGTATCCTTGGGAGAAAAGGATGTGAAGGGCTCCATCATCACCTCGCTCGACCAGTCATTGCAGGGTCGCGCGGCCGGTGTGACGGCAGTATCCACCTCAGGTGCCCCGGGTACCTCTACCTCTATACGCGTACGCGGCCAGGCAACCATCAATGCAAACGCCGAACCGCTGTACGTTATCGACGGCGTTATCGTGCAGAGCTCCGGCTCGTCGGGCGCATCGCTCGGTCTGGGCGATGCACTGGGCAACGGTGCCACGTCCACCATCTCGCCTCTGTCGACCATTAACCCGGCCGATATCGTGAGCATGGAAATTCTGAAAGACGCCTCCGCCACCGCCATCTACGGTGCACAGGGCGCCAACGGCGTTGTGCTCATCACCACCAAGCACGGCCGCGCGGGCGAAGCCAAGTTCACCTACGACGGCATGATGGCATGGAACCGCCAGACAAAGCGCCTGGATATCATGAACCTACGTGAGTACGCACAGTTCTACAACGACTTTGTGGAGACCGGACAGGTGGCCAACCCGAGCGAATACTACAGCGACCCGTCACTCCTGGGCAAGGGTACCAACTGGCAGGATGCCGTTTTCCAGACGGCCTTCCAGCACCAGCACCAGCTCTCGGCACAGGGTGGAAGCGACAAGGTGCAGTACTACACCTCGGTGGGTTACATGGACCAGGAGGGTACCATCGTTGGTTCGGCCTTCAACCGTATCTCGTTCCGCACCAATCTAAACGCCGAACTGAAGAAGTGGCTCAAGATGGGAGTGAACATAGCCTATACACATACGCACGATTACCTTACGCTGGCCGACAGCGATGAGGGCGTTATCAACTACTCGCTGCTTACGGCTCCCGACATTCCTATCTACAACATAGAGGGCGGCTACTCCACTATCGTGCGCAAGGGTTACTCCAACCCCAACCCGATAGCACTGGCGCTGCTGAACGACATCAAGCTGCGCCGCCAGAAACTCAACGGTAACATCTACTTTGACGTGTCGCCTATCAAGCACATTACATGGCATACGGAGTTCGGCTTCGACCTGGGATGGAACAAGGGCGAGACCTACGAGCCGATGGTTGACCTGGGCGGATGGTCCAGAGCCAGCAACGAGAGCCGCATCTCCAACTCGAAGAACACCTACTGGTCGGCTAAGAACTACATTACCTACGCCAACCAGTTCGGCGACCACTCCGTTACGGCCATGGTAGGACAGGAGGCCTGGGAGAGCAAATGGGAGAACACGTCAATCTACAACACCGGTCTGCCCTCCGACGAGGTGCACAATCCGCAGCTGGGATCGGGCGACCCGCAGATTACTGCAGGCTGGGGAAGCGCTGCCATGGCTTCTTTCTTCACCCGTCTCACCTACGGCTACAAGGGCAAATACAACGGAACCTACACCTACCGCTACGACGGAAGCTCCAACTTCGGACCCGACAAGCGCTGGGCAGGCTTCCACTCCTTTGCCGCTTCGTGGCGCTTCTCGGAGGAGAAGTTCGTACGCGACTTTGCCGGCAAGTGGCTCAGCAACGGCAAACTGCGCCTGGGCTGGGGACAGACAGGTAACTCCTCCATCGGCGGATACAAGTGGGGAACCACCATTAGCATCATGAACTCCAACTTGGGTTCAGGCTATCGCCCCGCAAACATTCCCAACACGGCCATTCAGTGGGAGTCGCAGGAACAGTGGAACGTAGGTCTGGACCTCGGATTCCTCAACGACCGCATCAATGCTACTATCGACTGGTATCGCAAGGAGTCCAAGGACATGCTCATGCCGCTGCAGTTGCCCTCGTACATGGGTACCTCCGGCAACGCCTCATCAGCCCTCGCAGCACCTTGGGGCAACTATGGAACCATCCGTAACACCGGTTACGAAATCACGGTTACTACGCATCCGCTCATTGGTCAGTTCCAGTGGGACTCTGAAGTGCAGTTTACCCGCAACAAGAACAAGCTCGTTGCCCTCTCGGGAACGGCCAACGCCGCCATCGTAGGCTACGGCCAGTGGAGCGACGTGGTAAGTATGTCGAACGTGGGCGAGAGCCTCTACAGCTTCTACGGCTACAAGACAGACGGCATTTACAAGGATCTGGCCGACCTGCAGAACAGCCCCAAGCCCGTGAAATATCCCGCCGACGGCGTCTTCAACCGCTCAAACACCGTGTGGGTAGGCGACGTGAAGTACAAGGATCTGAGTGGTCCGGAGGGCAAACCCGATGGTGTCATCGACGATTACGACCTCACCAACATCGGCTCTCCGCTGCCTAAGTTCACTTGGGGATGGACAAACACCTTCCGTTACAAGAACTTTGACCTGAGCATATTCATCAACGGATCGGTTGGCAACAAGGTATTCAACTACATGAAGATGAAACTCACGCACATGAACTCGCTGTGGAGCAACCAGCTGGTTGACGTGCTGGGGCGCTCCATACTGGAACCCATCGACCCGAACGTTGTCTATGCAGACGGCAGTCACTGGTACGACCACGTGGACAACGTGCGGGTATCGAACCCGTCGGCCACGCTTCCGCGCGCAACTATTGCCGATGCAAACGACAATGACCGCATAAGCGACCGCTACATAGAGAGCGGCACCTACCTGAGAATGAAGAACATATCGCTGGGTTACACGTTCCCGAAGAAGCTCATCTCGCGCTTCGGCATCGACAACCTGCGCGTGTACTGCAACATCCAGAACCTCTTTACCATCACGCCGTACGACGGCTACGACCCTGAAATTGGTGTCAGCACGGCCAGCCTCAACGTTTATGGACTGGACAACGGCCGCTATCCGTCGCCTACTACCTATTCGTTCGGTTTGAATCTGACGTTCTAAAACTTTAAAATACTATCGAATATGAAATTTTCAACTATCAAATATATCGCGCTGACGGCTTTTCTGGGACTGAGCCTTACTTCCTGCGAGGACTTCCTTGACCGCCCGGCAGAAGACAGCTACAATGCAGGCAACTTCTATCTGAACGACCAGCAGTGCATTCAGGGCGTCAACTATCTGTACAACTCGCCTTGGTACGACTTCCAGCGCGGCTTCATCAAGGTGGGCGAAGTGATGTCGGGCAACTACACCTGGGGCTCAAGTCCCTACCTGACGCTCACCGTCAACAACACCGACGAAGACCTGGTGAACATGTCGTACTCACTGTGGGCCGTGATAGGTCACGCCAACACCGTATATAACTACATCAAGGGAGGCGGCGCCTCCGAAGCCGTGAAGAACCAGACCATGGGCGAATGCCTCGTCTGGAAGGCCATGGCCTACTTCTATCTGGTGCGTACGTTCGGCGATGTGCCCATCGTTCACGACAATTCTGCCATGCTCGCCGACGGCAGCTACGGCAATACGTTCAAGGTGCAGAAGGCCGACGTGTACGAATACATTGTGCTCACGCTGGAGAAAGCCATGGATTTGCTCAAGGATGTAAAGACTCCCGGCAACGGCCGCATAGACTACTACAGTGCCGAAGGCTTGCTGGCAAAGGTGTACCTCACCAAGAGCGGCGTGAATGCCAACGGCAACGGACAGCGCGACACCGAAGACCTGGCCAAGGCCGCACAATATGCCAAGGACGTTATCGACAACTCCGGCCGCAACCTGTTGGCCAACTACTCCGACAACTTCCGCCTTGCCTACAACAAAAACGAGGAGAGTCTCATCTCCTGGCAGTGGGTGGTGAGCGCTCAGTGGACATCACAAAACACCCTGCAGAGCGACCTCGGCATGGTTGGTTTTGATGAGTTCGGCGATACTTGGGGCCAGTGGGCCGGTCCGTCGGTAGACTTACAGGAAGCGTTTGGCGTGAGCGCCATCGAAGATCCTGCCAACCGGCACGACGTAGACTCTCGCCGCAAGGCTACGATGATGCTTCCGGGCGACTTCTACGAATACTTCTGGACCAAGAAACAGGACGACCAGAAGCGCAACGGCTTCAACTATACGCAGTTCCTCTTTGACTCCAACGGCTACGGCAAAGGCGGCCCCGCAGGCCAGTATACCGGAGCAGGCGCCAATGAGGTGAAACATCTCTACGGCAACAACGACGACCACGTGGCCGGAACGGGCACATCAGCAGCGCGCATGGCCAGCAGTCTGGCCACGCATATCCTGCGCCTGTCGGATATCTACTTGGTTTACGCCGAAGCAGTCATTGGCAACAACGGCTCAACAACCGACGCCAGCGCCATTGATGCCTTCTATGCCGTGCGCCATCGCGCCGTAACATCTTACGAAAGACCGGCCTCCATTTCCTTTACCGACGTGTGGAAAGAGCGCCGCCTGGAGCTTGCTATGGAGGGCGACCGCTGGTACGACTTCGTGCGCCGCAGCTACTACGACATGAACGGAGTAATAGCAGAACTCAAGGCCCAGCACCGCAACCCCTGGTACTCACCCGACGTGCCGCACAAGGCATGGTATGAGAGCGGCTACAAGACCTGGACCGTAGACCCCGAAGTTACCCGCTACGACAGCGATACACCTGCTCCCAACGTGACGGCCTCCAGCTTCACGCTGCCGTTACCAAGCCAGGACGTAGTCTTCAACGGCAACCTGATGAAGGACCCGGTACATGTCGACATCCGCGAAACCTATTCTTACTAATTCCAAAAGCATCCGATTATGAAACTGAACAAACATATCAACCTGCTGGCCTACCTGGCGCTGCTCCTCACGGGCACCGTGCTGACTTCCTGCGAGGATGAACCCGACAAGTTCGAGCTTACCGACGGCACGCCTACTATTAATTATGTACGAGTGGGTAGCTTCGACTCACGCGACTCACTGATAACAGAGGCCTCCATGAAGCAAACCATCTGCCTCGTAGGTCATAACCTGACCAGCATCAAGGAGATGTACTTCAACGACCAGAAGGCCATCCTCAACACCAGCTACATTACCGACCACACGCTCTTGGTAGACGTTCCGGGCGGCATTCCGCAAACTGTTTCCGACAAAATCTTCATGGTTAACCAGGCCGGAGACACCACTTCGTACAGCTTCCACGTCATTGTACCTGCCCCGACGGTAACACGCATGTCGTACCAATACGCACCGGCAGGCAGCGAAGTGATCCTGAGCGGCGACTACTTCATCAACGATCCCAACGTGCCTCTTACCGTTACCATCGGCGAGAACAACGTTCCGGTAACCGACATCAAGTCCATCACCAAGACTACTCTCACCTTCACCATTCCCGAAGGGGTAGAAGAAGGCCCCGTTACCGTGACCTCCATCTACGGCAAGACTACTTCCAAGTTCCACTACCTGGAGTCGAGAGGCATCGTATTCGACTTTGACGGCTTGACCGGACTCACCAACCACGGCTGGCATGCACGCACCATTACCACCGACGCAACGGCCGTTACGGGCAACTTCGTTGTCTTTGGCGAGGGTGCAACGATGACGGCAGAAGGCGGATGGGACGACGGCGCCTTCTCCTTCGAGTACTGGCCGGGCGACTATACCGACCCCGTTACCTATACCGACGGCGTGAGCGCCCGACTGAACGACGTGGCGAGCTTCGCCAACTTCCCCAACATGTCCATCCAGTTCGACATGTTCATCCCCACCACCAACCCGTGGCAGGCCGGTGCCATGCAGATAATCTGCGCCGGAACCGACAAGATTACCAACTCCGGAGGCGGCACCGACCAGTACGGCAACACCGTGGCAGGAGCCAACAACACCTTCTTCAACAACGACGTGCTGCCGCGTGCAGTCTACATGCCATGGCAGTCTACCGGCTCTTATGACACCGGCGACCAGTGGCAAACCGTAACCATACCGCTCTCGGCGTTCGCCTACGGCATGGCCGGAGGCAAGGCCACGGGAGCTGCACTCACGGCAGCCGACTTTGCATCGCTCACCATCTTCATCACCGGTGGTGGCGTAACGGGCAAGGAGTGCCAGCCTATCATCAAGATTGACAACATTAGATTCGTGCCTTACACAGAATAATCGCATTTAACCAAGCACCATTATGAAAAAGTACTATAATCTATTCATCCTGTTGGTGGTAGCCCTTACCGGGCTATCACTGACAAGCTGCAGCGACGATGACGACCTGAACACCGACCAGTACGGCAACGACATCTCCCTGCAGTCATTCGGTCCATGCCCCGTTCTGCGTGGAGGCACGCTCCACTTCCTGGGCACCAACCTGGACCAGATAACCGAGATTCACCTTCCCGGTGCCGACCCCATCACCCAGATTGAAGTCATCAAGGCTGGCAGAGAGAGCGAAATCACCATCCAGGTGCCCGCAGAGAAATGCGAACCGGGCATCGTCACCCTCAAGACTGCCAAGGGTGGAGAAATCAAGAGCGTTACACCCGTAACCTACCGAGAGGACATCACCCTCAGCAAATTCTACGTGGGAAGCGACGGAAACCTGACCGGAAGCGTCGGACAGACCGTTACCATCAAGGGCGACTACCTGAACCTGATACACGGAGTGGTATTTGCAGACAACGACACCGTGAAGGAAGAGAGCTTTACCACCCACGACCGCTACACCATCGAGGTAGCCATACCCAAGGCCGCCAAGACGGGCAAGCTCGTACTTACCGACATGGGAACGCCTGCAACGGAGATACAAACCGACGAGGCGCTCACCGTCAACCTGCCTACCGCCACGGCACTGTCGCCTGCCAAGCCCAAGGCCGGGCAGACACTCACCATCAGCGGCACCTCGCTCGACCAGATAGAGAGCGTTAGGTTCAACGGAGCCATCGTGCCCGAAGCCGACCTCAAGAAAGCTGCCGACGGCAAGACACTCACCTTAACGGTGCCCGAAACGGCTGCCGACGGCGAGGTAACGCTCGTAACCTACTCCGGCGTCGAGATTCCTGCAGGCAGCATAGAGACCGTAGTGCCAACGGAACTGAAGGCGGAGCCTGCTCCCGTAAAGAACGGAGCTACGCTTACCATCAGCGGCAAGGACCTTGACTTGGTGAAGGACATCACCTTCCCCAACTGCGACCCGTCGATGCTGAAAACCTCCGGCGCCACTAAGATAACGGCAGAAGTACCCGCCACGGCACAGGAAGGCGACATTACGCTCAACCTGAACAACGGAAAAACCGTCACGGTAGCCTACACGCTCGTTAAGCCTAAGGTCACTTCGTTCACTCCCGCTTCGCTCATAGCAGGCAACCAGGTGCTGCTCCGCGGTACCGACCTGGACCTCGTGGCCTCCGTTACCTTCCCGGGCGAAGGCGCACCTACCGTTGCTGCCGAGAACTTCACGGCCCAAACCGAAACCGCCATCGGCCTTACCGTGCCGGCATCGGCCGCAGGTTCGGACGTTACCCTGAACCTGGCAAACGGCGACAAGATTGAAGCAGCAGGCCTCACCGTCAATCCTTCCACCGACCCATCTCTCACCGCAGATGCCGAAGGCATTATAGGAGCCGACGCAACCGTGAACGGCAAGAACTTCAACAACGTGGAAACCATTTACATAGGCACCACGAAAGTGGTCAAGTTCAGCAACCGCACCAACACCTCCATGACCTTCCAGATACCTGCAACGGTACCGGCAGGCACGTACAACCTCATCATGGTCGATTACAGCGGCAAGCAGTACACCGTAGGCAAGATAACAGCCAAGCCGGCGGAGCAGACCATCTGGAGCGGCAGCTTTAACAACGCAGGCTGGTCAGGCAACCAAGACTTGGCCTGGGGAGGCTACGACTGGACCAAGGCTACGGCCGGCCAGACGCTTACCTTCTACTTCACGTGCAACGACCCCACGGCCGGCTGGGCCTGCATCAGCCTGCGCTACGGCGACGGCTGGGGCAACATGCCGAACAACCAGATTGACGTTACGCCCGCCGCAGGCGAAATGACAAAGACCTACACGCTGACAGAAGAGGGCCTCACCCTGCTGCGCACCAAGGGCGGACTCGTCATCACGGGCGACGGCCTCACCTTCAGCAAGGTGACGCTCAAGTAGCCCGCACCCTCCGGAATCCGCATCTTCTGGCCGGCAACGCCTCTCTCCGCCTCACCGGCGCAGCCCTTGACCTGTACTGAATAAGTTGACAGTTTACATCAACCAAAAGAAGTAAAAAGTCATGAAACAGTACAATGAAATCGAAAAATTAGAGTTATTACGTCGGTACCTCACGAGTGGCCTGTCGATACGCGCCTTTTCCGCAAATGCCGGCATTCCCGTGGCGACATTCTTCGGATACCTCCGCGCGTACGGCCACCCCGACAACTCATCAATTTCCTTGCTTATGAAACACGAAGAACTGCCAACCACGCTCGACGAGCTTCGCGCCCAGCTGCTCGAGGAGCGCAAGGCGCATGAAGCAGAACTCAAGCGCCTGAAGAAGGAACTGGCCCAGGAGAAACTCCGCTGCCTGGCCAATTCCACGATGATAGACCTGGCCGAGAAGAAGTTCAACATCC
>NZ_FOHY01000004.1:0-180275 GCF_900111525.1 Prevotella sp. kh1p2
CTCGAGAGTGTAAAGTAAACTGTGTCAGGCACCAATAAAAAAGTAGTTTAACACGTTTATTTTAAGATGGCAAACGAAGAAATAGATTACAAGTTGGCAGCCGAGCAATTACGTACAGGCAAGCCTTTATTTGGAAAAGACGGTGCTTTGGCACCGATGTTGGAGCGTATATTGAATGCAGCTCTTGAAGGTGAGATGGATGCTCACCTGAGTGTAGAATCCCGTGAGTCTGGCAATCGGCGTAACGGGAAGATGTCCAAGACAGTTCAGACACAATATGGTGAAGTGACCGTTGAGACTCCCCGTGACCGTGATGGCAGCTTTGATCCCCAGACTGTCCGCAAGCGTGAGACGATTCTTGCAGAAGGGATGGCAGACCAGATTATTGGCATGTATGCTTTTGGTACAAGCACCCGTGAGATTAGCCGCTACTTTGAGCGTGAGTTTAACACCAGACTGTCTGCAGAGACTATCAGTGCGATAACCGACCGTGTTCTGCCTGAGATTAAAGAGTGGAAGTCGCGTAGCCTTGATGCCGTATATGCTATCTGCTGGCTTGACGCCATCCATTACAAGGTCAAGGATGATGCAGGTCGTGCAGTCACTCGTGCCATTTACAATGTTCTGGGCATAAACAAGGAGGGTCATAAAGAGTTACTTGGCATGTACGTCGCAAAGAGCGAAGGAGCCAACTTCTGGCTTGAGGTGCTTACGGACTTGCAGAACCGTGGCGTGGAGGACATTATGATATGCTGTGTGGACGGTCTGAAGGGCTTCCCTGATGCTATCCAAAGCGTATTCCCACATACTGCCGTTCAACTCTGTATAGTGCATCAGATACGCAATTCCATCAAGTATGTTGGCAGCAAGCACCAGAAGGAGTTTCTGAAAGATCTGAAGCGTATCTATGGAGCCGTCAGCAAAGAGGCTGCGGAAACGGAACTTGACAACCTTGAAGCCAAATGGGGCGAACAGTATCCTATCGTCATCAAGTCATGGCGTGACAATTGGGAGCGCTTGGCGGAGTTCTTCCAGTACACCAAGGAAATCCGACGTCTCATATATACGACCAACACCGTCGAAGGCTACCACCGCCAGATACGCAAAGTTACGAAGAACAAGGGCGTATTCCCATCTGATACAGCCTTGGAGAAACTGGTCTATCTGGCATATCGTAATGTCAGCGAAAAGTGGACCATGCCCCTTGCGAACTGGGCACTCATCTCACAACAATTGGCAATAAAATTTGGAGATAGATTTGAAATTATGTAACTTCGCAACCAGAAAGGCTCCTCATTTGGAAAACACGATTAAAAAGCGTGTTCCTCATCTGAGGTTAATATAATAAGGAAAATGACCTTGACACAGTTCTATTTACACTACCATCTGCTCTGAATCATCCCATCCACTTTATATATTTTTTACTCCAAGCATAGCTTTAATCACTTTCTTATAATTATGTCCAAACCTTTTTTTATCTTTCTCTGTCATTTCCAATTCCCATTTATTCATCACAAAATACCGATAGGAAGTACATTGTTTTACTATATCTTGTCCTTTTTTCACATAAGTCTGGTAACTATACAGAAGATTATGGAAATTTCTAAAGTCTTTATACGAATATGATGCAACTAATATCATCATGTCATAATCTACTACCAACAAATCTCCAATTTTATCAATATGCTCTTGTAAAATCTCACTTTCAAGTATTCGCTGGCGCAACTTATGCTGCATTATGTAGTTAATCCCACGCACACCAAATAAACGGCTATTAACAACAATTATTGGATGTACTACTACCTTCCCCCTCCCATAATACTCTTTCCAAGGGGATTTCCCCGTAAAGAAATCCTCCATGTTGGTTACCAATTGTGGCAACCCTTTATTTCCACCAGTTTCACCTTTCTTTTTATTGAGACGATCATCAATAAAATCCATCATTAGATTCATATCTCCCCCATCTGCAACTTTTCTCTGAACCCTTATGTCTTTATATTCAAACATAAACAAATGATGTCGTGTTTTGATAGCAATATCTGGTGCTGATTGTTGTGCCGCAAAACAATGATTATTGTAGATTTGAATACGCTTGTTACCTATCATGTTTTTAACTGACTTATAGAATAGTTTTTTCTCTGAAAACTCTTTTGTCAGCAAGTTCATAAGGGCTTTCTCTGAATGAACCTGTTTTAATTCTTCTTTCACACTCCACCAAAAACTATCGAAGAATAAATGTGCATAGTACGGCTGTGATATTATTAGATATTCCTCTTCTGACATTTTTAGTATGGGGTACTTTCTAAAACATGTATTGTCAAGCAATTCCTGCTCAGTAAAGATTGTACTCATCTTATCCGTATCCCAAATATCAATACATTTGTCTGAAATGTATTTTACAAATTTATTCCATAGTTGCAATGATTTTGTCTGTTCATAATCTTGCTGGCGTATATAATAAAGTCCTTCCTTAAAATTCTCTTTATCATGGTAGACTGCCAGAGGCATTTGCGCCAACAACATATAGCTAAACTCGTTCTGGAATCCATGCTTATTTACCACCCTTCTGATGGCATCGCCCACTTCTTTGTATTCTTTCCCAAATTCGTTCAATGCCAAAAACTTAAAGAGTTGAGCTTTTTCCAGTTCCTTTTTATTTTCTCCAAATTGGTCAATATTCAATATATCCTGTTGCATAATAATCTTTGCATTCCGAATATCCGTATCACCACCTATCTTTGCCAAGATTTCCTTTTCACGTTGCATCTCCATATTGTTCTCTGCCAAAATGGCTTTCAGCAATGCTTCGTATGCCTCAAAACTCTCACCTATACCTTCTCTTTCATTGGGTAACATCAGTATTTTTGTCAGAAGACTAAAAAGTGCATGATGATTAACCAAAGTCAGCCAAGCATTTTTATATTTTTCTTCTTGTGCTTTTAATCGATGGAAAAGTCGTTTGACTTCAGGCTTCCCCCGATAATCTTGAAACATAACCAGTAGCCCATGCTCTGCATTCATTGAGAAACTATCAAAACCATCTACACTTATCATATGAACAACACCTTCAATCAACCACCGTTTGTTGATGCCATTGAGGTACGACACCGATTCTGTAGCATTGTCATCAAACAAATCTGCGTATTCCACCGTCTTTGTGACATAAGAGTGGTTTCCTAGCTGTTTAGGTTGTTTGGTTATTGCGCTCAATACATCTGTTCTCAAGTCTTCGCCGTCCAACCGTTTTTCACCATTCATATACCTACTGAACGACATAGTCTGATTTATAATATTTGTCATCATATCACCAATACGAATTGTCGAGGGATTAAAAGTTGTTTTTTTATAGTAGCTGATAAAGTATTGTAGGAATCCGTATTTCTTAAAGTTGCCTTTATAAAGAGTAAGAGTTCCCAAATCCGTTAATATCAGTGGGCATATTCTATTGTAATCTATTTTCTGACGAATGCACTCTTCACGCATCTTTCTATCTAAATAGTTTTTCCACCCTGCGTCTACCTGTCTTGCATCAGCTAATACCAGAACCATGAATATTCTGCTATCTTTATCTATGTTCTTATCCCAAGCAAATTCTCCTTCCAAAATCCTTTTAGCATTCCTAACAAGCTGTCCTACACCCTTATAACGCCATTTGTTTTTCTTAGTATCCAGATAGCCTACAAAGTCTTTGTCAACTTCATTCAAGAGTAGCTGAATGGTTCCTTCTGCCTTGACCTCTTTGGGTATTTTGACATCCTTACATTCAAACAGTATAACATTCTTTCCGTCTCGAATATAAAAATCTGGAGGAGAACTCAACTTCTTCTCGGGAACTATATTCCTACATTCGTCGTCAGCAAGCGAAAACCATCCATGTGTGTTAGTTACTTCTTTCAGGCAATTTGCTAATATAGTCTTTTCCGAAAACTCTGTTGTAAAAATCGTATTAAACCCCTGCATATTATCAGGGTGCTTACATTTCCACAAATCATTGAATATGAAATATAGCCCATCAAACATCCTATAAATCATAAATGAAACATCTATGACAGCATATTCGTGAGGTACTATCTTAATAAATGGTTTCTCTCTAAAAGTTTGATAGTCCACATTATCTTCTAAGGAGATGACTTCATGAATGTCAATGGAATCTTTACTCACAATCTGCTCTGATAATAGTTCGTCCTCATCCCTAAGTCGTTCAAAGTTGATAACACCGGTTTTATCTCTGGCTAAAGCCAAAATGCTCCAATATGTTCTCAAATAATATTCCCATGATGTAAGACCGTATACTTTTAGAAATTCATCATATAAGTCTTTGAGTTGAGGGTGCTGGGACACAAAATTGAAGAACTTGACAGTTCGGACATTCTGATTCCTCACCAATTCTTTAATATCTGATTCCCGATTTATAAAGTCATTATACGCATACCTTGACATCAAAAGACTGGCTATAAACAGTTCCAAATCATCCTCTTGCTTGTATGGTGGTTCACCTTGATTTCTGTTGAAGGTAATTTCATTGGCTATCAAAAATGCTGTATACAGATTTTTCTCTAGTTGCGCAATGTTATCAGAGCCATCACTTTCCTGCATCGCCATAATGTATTTCAGCAAAAGAAGCGGTGTCTCGCTACCTGTCGCATATTCCATCGGTTGTTGCTTTCTGTCTGTCTCCCGTGTGAAATAGGCTTTATACCTATGGATTACATCAAGTAACTGGTCTAAATTATTGGGACCAAAAAAGAATCTCGGCACATCAATCTGAGTTGTTTTCTCATCTCTAAAATCAGGATTATAGAAAAGTTTACCAACCAACTTATTCTGCATATTCGATACTAACCTGATAGCCCAAATACGCGGTAATCCAGCAAGGAGTTTTTCGAGAGGATACATTTCTCCATTTGGGTACAATTGTTTGTATCCAACAATTCCTGCCAATTTCCCTTCTTTATATATAGCCATATTATCTTTATTGTCGTCTTTTATATTCCGCAGCTGACTTGACACAGCTTCATTAAACTCTGTTTTACCCAGCAAGAATAGAAACACAATCTCTCTTTGCGGAACTTGAAATACTTATTTCTCTTACTATAGTAAATATTCTTTCTTGTTTTAATCCCTTCTCTATTTCAGTACAAAAGGAAGTTCTCTACTAAAAATTTCATTTTTTCAATAAATATCTCATGTATTGATTTTCGACACATACATTCAAATAATAATTTATTTAGCAAAGTTACTCATTCATAACGAGAAAGATGAATAAATTGGCAAGAAAACGCCCCTTGCGAAACATAAAAATGTCGCAAGAGGCGTAATTTGAGAATCAGGGGATATAAAACAGGGCAAACTCTATCTTTCGTCGTTTGACAAGACTTTTGAGGACTTGTCCTTTATAACGGCAGAACACGATAAACTCACGATAGATATTCCTGTCTCCCCGCTCAAGTTTTCTGATGAGTTTGCTTTTGGGATGTCTGCCATATCCGAGCAGCGTTCCCGTTCCCACATTGTATGAGAGAACGGTCAGCAGCAGGGCATCCTTCCCGTATCGGCGGAAAAGGGCGTACCGACCGAGAAGGTCGGAACGCAGCAGGGAGTCCGCCTGCTTTTCCGAGATATTGGGAGACAGCCTTTCTCCACGCAGCAGCCTGTGCCCATACCCTATATAGGGATAGTGGCGGCCGTGCCACCCTTCAAAATACTTGACGCAGAGGACAGCCTTGTCAAACCTTGAAAGCCTCTCCCATGCCGTCTTCTGCGCTTCAGCCGGCAGGAGTACGGCAATGAATGCATACACGCACAGCCATCTGGTCAAAGTCTTTCTCCACATCATCCTTCCCCTTTATTCCCTGCATCGTCCTTCCGGTCCTCCCCGTCATGGTTGAAGTCAAAGACCAGTTGGCAGGAATTGCCGTCCGTTCCCTCTATGACCACGATGAAGTTATGAGCTTCGGCAGAAGCGGAAGTAAAGTACAGTCGGAAAACTTCCTTGGTCAGCGGATAACGGTCGTTGGGCTTGAACACCGTCCCGTCATCCATTCTCAGCATACCCTTACCTTCGTACTGGAAGTAGCGGATGGTATAGCCTGTGTCCTCGTAGTGTCCTTCCCTTTTGAGTTCGCACCGTATCTCGACCGTCTGCCCCTTTGCTATTTTCTTGGGGACGGGCATTGTCTCTACCGTGAACGGGTACGCCTGCTGAATATCCAGCTCGTGATCACAAGCAGATAGGCAAAACATGGCGAGGGTAAGCACTCCCATTACCCAAATCGTATTTAATATTTTTATTTTCATCGTTTGTTACATTTTATCGTTATACATTCAGTCCTGCTTTTGTGAGAGCAGGTAGTCATTCAAATCCTTGTGACCGGCATACAGGGAGGAACGGTCAAAGACCTTCTCCCCGAAATCTTCCCTCAGCCTTTCCAATGTCCTATGTCCCGCATCATCATTGTCGAGATAGCAATCTATCCTTCGATAGCCGCCAAGCACTTTCAGTGCCTTCTCCACATTGGAAACGGAATTAAGGACAAGCCAGTCCGAAGCAATGATGCCGAGTTGCATGGCGGAGAGGTAATCCATAAATCCCTCGAAGACGGCGCACACGTCCGAGCCGTTACGCCTCAGTGATATGTCTTTGGGTGGTATGCAGCCCTTGAAGAAGCGGTTACGAAGCTCCCATCCTCCTGCCTTGTTACGGAACCCGATGGCGTAGTACCGCTTGCCATGTACCCGGTATCGGACCTCCTCGCAGTTGGTTATGGCAATATCGGCAAAAATGCCGCGCTCCCTCAGATACCCCAGCAATTTGCTGTCCTGCAATGGGCGTACCCAAATATCCTCGAAGACGGGTTCTTTCTCTTCATTTCTTTGTGGACGTTCCATTATGGGTAGCGGACACGTTCCGCTCTTTGCGATGAAAGCCGCCCGCAGGAGGAAATCACCGCTTCCGATAAACTCTCCTGCCAAGTCGAAGATGTCGCCGCCTTTTCCCGTCCCAAAATCGAACCAGACATTCTTGGTGGTATCGACCTTGAACGAAGGTGTCCGTTCCGTTCGGTACGGAGCGGAATACCACAGGGCGTTCCCTCTCTGTCTGGCCGGATGAATCCCCATTGCGTTCAGGAAGTCCGCAATGGGAATCTCTCTCATCTGCCGCGCGTCCATCAGTCCAGCATGATTTTCAGTCCGACACCGTATTGCGTATGGAAATGTCCCGTGTGTCCTCCCCACAGGGAACGCTCCCTTAGGCTTGCCGTAAGGGCGATGCGGTCTGAGAGATAGACCTCAGCCTGCAATGTCAATGCGCCGCCGTACACGAAAGCGTCCCTGTCAAGGATGGTCGCACCGTCGGAAAGGAGTTTCCTGCCCCAGTTCACGGTTTCATAGCCGCCCAATGCGGAACAGCCGATGTAGAAGAACACATTCTTCCTGTCATCAGACAGGAACAGGCGGTAATAGCCTCCTTCTGCCGTTACCTGCGCTATGGGCAGGTGTGTCGCCTTATAGGGATGATGCACTTGCAGGTAGTCAGCTCCGAAGGTCCACTTGCTTCCACTTTTGGCATAGGTGGAAAGCGCCGCGCCGAAGGCATATCCGGCCTTGTCGCCTCCCTTTCCATGATAGAAACCGTCAGCCATGTCGGCACGGACTTCAAGGGCTTTCATCCCGGGAAGACATCTCTGCGCGTCTGCCTGCCCTGTCGTGAGGCAGAACAGGACGGTAAGAATAGGAAATAACTTTGTCATCTTCCTGCTATTTGATGGTCAGTTCCTCAATATTGCACGCACGGACAAGGTCTTCGTTCTCTATAGTGAAGGTCTGGTGCCTTCCCCCGTTCTTCTCGCAGAGTTCCACCACGAGGTGCTTGTCGTCAGGAATGGTGAACTTCTGCATCGCAAAGACCGTTCTCTCGCTGGAATATCTAGCGATACTCGTCACGTTGTTCTGTGCCCGCAGGGGAAGTACCACCTGCTCCTGCACGGCCGTGCGCCTGGCCACTTTCCTGTCCACGATTTTCCATGTGATGTAGTCAATGTCAAAGGGGATGCTTCCCATGTTCCTGATTTCCGTATGGAAATAGAGAAGCCCGTTGTGGGCGTAGATGCCCTTGAGACGGAACTGCACGCCGAAACGCCTGCTCCCGATATGCTTCACGAGCCTCCTGTTCTCTTTCCAGATGGACTTCATGATCAGGCGTACCAGTAACGGGCTCTCGCTGCCGAGCTCTCTCAGATAGACCTGCCGGGCATTGTTCGGGCGGTTTACCGCCTCCCCGTCATGGATGAAGTCCTTCATCTCGATGTTCGTCATGAGCGGCTCTTCCGCGTAGCGGACATTGAACGAGTAGAAAGCCCCGTCCTCGGTAATGACGGACATGTTCGTCTCTCCCTTATAGTTCCTCACCGCTGCCTTCACCCGGATGACGTTCCCCGCGTCCTCGGCTTTTCCCGCGATGATGTTGGGAGAGCCCAGATCGACATATCTCACTTCCGAAGGGAAAAGCAGGTGGACGGTCTTCTCATAGGACACTTCCAGCTCGTGTGGCGGTATCATGCGGTCAAAGGGGATTTCCCTTGCCATCCTCACATTGCCGTTTTCCTTTTCCGGCACTTGCGCTTCCACGCCGGCTGCCCCCAGAAGGAGGGCCAGCGCCATTGCCATTTGTTTCATTTTCATCTTGCTGTGATTTTAATTTGTTGGATAAAGTGATGATTGTTTCCTTTCCTGTACCTATTGCGGCTTCTGATAGAGCATGACACGGTAGCCGGCCTTCAGATGCACCCTGACGGTACGCATCTTCTTGGCAATATACTGGCTCGTTCCCTGTATGATGCCTTTCCCCATATCTGATGCAAGCTGTGCCCCCGCATTGGTCGAGATGTTGATGCTGCTTCCGAGCGAGCCGCCCATATTGGCCGCGATTTCCCTTGCCGCATTCTGTTCCATAGAGCCGGGAATGAAAATCCCTGCCTGTCCGTCCGTGTCATAGACGGCAAGCTCCGTCGGGATGACCATGCCCCTGTATTCAAGGGAGGTTATCTGGACAGCAAGCCGCTCTCCCTGTATTCTGGCTGTACCCACGACGACCGAGTTCTTTGGGATAATCCTGTCCCCGACCGCCATCGGTTCAAGCAGCCGGAGTCTGACGGTCTGTCCGTCCGTCACGCTCTGGTCGCCATAGACAGATGCCGCTATGGTGTTCTTGTCCGTAAGAGGCTTTGTGCCCACGGCCGTATGGAAGCCGTAGTTGCGGTCGGATGAATGCTGCTGGATAAACTCCTCGTCAGATACGGGCTGTCCGAGTGCAGAGACGACCTGATGGGCTACCTGCCGCACGGCAGAAACAGTTTTTCCTTTCTTGGATTCCTCCACCGTTGAAGGCTCCGGGGCAACGGCAGGAGGTGTCTGTCCGTTCCCACCGTGTCCCATGTATCTGGCTGCCAGCTGGTAGGACTTCTCCATCAGTGCCACCTGTTCCTCGGTCGAGGACTTGCGGTCTCGCTCGGCCTTCAGCCTTTCCTCCAGTTCACTGACCCTGCCTTTGAGTTCTTCCTTTTCCGCATCCTGCCCGGACCGTTCATAGAAGTTGCCCAAAGTGGCATTGATGTCCTCATAGGCTATCATGGATGAACGGACAGTCCCGTGTCCTGCCCTTCGGTCTGAAACGGGGGATGCCGTACTGCCTCCTTCCCGTGCGGGAGTGAAGTCGTCCGGCGTGCCATCCACCTTCCCCGCGTTGTCTCCGAAGAGCGCGCCGAGGTCATGGAGGGCATCCTCCCGCCGTCTCTGTTTCTGTTCGTCCTCTGCCTTCTCGTAGGCTTTCTTCTTGTCGGCAATGATGTCCGTGCCGTCAGCCGTCGGCATCTCGGTGTTGAACCCCTTGCCTTCCTTTTCCCTGTCCTTGGAAGAGGGCGCAAAGATCAGCCACATGGACCCGATGAAGAGCAGGCCCATCAGCGGATAGGCTATCATCTTCATCCGTTTCTGCCTTTGCGCTTCGGTAAACGGCAGCTTCTCCTTTTCAGGCCGGTCTGCCTGCATTTTCTGTTCTGTCATAGTTCTTGGATTGTTTGATGGTTGTTTTCCTTGGAGAGGAATCGATGATTTCCAGCCTCTCCATGTGTTCGATTCTTAACTGCTCCCTCTCCGTGTAATGGAGCAGGTTATAAAGAGACTTGCCCGCCGTATAGAGTGCAAGGAGGGCGAATAACGCGAGCATGGCCAGTATGATATTCCTCCTTGCCTTCATGGAAAGGCTGTCATGGCAGGCCTTTACCGCTTTAATGGCTTTCTTCCTCAGGTCGTATGCCTTCCAGAAGCCGCGCCACATCTTTTTGCTGATTTCCTTCTTCTTCATAAGCCCTCCTTATCTCTTGACGGTCTGTATGTCCTTGTTTTCAAGGATGTTGAACCCCTCGATGGTAAATCCGTTAGGGTTGTCATCCGACCGTGCGGCATTGAGCAGACGGCACTGCGTGACGAGGCTTCTTTCCGTGATGTTGCTCGTCCTGATGATGAGCTGCCTGCCGTATGTCCTCACATCGTAGGGATATTTGTCAAAGTCGCACACCACGCTGTCCACTTTCAGTGTCTGGTTGATGTTGCCGGCAATGATGCGGTTATAGTATCCTTTCTCGGCAAAGTCCGTGTAATAGTCGTATGCGCTCTTGTCCGCCAGAAGCAGGGCACGCCTGATGTTGTTCTCAATGGCGCTCTTTTCCGGAGAGAGCGTGAAGAACAGCTCGTGAAAGCGCCTGACGTGTTCCCGTGCCTCGGCAGGGCGGTTCTGGGAGAGGTCCTGCGACAGGGCAAGCATCAGGGACTTGCCACCGTCGAGGACATAAATCTTCTCACGCTGCTTCTCCGCGAAGTCGTAGGAACTCCAGAGGGAGTAGCCTACGATTGCCGCGCAGAGAAGGACGAAGATGATGCCGAACAGGCGTATCTGCCTGAATGACGACTCAATATTCTTCAAAGACTTGAATTCCATTTGTTCATTGTAGTTTTATGTTCAACGTTTCAGCAGGTTTCCTGCCGCACCCATGACTTTCGACCCAGCAGCCTTGACAAGATGTCCCGCGCGTCCGGCGATGTTCCCTGCCGCCGCTCCTGCAACACCCGATACGCGCTTGCCGGCTGTCCCCGCGATGTTGTTGATGCTGCGGTTGTAGCTTCCCATGCCTCCGGCCTGTATGATCCATCCCGCCACGGTGGGGATGGTAAAGTATCCCACGATGCCGATGATAAGGAAGACGATGTACACCCCGTTGCTTGCCTCTATGGAGAAGTTCGGGTTGTTCTGGAACTCGGAGATGTCATTCTGGAGCATCAGTATCTGTATCCTCGCGAGGATGGTGCTGAACAGGTCTGAGACGGGCAGCCACAGATAGACCTGTACATACCGACATATCCACTGCGTAAGGGTGGACTGGAAACCATCCCATACGGAAATGGCAAAGGCTACCGGTCCGAGTATCGCCAGCACGACGAGGAAGAAGGTGCGGAGAGTATCGATGATGAGGGCGGAGGCCTCGAACATCAGTTCAAGGATGCTCCTGAAGAAGTCCCTGATCTTCTTTTCCATGTGGTAGGCCCCGCGCTCTACATACATGCCCGTCATCGTCACGAGGTCTTCGGGTGAGAAGCCCAGTTCTTCGAGCTGTCTGTCGAATTCCTCGTTGCTCACGAGATAGGCGGTTTCTGGATTGCGCATCATCGCCTCATATTCCAGTTTGTCCTTCTGCTCCCTGTACTTGTTCATGTCGAAGGTCTGTTCCTGCAACATGCCGTTCGTTCCCCTGACGATAGGACTCATCACGCTGTTGAGCGTGCCCAGCACGATGGAGGGAAAGAACATGATGCACAGGCCGACGGCGAAGGGGCGGAGCATGGGAAACACGTCGATGGGCTCGGCACGGGCAAGCGCCTGCCATACACGGTAAGCCACATAGAAAAGTGCCCCCAGCCCGGCGATGCCCTTGGCAACGCCTGCCATGTCCGCGCAGAGCGGCATCATCTCGTCATAGAGCGACCGCAGCACCTGATGAAGATTCTCGAAGTCCATAGGCTACCAGTATCTTTCGTTCCTGCTTCCATAGAGGGCCATCACACGGTCAAGGTCGTTCTTCTTCCTTGCCCGGAGATAGGAAACGGAAATGTTCTTGTTCGTGTAGTAGCTCACAAGGTTGCGGTAACGCTTCATCCTCGTGTAGCACCTGTCCACCACGTCCATGCGTTCCTTGTCCGTCATGGAGAGCGTGGTGATGTTCACCACGTTCTTGAGTTCCTTGAGCACATCATTGCTTTCTTCGAGCAGTCTGGCATAGCCGAATGCGATGGCGGTGAGTTCCTCCACGGTGAAATGGTCGTCGTGGAGCATCTTCCTGTAACTCCCCACGTAGATGTCGCTGATGTCGCCCACCATCAGGATGGTCTGCTGCACCTTGCGGGCATCCTTGATAAGGTTGTTCACGGATTTCAGGGCATCGTAGTATTTCTTTCCCTGCTCGTAAATCTTGACCGTTTCCTGAAAATTCTTCACCATGTTCTGCGCCGTCGTCGTGGTCTGGGCCACGTTCTTGGTGGTGTTGATGATGCTTTGTGCGATGTTGGACGGGTCTATGACCGTCCACTGCGCGCTCGCCCTGCCTGCGGACATCAGCAGGCACAAGACCGTAAGGATGATTGTCCTTGCTTTCATTCTCTTTTCTGTCATTGTCGTTTCTTTCATTTGATGATTGTTTGTTGTAAGTTTAATGGTTGCTTCTCTTTTCTTCGGCCAGCACCCTGATGGCTTTCTCCATGTCTCCGCCATACCTTTCCGCCATCGCGCGGACTTCCACCTTCTCGGTCTCTTCCGTCGTATAGGCGAAGTATTCCTCAGGACTCACCTCCGTGGCATAGACGGCACTCTGCGTTCCGCCGAGGCCTATCCACACCTCCTTGTAGAGCCTTCCGGGGTGGTTGGCCATATTGATGGACAATATTTGCGACTTCTCCTTGTCCGTCAGTCCCAGGAGCGACTGAATCTGGTCGAACTTGTTCATGTACTTGCGCTGGTCAAGCAGGATCTTGCAGTCGGAGTTGTTGATGATGGACTCCTTCACTACGGGGGAGGAGATGATGTCGTCCACCTCCTGTGTCACGACGATGGCCTCCCCGAAATACTTTCTCACGGTCTTGTACATGTAGCGGAGGTATTCCGCCATGTTGGCCGAGGAGAGGGCTTTCCATGCCTCTTCCACGATGAGCTGCTTTCTCACCCCTTTCAGGCGGCGCATCTTGTTGATGAACGCCTCCATGATGATGATGGTCACGACAGGGAACAGTTCCCTGTTCTCTTTCACGGCATCAATCTCGAAGACGATGAAACGCTTTGACAGCAGGTCTATGTTCTCACGGGAGTTCAGCAGGAAGTCATAGCGGCCGCCCCTGTAATACTGGCGGAGCGTCGTGAGGAAATTGTCGATGTTGAAATCCTCCTTACCGACCTTGATGTCCCGTTCTTCAAGTTCCCTGCGGTACACGTCACGCATGTATTCATAGAAGGTGTCGAAGCAGGGAGTGATGCTCCTGTCCGAGCGGATCAGCCCGACATAGGCATTCACCGCGCTTCCGAGTTCTCCGGATTCCGTCTTGGTGATTTCCTGCGACTCGCTTTTCCACAGCGTGAGCAGCAGGGTCTTGATGCTGTCCTTCTTCTCCACGTCAAATACATAATCGTCGGTATAGAAAGGATTGAACGAGATGGGATGCTCTTCCGTGTAGGTGTAGTAGATGCCGTCCCTGCCTCCCGTCTTGCGGCGTATCATCTCACAGAGTCCCTGATAGGAGTTTCCCGTGTCCACGAGGACTATGTGCGTGCCCTGCTCGTAATACTGCCTGACGAGGTGGTTCATGAAGAAGGACTTGCCGCTGCCCGAAGGCCCCAGTACGAACTTGTTGCGGTTGGTGATGATGCCTTGCTTCATCGGCAGGTCGGAGATGTCAAGGTGCAGGGGCTTGCCCGTGAGCCTGTCCACCATCTTTATGCCGAAGGGCGACGGGGAACTGCGGTAGTTGGTCTCTTCCGTGAAAAGGCACACCGCCTGCTCGGTGAAGGTATAGAAACTTTCCTCAGCGGGAAAGTCCGCGCCGTTGCCGGGCATGGCTGCCCAGAACAGGGTCGGACAGTCCACCGTGTTATGGCGGGGCATACAGCCCATAGACGCCAGCTGGCTTCCCACGTCATTCTTAATCCTGCGCAGTTCCTCCCTGTCGTCGCTCCACGCCATTACGTTGCAGTGCGCCCTCACGGAGGTAAGCCCGAAGGAGTGGGCCTCATTGAGGTATTGCTCTATCCATTCGCTGTTGATGGCATTGCTCCGGCTGTACCGTGAGAGCGACTGCATGTTGCGGGAGGTCTTCTCGAACTTCCGGAGGTTTTCCTCGCTGTTGTCAAGAAAGATGTACTGGTTGTAGATGTGGTTGCACGAAAGCAGCAACCCTACGGGTGAGGCAAAGCTCAGACGGCAGTCGGAGCGGTCGGTCGACAGGCGCTCATAGCGGATGTCCGTCATCACGCGCTGTGGCATGTCCTCCGCATGGGAGAGCGTATGCAGGCAGAGACGGTTGTCGCCGACCTTCATTTCTGAGGGTGAGAGGTCGATGTCCTGAAGGCAGCCCTCGTCCTCTGTCATGAGTGAGAGGTAGCGCTCGATGATGCCGGACTTTGGGGCAGTCCCCACGATTTCCTCATCGGAAAGCCGCCTGAGGGTGATGAAGCCCGAATCGTTCATGATACGCTCGAACTGTTCCGTCGCCTCCAAAAATTTCGCGGCGGTCTCGGCATTGAGTTCCTTCGGGATGATATGTCCACGGCAAAGCGTGGAGAAATTGCTCTGCATCCTGTTTCTCTCCTTGGTCGTCTTGGTCAGGTAGAGGTAGCAGGTGTGGTTCAGATAGGGCCGCTCCGCAAAATGCCGCTCGAAACTCCGTGATAGAAAGCTCATGTCCGCCTTGTCCGTCCGGGGACTGTATTTTTCCTTGATGAACCAGTCCTGCTTGTGGATGACGCTGTAGTCGGGCAGCACCCTGATTGCCTTGCACCATGCGGCATGCAGTGCCTCGTATTCCTGTGCCGTCACCGTATAGAGTTCCGGCAGGCTCACCTCGAAGCAGACGGTGAGGTCGGCATTCTTCGACACGATGCAGCCCTGCTCAACGGCAAGCAGGGGCAGCTTGTTCTCTATGGTCGTGGCTTTAAGTATGTTCCTCATTTCTTTTCTTCTTTACCTTGTTCTTGATAATCAGGGAAACGGGTTTCCGGTTGAGCAGGTAGCGGGGTCTGCCGCGGGCGGCTCCCAATTTCATGAGTCCGTGCTCCCCATAGCGGCTGTTCAGGGTGAAGGTTCCCCATACGAGTATGGAGGACGACACGATGCCGAAAGCGATGCACACCAGTTGGTCTGTGCCTGCCATATAGAGAATCACGAAGATGACGAAGAGCGCGAGAAGCCCGCCGGCAAAGATGAACAGGTACTGCGCCTTCAGCCCCTTGAACTCAACCGAAGATCCAATCCCCTTGTTGATTGAATATTCTGCCATACTGTAGCGGATTAGAGGAAGAAGGAACGCAGAATGGTTGCGGCCACGATGAGGAAGATACACGCACCGAACCAGCTTGCCGCCGTCTTGGAGGTATCGGGGTCGCCGGAGGAGAATTTCCCATAGACCTTTACGCCTCCGATGAGACCGACGACGGCACCAATGGCATAAATCAGCTTCGTGCCGGGATCGAAATAACTGCTGACCATTTGGGTGGCCTCGTTGATACCAGCCAGGCCGTTACCCTGTGCGGACGCGCCTGTTACCCCAAGGAGCATGAGGGCAGCCATGAGGCACTTTACTTGTTTTTCTCTTTTCATGTTTGCTTGCATTGATTGTTGTCTGGATTTGCCGGAAGGGACTTTCTGCTGTAACCCTTTGCCGGCGGTGAATACTTTTTTAAGTGGAGATAGTGGTGTGAGTCCATCCCCCGGCTTATCCGTAGTCCCTTTCTTTCATTGTCGTTTGTTTTGACGGTTATACATATTTCCTCACATCGAAGTCCTCAATGCTGTCCGGAAGGCTGAAAGCCTTGCGGGCTGCTGCTTTTGACTCAAGGGCGGAGAGGTGCATGTCCATGACCTGACGGACTCGCGTGCCGACGGACTCGTAGCTGCTGACGATGCTGTCATACAGCTCGCTGGTCTCTATCCGGGTAAACACCTTGCCCGCATGGAGGTTGTCCTCGTCGCTTGCACTGTCTTTCCTTACCGTGGCCACGGCCTTGTCGATGTCCTCAAAGCCCGTTCCCTGTGCCATCGGCTCGTCCTCCCTGCTTTCTTCCCATCTGTCCCTGCCGTCCGCATCCTCGATTCTCATATCGGTGAAGACCTCGTCAAGACGGTCGGCAGGAACCTGCATGGGTGACTTCTGCGGGATTTCGTCGGCAAAGGTAGTGTCTGAAATGCTCACTTCCTCCGTTTCGTCGGAAGTGGCAGCATGTGGCGCCGGAATGGCAGCTTGTGCCTCTTTCCCTGCCCTTGGACTGAACATGCGGAAGCGGCTTTTGCCAATGATGTCATCCATGCTTGCATGATGGTCCGGCGATGGTTCTGCCTGCCGTTTTCCACGGCCATCTTTCTTTTCCCTGCCGGAGGAAAGGAGGTGTAGCAGCCATGCGTTGCAGGCAAGAAGGCAGATAATCAGTAATGTTTCCATAGGATAACTTATTTTTTGTAAAAGGTGTTTCCTGCATTGTAAAACGGAGTGGCTGTCTACAATCCGAATGACTTGAGATGGTCGTTGAAAGTCTCATTGATTTCCTGTGCAAACATGGAAAAATGATATGCCAGCACGTTGTCGAGGTAACTGGCTATGGAAAGCTCGTTCTGCCCGACAACATGGATGATTTTCTGGATACGGTCGTGATACTCCTTGCGGATATATACCTGTTTCCCCTGTCGGGCCGTGATGGAGGTCTCGCGCACGAAAGTGCTTTCATAGTCGGGCTTGGCGACTTTACGCCTTCTTTCCGTATCTTCTCTTACCGGCTCCTTTACTGTTTGCTCCACCATGTCGGGAGGTTCCGGCCCCTCCCTTTGAGTGTCTTCAGGATGCTCGCTGATTATCCTCGCACTGGGGGGAATGCTCCTGTCATCCTTGCGGAAGGCATTGATGATGAAGGAACTGTCTATCTCGTCTGCTCTTGTTTTCTTTGCCATAGCTGCATTATGATTGGATGAGTTCAAGGATTTCCTCCACGAGGCTGTCAATGTTGCTTCCCCTGATGAGTGACTTGTCCGGAGGGAGGGTCGTCGAGCGGAACACGCTTGCCCGATCCGTCTCCACTTCCTTGCGGAAACGCTTGCTGTCCGGAATGAATGTTTTCAGGATATGAAGGCCGCATTGGGCGCAGACCTTTTCATAGATTTCATAGAGGGAGGTCTTCTCCCTGCCGTCCACCATGTTCCACAGCAGATAGAGGGCCTTGATATGGGATTTGCCCGACAGGATGAGCTGCTCATTGATGACCGTGGCGAAAGTGATGGAACTCTCCATCACCACACGGTCTGCGGTGATGGGTGTGAAAATGTAGTCCATCCGGGCGATGGTGTCGATCACATCCTTGTTGTTCACCGTACCGGGAAAGTCAAAGAAAAGGAAGTCAAGGTCTCCGTAATCACGGCTGAGCGTTTTTGCCGTCGGGATGGCATTGACCGGCAGGCAGCACTCTACGGGATAGAAATTGCGTTTCATCCTCTTGAGCAGTTCAAAGGTCTGCACCTTGTAATAATCGTTCCTGACGGCTGCATCCAGCTCACGCTTGCGCATGTCATGGATGCTGTACTGGGGGAAGTCGCAGTCGATGATGCCGACATTGTACCCCTTTACATATTGCAGGTAACTGGCGGTGAGCACCGTGAGCGTCGTCTTGCCCGCTCCCCCTTTTTGGGTGGAGAAGGCCACATACTTGGGTTTGTTCATACTTGAAGTTGTTTATAGGTTTATAAATTCGTGCATACATACCCACTGGTAGAAAGTTCCCGTGCCGGCCGTGCGTACTGCTGTCATTACATTCATACGGCATTCATGATGGCGTATGAACGCAGGTGGGCGTGATGTTCCTCCCCGATAGCATAAGGCCTTGCGCAAATAACAGTGCCAGCCGTACAGGCAGGGGAATGGATATATCCACAGGCTGACAGATGAACGGCTGTTGGTACACCTGCTTACAGGAATGTCTGCCTGATGGCATTTGCAAAAGAATGACTTTTCCTCCATACTGCCGCCAGATTCGGCAAAGGTGGAAGCATGTGGCACGGAAGTGGTAGCAAGTGGCATTTTCCAAAGCGTTTCCGACTGCCGTTTAACCCGTAATTTTGCACCCACAGGGCAGAATGGTCTCTGTCGGCTTTCCGACCTGCTGCGTCAAGGGTCTGTCCCAATCCGTCCGAAGGCGGATTCTTGTGTCCTCAAAGACACAGCAAGATGTCTTTTCAGCCGCTCAAAATGATTTAAGCATCCCTGAAAAGTATCTTGCCCTTGCAGGGGGCGGGCTTTCCCTCCGAAGTCGGGAGCCCATGAGACAAGCCCGCAGGCTGACAGAAACAGTCCATGCTGCCATATCACCACTAAATCCGTTATAAAAATGAATGAGACAAAGAGAAAAATGGGAAGACATCCCAAGAAAGACCCGGCGGTATTCCGTTATACCGTCCGTTTCAATGCGGAGGAACACATCCGTTTCCTTGCCATGTTTGACAAGGCAGGGGCTACGACACGCTCCGTTTTCATCAAGCAGCAGTTCTTCGGACAGCCTTTCAGGGTGCTCGTGGAGGACAGGAGCCTGTTGGAATACTATCAGAAACTGTCCTCCTTCCACTCGCAATACCGTGCGGTGGGCAACAATTACAACCAGATAGTGAAGGAATTAAGGGTGCATTTCTCCGAGAAAAAGGCGATGGCACTGCTGTATAAACTGGAGAAATGCACGCAGGAACTGATACGGATTACACAGGAAATCGTTATCCTGACCCAAGAATTTGAACGAAAATGGTCACAAAGATAAGCATGGGAAGTTCCCTTTACGGGGCGCTTGCCTACAACGCGCAGAAGATAAACGAGGGACAAGGCAAGCTGCTTGCCACGAACAAGGTGTTCGATTCCTGCACGGGAAAGATAGACCTTGCGCGCGCTTTCAACGACTTCATGGTCTATCTGCCCGAAGGCATCCGGACTGAGAAGCCAGTCCTGCACATATCCCTCAATCCGCATCCCGACGACAGGCTTACGGATATGGAGATGGAGAATATAGCAAGGGACTATCTGGACCGTCTGGGGTATGGCAGCCAGCCCTACATGATCTTCAAGCATGAGGACATAGACCGCCACCACCTGCATATCGTCACGCTCAATGTGGACGAAAGAGGCAAGCGGCTCAATCAGGACTTTCTCTTCAGGAGGAGCGAGAGAATCAGGAAGGAACTCGAAAAGCAGTATGGACTGAAGCCTGCCCAGAAAAAGAAAGGAGAAGTGCAGCAGGTAGCACGCAAGGTGGATATAGGCAAGGGCGATGTCAAAAAGCAGGTCGGCAATGCCGTCAAGGCACTGGCCCCCAAATACCGTTTCCAGTCCTTCGGAGAATATCGTGCCTTGCTTTCATTATACCATATAAGTGTCGAGGAAGTGCGGGGAGAGGTCAAGGGGCGTGAATATCACGGACTGGTCTATTCGGCAACGGACGACAAGGGAAACAAGGTTGGCAATCCTTTTAAGTCCTCGCTCTTCGGCAAGGCGGCAGGACACACCGCCATCGAAAGGCATTTTGAAATTTCCAAGAAACAGATTGCCGAAGGCAAGTTTACCAATCCGACGAAGCGGGCAGTGCTTGCAGCACTTGCCCGTACTTACCACAAGGACAGGTTTGTGGACTTGCTCAAGGAGAAAGGCATTGACACCGTATTCCGCCTGACGGAAGAAGGGCGTATCTACGGTGCGACCTTCATTGACCATCGCACCGGCTGTGTCCTCAACGGCTCACGCATGGGAAAGGAACTTTCTGCCAATGCCTTGCAGGAACACTTCACGCTCCCATATGCAGACAAGAAACCCATACCGATGGCTGTCCGTACAGAAGAAACCTCGTCTCAACAGCAGACCGTTTCCGACGGACATGAGCATTTGCCCGACGGATTGGGACTGTTGATGCCCACCAGTCCAGTAATTGACGCGGAGGAAGAAGCGTTCATCCGTGCTATGCGAAAACGGAAGAAGAAAGGCAAGGGGCGTTCATTGTAACAGAAGAAAGAATATCAAACAATAAGCAAAATGCAACAGGAAGACGATTTGAGGGCACTGGCGAAAATCATGGATTTTCTGCGTGCCGTAAGTATTATTTTAGTGGTGATGAATGTCTATTGGTACTGCTATGATGCCATCCGACAGTGGGGCTTCAATATCGGTGTCGTGGACAGAATACTGGTGAACTTCCAGCGGACGGCGGGGCTGTTCGGCTCCATCCTCTATACCAAACTCTTTTCCGCCTTGCTTCTGGCACTCTCATGCCTCGGAACCAAAGGAGTAAAGGGAGAGCAGATTACTTGGGGCAGGATATGGACGGTGCTTGCCATCGGCTTTGTGCTGTTCTTTCTCAACTGGTGGATATTGTACCTGCCCCTTCCTTTCATGGCCAACGCAGTCCTGTATATCTTGGCCCTGTCCGCCGGCTATGTGTGCCTGCTGATGGCAGGACTGTGGATGAGCCGTCTTCTGAAGCACAATCTGATGGACGATGTGTTCAATACGGAGAATGAGAGTTTCATGCAGGAAACACAGCTCTTGGAGAATGAATATTCCGTCAATCTGCCCACGCGCTTCTATTACCGCAGGAAATGGAACAAAGGCTGGATCAACGTGGTCAATCCGTTCCGGGCCACCATCGTACTCGGCACGCCGGGCAGCGGAAAGTCATACGCCGTGGTCAATTCCTTCATCAGGCAGCAGATAGAGAAAGGCTACTCGATGTATGTCTATGACTTCAAGTTTCCCGACCTCACGATGATTGCCTATAACCATTTACTCAATCACTTAGGGGGATATAGGGTGAAACCGAAGTTCTATGTCATCAACTTCGACGACCCTCGCCGCAGCCACCGCTGCAATCCCATCCACCCGGACTTTATGACGGACATCTCCGATGCCTACGAGAGTGCCTACACCATCATGCTCAACCTCAACAAGACATGGGTGCAGAAACAGGGTGACTTCTTCGTGGAAAGCCCGATTATCCTCTTTGCTGCCATCATCTGGTTCCTGCGCATCTATCAGGACGGCAGGTATTGCACCTTCCCGCACGCCATCGAACTGCTCAACCGCAGGTACGAAGATGTGTTTCCTATCCTGACGAGTTATCCCGAACTGGAGAACTATCTCTCTCCCTTCATGGACGCATGGCAAGGCGGAGCGATGGAGCAGTTGCAGGGACAGATTGCCAGTGCCAAGATACCATTGTCGAGGATGATTTCACCGCAGCTCTATTGGGTGATGTCGGACAGCGAGTTCACGCTTGACATCAACAACCCCGAGGAGCCGAAGATTCTCTGTGTGGGCAACAACCCCGACCGGCAGAATATCTACGGGGCGGCACTCGGCCTGTATAACAGCCGCATCGTAAAGCTCATCAACAAGAAAGGGATGCTCAAGTCGTCCGTCATCATCGACGAGCTGCCCACCATCTATTTCAAGGGCCTTGACAATCTCATCGCCACCGCCCGAAGCAACAAGGTGGCCGTGTGTCTGGGCTTTCAGGACTTCTCGCAGCTGGTGCGCGACTATGGCGACAAGGAGGCAAAGGTGGTGATGAACACGGTGGGCAATATCTTTTCAGGGCAGGTTGTCGGTGAGACGGCCAAGACGCTTTCAGAGCGGTTTGGCAAGGTGTTGCAGAAACGGCAGTCGCTGTCCATCAACCGGCAGGACGTGTCTACCTCCATCAACACGCAGATGGACAGCCTTATACCGCCCAGCAAGATTTCAGGGCTCACGCAGGGAATGTTCGTAGGGGCCGTGTCGGACAACTTCGACGAGCGCATCGAGCAGAAGATTTTCCATGCCGAGATTGTCATCGACAGTGCCAAGGTTTCAGAAGAGATGGGGAGGTACAGGCCCATCCCGGTCATCACCGACTTTACCGATGCCGACGGCAGGGACTGCATGAAGGAGATGATACAGGAGAACTACAACCGCATCAAGGCAGAGGTGCGGCAGATTGTCAGTGACGAGTTGAAAAGGATTTCCAGCGATGAGAAATTGAAGCATTTGCTGCGTGGTGAATGACTGGCATCACATCGTCCGTAGCCGGTAAAATAAAAAATACCGAATGTTATCTTTTAATTTGAGAATAAATGCTAACTTTGCAAAATCATCGGAAATAATTAGATATGAATTGTAAGAATCATCCGGAAAGGCCCGCGGTATCCGTTTGTCCTGAGTGTGGGCATGGGCTCTGTACAGAATGTTCTAATAGCAGGGGAAGCCTGCTTTGTGCTGATTGCAGGAAGACGAAGAAGGCGGAAAACATTGCCAGTTCAATCGGCTATCTGGTCGTGTTTGCCGTCCTGTTCTTCGTCGGATACAAACTTGATTTCCTGCCGTCGAAGTCAGGAGGGGACCAGTCTTTTCTGAGCGGTTACATTTTGGTGGCCTTGGTTACCGGGTGGCAGGTCTTTAATTCTCTTTTGCGCAACACGGTGTTTGTCTTCAGTGCAGATACGGCATGGTTGTATATGCTGTTGAAGTTGATTGTGTATATTGTTACAGGATTTTTCCTTGCACCTGTGGTTATAGCGTGGAACATCGTCAAAGTGTTTTATCACAGTTTGACATATACAAGTATAAGATAGGCAGAGAAATAGAGCCATTCAGAAACCTATTCATGGCACAGGAATAGTCCTGTTGCATGCGCTGCTTGATACCCTCATAACAAAGAACGGATGCTTTTGCATGGTATGCTGCTTTATATCACAATACGTCCTATTATCTGTTGAGTAATGATGTGTAATGATTTTCGAGCAAAACTTTGGATTACTCGCCTCCCTTGGCATCAGCAATCGATAATATGAAGGTGTTGGTTGCAGGAAGCGCCCCCAACCTCCAGAATGTCTATTCGGCAATACTCCGTTGTATAACAGTCGTATCGTGAAACATTAGTAGCGTTGTTTGCCATTGCAATTCTTCCCACTTTTAACGATTGACTCAGATTACAATAGGGACATAAAAACTTAACTCCCTATCTGGAGCATGAAGTTCCAAAATTATCTCGTTGCTTCTTTTGCTTATTCTGTAATTGCGAAAATAATGCGAAGGCAGAGCGTTAATCCCCAGCCTTCGCATTTTTAACTTATCAGATAGTCTTGATAATCAAGACCTTATTCTCACAACTCCCAAACTGGAGCATTACCATCACAGTCGTATGCTATTCAGATAAATATGATATTACAATATAATTATCAATTTTGCTAAGATGATGTAGAGTTTCTCCGTTCGAATATATGGCAAGCGTATCATCTTTTACGCTCATGTTTTTGATTCCATATCCTTTATATACTAGAACAGAGTCTTTATTACTAATAAAATAGACTTCAGAAGGGAATTCACTGTCCAGTGTGCCGATATGATCAATCAATACAAATGTACCATTCTTTACGTTTATTCGATTCTGCTCTTTCTCTTGAGGACGAAAGCTGGGAACGCATCCACCAACCAAGAATAAGCATGCGAAAGATACCGTTATGTTATTTATAAAACTTCCCATAATATCCATAATATATATAATCTCCAGAGTAAGTGTGTTCGCCGAAATAAGGGAAGCCTTTATTATAACCTAAGCCTGAATTTTGACTTTGATTATATTTTCCAACTTCTCCCATAACCATCGAATAATACCAAGTCGGTGTTCCCAGCAGGAATGGCTTTGTTGAATGAACATTTGCACCAAAAATCATGTTACCTATTGCTCTTAGTGTAGTTATTTTAGGAGTACCATTACTATTAGTGCCAGCCTTTAAAGCTGTATAAGGATTTGCCCCCAAACTTACTTTTACATCTAATGCAGCATTATTGGCTGACAGTGATTTCAGAACTTTTAATTCTCCATAAAAAGTCATAGGGCTTTCAAATTGTACTTCGGATCTAAAAAGACTCTGTCCCCAGTCAAGAAGCCTCTGGGCATTTGCATTATAAACAGAATATGTTGCATTTTTTGTTTGTACAGTTCCTGATACAGTTAACTTGTTGATGTCAAAAATAATTCCCGTCTCATTTGCCTTAAAATGGAATTTCCCATTTTTATTATCCGTTCCCATAAAATCGTATGGTCTCAAAGTTGTTCCAATAATCTCCCCTGTTCTCTTACCTTCCCTGTCCACAAGATAAATATTATTGTCACCATCATTATGGGCATTTACCACTTGGTATGTACCGTTAGATTTTTTTATAACATCAGTACTTTCCAGACACCCATTTGGATCGGTATAAACAATAGGGCTACCAATACAATAAGTATAAGAGCAAATATCTGCTTTTAATTCCTGCAAAAGATCACAACTCATCCACAAACTCAGCCTCGGTTCATAGTATCTTGCACCATAGTAATACATACCCGTCTCCTCGTCAAATTCCTTGGCGTTGAAGAGATAAGGCGTGTTCCACGTATTGTTGCGTTCCTCGATGAAGACTTCGCCGAACGGCACATACTCGATATGCTGCGCCACCTCGCCATCAAGATTGGTAATGTAGCTGCTGCTGCCCAAATGGTCAGGATGGTAGTAGAACTGCATCTTCTCGTAGTCGTCGTTCTCCTTGAAGTTGCCGCTGACAGCCTTGGCACCTGCCGCATTTGCAGCCATAGCCTTTGCCTGTGCAGCCTCAGGGGTACCGTCATTACAGCAGAAGCCCTCACCATTCACATAGTCGTTGTTATCCTCACCATTGTAAGGAACATTGAACGTAGCGTAGTTGTCCTTAATCACCTGCTGCTGACTGGTGTACTTGCCCTTGTAATCCACATTGACTGCATCAGCTTCGCTACCTGCATACGGTATTCTCCTTGGGTCTGAGCCGTAGGAAGCAAAGTCACCGAGCTTGCTGACAATGCGCTGGCTGCCGATGTAGATATGCTTGGTGTATCGTCCGCCTTGGTTGGCTACAAGGTATGGGCTCACGTAGAGCGAGAACTTGGCGGTATTGGTGCGTCCTCCTGCAAACTCGGAGTTCACATAGATCTGCTCCCCCTCGCCACTGGTCTTCACCGTGCGCTCACCGTCGGCATCGTACCAGTAGTTAGATACAAAGCCGTTCTCATCAGCTGCTAATAAGCGGTTCTCCTCGTCCCAGCGATACTTCTGCTCCGTAGCCTTCTCATCCTCCCTGCCGTCTTTCTTCACACGGCTGGTGTTGATATAGACAAGGTTACCATTAGCATCGTAGGTGTAGCGATGGCCGTTATTCACCTTGTCGTCCTCTCCGGCTGCCCCCTCCGTGCGGTAGTTCACGTCCCGGACATTCGCCAGCTGGAACTTGTGTCCCACAGAGTCCTGATAGGTATAGGTGAGGTCGTAGCCTGCACTCAGCGAGCCGTTGAACTGCACATTGCTTTGCGTGAGGTGCTGCTTCTTGCTCGTGATGCGGTGCATATTGTCGTAGCCCATCGCAAGGGTGTAGGAAGCCGCCTTGCTGTCAGCACCCGTATAGGTACCCGTTGCACTTGCCAGACGATACAGCGCATCATAGGTGTACTGGTGGTTCATCTGGCCGCCTGCCTTGCCGCTCTGTGGGAGCGGGGCACCGTTCTTCACGCTGAGCACATTGCTCACCGCATCATAGGTATAGGCATTGTCCATGATGGTGCCTGCCTTGGCACTGACAACGAGATTCTGCAACCTGCGGCGCTGCGGGTCGTAAGAGTAGAAGGTCTCAGCACCGTTGCAGTACTTCAGGTAGGTGCGCTGCTCGAACTTGTCGTAGCCAATCTTGTTGACATAGTCGTAGCCGTAGGACTTGTAGCCACGCACATGGTCGAGTTGGCCGCCGAGGTTGTAGGAGTAGGTAACCTTCTCCTCATCGGGATAAATCATCTCCAGCAGTCGGTTGTGGCTGTCGTAGGTCCACTGCGTCACGTAGGTAGCAATGGCCTGATTGGGCACAATCATCGTGCGGCGGGTCTTGACAACCTCACCCATCTTGCCGTAGAAGTATTCGATGGCACCGCTGCCGTCCTCACGGAGCATCAGCCTGCCGATACGGTTTTGGGAGGCATTGCGCCCGCCGTAGTAATACTTCACGTTGTTCTCCGGATGGTCGGGATAGTTGATGGCGGTCAGACGTCCGTAGTCATACTCATACCTGATGGTCTTACCTTCCTTCTTGAGGTTGGCAGTCTGCTTGGTCACCACGTTGCCCAAAGCGTCGTAGGTGAAGGTGGCGATACCGCTGGCAGGATGATTGACCTCCGTGCGGCGGTCGCCCATGTCATAGACGGATGTCGTCACGTTGCCCTCGGTGTCGGTTACCTTCACGAGGCGGTCGATACCGTCGTACTCGAAGGAGGTGGTGATCGTTCCATCCGGGCCGCTGAGCTGCTCGGTCTTCACGGTCTTGCCGCTACCGTCGGTGTAGGTTGCCTGACGGTTGCCCAGGGCATCGGTTACGGTCGTGACGAGCGTATTGCTGCTGACATCGGTGGTGTATTCCGTCTTGGTCTCGGCATTGTCAGGAAGCGTTACCTTCATGGTACGGTCGAGCACGTCATAAACAGATACTGTCGGTGACACATTATCGAAGGCCTTGTTGAACGTGGTTTTGCTGCCCAGAGCCTCTGTTACGGGGTAGTAAGCCTTTACCACGCGGCCGAAGGCGTCATATACGTTGCGCCCGCTGACAATCATCACGTTCTCATCCTTGGGTGCGCTGCCCTTGGAGGCAGTGGTAACGACACCGTCCTTCTTCACCTGCACGGGACGTCCGAAGCCGTCCACGAAGGTGACGGTTTCCATGTCGTCGTTCGGATGCTGGACATCATAGTGCTTCGTCACGGCGTAGGCAGGTACCGTGATGCCGTCCTGCATATGTAAACAATAGGTCGAACGAAATAGAGCATCCTTTATATTACATGATGAAATGTATTCAGTAAGGGGTCGCATTCCTTCACATCCTTAAATATTTAGTCTGCATTAGTATATTTGCTGGTTTATGTGGTCTGAATTCTATAAGTATCACAGATTTTTCTTTTATCGTATCGTCTAACATATAGATTTCGTTATCAAGCAAATTTGACAAATTAACAAAAAAACTACAGACTGTGTTATGAATATTCTCATTGGTAACAAACCTAGCATCAACATCCATCTCTAAAATATTTCTACTATTTAAGTACCATCTTATTAGAGGATTGTTTTCTATATAGATTGTAATAATATTGCCATCCAGTTTTTTCTCAACACTTGCACCACTTGTAATACTCTTACTTACATAAAAAAGAGTGTGTTGGGAAATATAATTGGAGATTATATCCCATGCCTCATCTCGCAAATGAAACGCAATAACATCTCTTATATAATCGTCATTGGTATAATACAATTTCTTTTTAATTTCTTTCCAGTCCATAGTACAACAATTTAAAAAACTATTCAGCAATAACCACTTTTGACACCAGATTATATGTGGATGATATTTCGCGTTTCGCTTGCTGGAGTCAGCGTGGCAAGCTGAATAGTTATAGAATCACTTGCTTCTTTCTTTAAGATCTCTGAATCCATTGAATTTTCCTTCTCGACTGATATTAAAGCCACGTCCTGTTGCCTTATCATATATAGTTTTTGTTTCATTAGATTCGATATCAATTATCTTTTTCTTTGAATTCATGATATCCTTTAGCACATTTAAGCCATCTTTCGTGGCTGTCTTACCCGAAAATTTTATGTTGCTAAATGAACTATTAGCCCTACCTGCATGCTTCTGTAAAGCACGGGCAATCTGTGTCATACCATTTTTCGAAGTGCTTAAAACAGAATTCATGAAAACTCCTTTATTGGGAACGATATTAGATACTCGAATCTGTGAAATAATTCTTCCTATTACGGGGCCTGCTAACTTCGATAAAAGCCCCCACGATGCCACTCCAAAAGCAGTACTTTGTAGTTCACTACTTGCAGATTCCCATGCGGCATCATAAATCTTCTTTTCTACAAGATGAGTGCCGAATAATTTATTTAAGATTCTATTGGGAATGTTAGTTGTATATTTGTGGTATAATTTCCCGTTGATATTTTCGAGGATATTATACTTGGAAACAGTATTTGGTAAAGTTGCCCCATAGTACACAAAACCAGAAACCTCCGAACTATTTGACCACAAATAAAATCCTTGGTAATTTACAAACCAGTCTTTCCCATCAAAATCAATAAATTTAATTGGATTATCTATACAATATGCATAGCTTGATATGTTTGGATTTTTTTCTTGCAATAAATCCACGCTCATCCACAAACTCAACCTCGGCTCATAATACCTCGCACCATAGTAGTACAACCCTGTCTCCTCGTCAAATTCCTTGGCGTTGAAGAGATAAGGCGTGTTCCACGTATTGTTGCGCTCTTCTATGAACACCTCTCCGAATGGCACATACTCAATATGCTGTGCCACCTCACCGTCAAGATTGGTAATGTAGCTACTGCTGCCCAAGTGGTCAGGATGGTAAAAGAACTGCATCTTCTCGTAGTCGTCGTTCTCCTTGAAGTTGCCGTTGATAGCTTTCGCTCCAGCCACGTTTGCAGCCATCGCCTTAGCCTGTACAGCCTCGGGAGTACCGTCGTTACAGCAGAAGCCCTCGCCATCCACATAGTCGTTGTTGTCCTCACCATTATAAGGAACATTGAACGTGGCATAGTTGTCCTTGATGACCTGCTGCTGGCTAGCATACTTACTCTTGTAATCCACGCTGACTGCATCAGCCTCACTGCCGGCATACGGTATCCGACGTGGGTCTGAACCGTAGGAAGCGAAGTCACCAAGCTTGCTGACAATGCGCTGGCTACCAATATAGATATGCTTGGTGTAACGTCCACCTTGGTTGGCTACAAGGTATGGACTGACATACAGGCTGAACTTGGCTGTGTTTGTTCTGCCACCTGCGAACTCGGAGTTTACATAGATCAGCTCACCCTCGCCGCTGGTCTTCACTGTGCGCTCACCATCGGCATCGTACCAGTAGTTGCTCACAAAACCGTTCTCATCTGCAGCAAGGAGCCTGTTCTCCTCGTCCCACTTGAACTTCTGCTCGGTCGCTTTCTCATCCTCCTTGCCGTCTCTCTTCACTCGGCTGGTGTTGATATAGACGAGGTTACCGTTGGCATCGTAGGTATAGCGGTGACCGTTATCCACCTTGTCGTTCTCATCGGCTGTTCCCTCCGTGCGGTAGTTCACGTCCTGAACATTCGCCAGTTGGAACTTGTGTCCCACAGAGTCCTGATAGGTGTAGGTGAGGTCGTAGCCTGCATTGAGCGAGCCGTTGAACTGCACATTGCTTTGCGTGAGGTGTTGCTTCTTGCTCGTAATACGGTGCATGTTGTCATAGCTCATTGCAAGGGTGTAGGATGCCGTCTTGCTGTCAGCTCCTGTGTAGGTTCCCGTCGCACTTGCCAGACGATACAACGCATCGTAGGTGTACTGGTGGTTCATCTGACCACCGGCCTTGCCGCTCTGCGGGAGCGGGGCACCGTTCTTCACGCTGAGCACATTGCTCACCGCATCGTAGGTATAGGCATTGTCCATGATGGTACCTGACTTGGCACTGACCGCGAGGTTCTGCAACCTGCGACGCTGCGGGTCGTAACTGTAGAAGGTCTCGGCACCGTTACAGTATTTGAGGTAGGTGCGCTGCTCGAACTTGTCGTAGCCAATCTTGTTCACATAGTCGTAGCCGTAGGACTTGTAGCCACGCACATGGTCAAGCTGTCCGCCGAGGTTGTAAGAATAAGTAACCTTCTCCTCGTCGGGATAGATCATCTCCAGGAGTCGGTTGTGGCTGTCGTAGGTCCATTGCGTCACGTAGGTGGCAATAGCCTGATTAGGCACAATCATCGTGCGGCGGGTCTTGACAACCTCACCCATCTTGCCGTAGAAGTATTCGATGGCACCGCTGCCGTCCTCACGGAGCATCAGCCTGCCGATACGGTTCTGGGAGGCATTGCGCCCGCCATAGTAATACTTCACGTTATTCTCCGGATGGTCGGGATAGTTGATAGCCGTCAGACGTCCGTAGTCATACTCATAACTGATGGTCTTGCCCTCCTTCTTGAGGTTGGCGGTCTGCTTGGTCACCACATTGCCCAAAGCGTCGTAGGTGAAGGTGGTGATACCGCTGGCAGGGTGATTGACCTCCGTACGGCGGTCGCCCATGTCATAGACGGATGTCGTCACGTTGCCCTCGGTATCGGTTACCTTGACGAGGCGGTCGATGCCGTCATACTCGAAGGAGGTGGTAATCGTTCCGTCCGGGCCGCTGAGCTGCTCGGTCTTCACGGTCTTGCCGCTGCCGTCGGTATAGGTAGCCTGTCGGTTGCCCAGAGCATCGGTTACGGTCGTTACGAGCGTATTGCTGCCCGCATCGATGGTGTATTCCGTCTTGGTCTCGGCATTGTCAGGAAGCGTTACCTTCATGGCACGGTCGAGCACGTCATAAACAGATACTGTCGGTGACACATTGTCGAAAGCCTTGTTAAACGTGGTCTTGCTGCCCAGAGCCTCTGTTACGGGGTAGTAAGCCTTTGCCACGCGACCAAAGGCATCATATACGTTGCGACCGCTGACAATCATCACGTTCTCATCCTTAGGTGTGCTGCCCTTGGCGGCAGTGGTAACGACACCGTCTTTCTTTACCTGCACGGGACGTCCGAAGCCGTCCACGAAGGTAATGGTCTCCATGTCGTCATTCGGGTGCTGGATGTCATAGTGCTTCGTCACGGCGTAGGCAGGTGCCGTGATGCCGTTCTCGCCAAAGGTTGCCTTAGGCTGATAATCGAAGGCGATGATGTAAGGTACGCCGGTGGCCAACTCGTTAGGACCACGCACGGCTTTCACTCGTCCGAGGTTGTCGAGGTCGGTTTCGTAATAGAAGTTGTTGAGGTCACGGCGCTGCAAGGCCATACCGTAACGGTAGTCGAAGTTGTCTGCCTCGCTGCGGTAGCCGAAGGCATCGTCAACTCGCTCCACGTACATATTCATCACAGGCTCGTAGCGGTAACTGTACCACATACGCTGTCCCTTGGCATTGGCTGGGAGCGTGGTCTTGGTGATGTTGCCGTAAGCATCGTAGGTGTAGTCGGACACGGCTTCACCACTGCCGAGCTGCTGGCGTATCTGCGTGATATGGTCGGCATAGTTCACATCGTAGGTGGCAGTGACATGGTGGTAAGCCTTGCCGTCGCCGCCCGTAACGGTTACGTCCGTCGGCAGACTATAGATGTGTTTGCCCTCATTAGAAGTGTACTGGATGGCGGTCTGGTAGTCGAACCTACCCGAACCGTCAGCACCCAACTTGCCCTTGTCGCTGAACTTGTAGGACTTCAGCTCTCCGTGGTAGCCCGTGAGGTAATACTCGTTCCATGCCTCGGAAGTGGTGATGCTACTTGCCTGTCCCTCATACTGCCTGTTGGCGGTATAGCGGAGCGGAACAAAGGCGGAGGCGCGGTCGCTGCAAAGCACATCCTGCTTGGTGAAGGTGTACTTGTCACCGTTGGCAGTGAGATAATAGCCGTCATATTCATTATGGGTCTCGGTGTACTTGTTGCCTTCTGCATCTTCCACGGAAGCACCGAGTTCATTGCCCTGTGCGTAGTAGGTGGAAACGTCGTAGAGCTGGACAGCCTGACGATAGACGACCGAGTCGCCCTTCTCCGTGTCGATATTCTTGGTGACTACCTTACCGAAGCCGAGGAACTCGCGTTCATGGCGGTCCTTCTGTCCGTCGGAGTAGTCGAACATCGTCTTCATCAGCGGACCGTCGTCATGGATACCGTCATCGACGGTTACGGACGACATCACCCACTTACCGCCGGGCAGCCCGTAGGTAGGCGTACTGTGCTTATAGTCAAGCGTAAAGGTTCCACCGAGGGAGTTGGTAACGGTCTTGAGCATGTTTGTCCTGCCGATGGCAGAGCGGGTCACCTTCAGCTCGCTTTCCTTCTCGGATTCCACGATGTCAAGATAGCCGTCTCCGTCCACGTCCTGTAAAGAGTAGGTCGTTCGGTTGATGGAGTGTCCCGTACTTGCGCCTGGGTTAAGGGTAATCTTAACTCCTACTCCAAAAACGGTTATCGGTATATAATGGGTATATGCACCATTGACAGACTCAGATGTGGAAGCTGACTCGGTCAGCCCGATAAGACCTTTCCATTGTATCGGAGTATCAAATGCCTGTCCATTGTTCAGTGCAACCATGATACCATTGTCAGTTTTCCAGACTTTGTCAGGCAATCCGTCGGAGTTTATATCCATCAGGTCGTAACCTGCCGAGGTTTCAGTAGTAACAATGCCCACTCCGGCTGAATAACTTGAAGACGCGATATCTACACCGACACCTCCATTATATGAAAGGCTCTGTCCGCCCTGTATCCTGTCTATCTGCCAGTCAATCGGCTCTGTAAATGAGTAGCCGAGGTTGATTCTGACCTTGTTTCCAGCTTCTATCTTGTCAGGAAGACCGTCACCGTTAATGTCAGTGAAACTCTCAACAGCGGAATCATTATTCTTGGGAGCACTTCCTGAAATAGAAATCTTACCTAACCATGAAGTACGGGCATTTTCGTTATTTTCCCTTGATGCTTTCTTTCCAATGATATTTGATATGGAAGATACTGGATTACCTCCATATCCCCACGCATAGGATTCATTATCAGATCTGACATTTCCGATACTCTCGTACTTCTCGCCGCTGATACCACCAAGAGAATTGGTATATTGAATTGAACCGCCGGCCACAATATCCGGATAACCATCGCCGTTCATGTCCATCATGGAAACCAGAGTGTTCATATGTCCATTGGCATCATTATAGGTAATGCCCATGGCACCACTTTGCGTATCGGTACTCTTGTTTTCAGATACTTGTGTGACAGCCGCAGCTCCCGTACCCTGCAGGCAATCACCGGAAAGGGCAGCTATATCCACATTGGTCTCCAATGGGTTGGTCAGAATGACATCCTGCTCGGCCAGACGGGCAGAACTCATTTCGTCACCGGTCAGATAAATGTCCTGATTCTGACCTGTCCAGCGTGACAGCGTGCTTTGGTCCGTTCCAATCGGAGTGAATACCATCGTCCTTGGATCCAACTTAGCATCCTTGTCTTTAGGAAGAACCAGCAATGACTCGTCTATCGGTTTGGCATATCTGCCTTCTGCGGCATTATAGACAAAGCCACCCCAGCCTCGATAGAGTGGGCCGAAGCCGTCATCTCCTGCCTGAGCATAGAAGCCGGTCTGGACACTGCCTGTTCCTGTAACGGCAGCGGAAGATGTGATGACATCACTGGGACTTATTTCACCCGAATAGAAGTAGTCCACCCATACCTTGCCTGCGCTGACATTACTTACGGTAAGAGCATCCTTCGGCATTATGCCGTTAGTGACCGTATAGGTCTTCTTACCCCACAGCCTGTTTTCGGACTTGACCGTCATGGTCACGTTACCGTTCTTTCCCGAAGCAGGAACGAATGTAACGGAAGGTGTTACGGTGAGAGACGCTGCATCGGCAGCCAGTGTGAACGGCTTTCCCTCACTGACCATGTTCTGATACAGGACATAGTGCGGTGCCGCGGAAACGGTCTGTTTCCCATCTGCTGTCGTCAGTTCTGCCTGCGGTGCCCATTTTACGTTTGTCCAATCCACATTGGATGTGGAGGTAATCATAAACTGGAGATTAGGCAATGCGCCTGAATTGGCAATGGTTTCGGTCAGTTCACCGTCAAAAGTCTCATTATAAGCAAATGTCCTGGTGTAAATCTCCTGCGTCTTGTAGGCCGGGTTATCATTGGCAAGACTGTCCTTTTCCTCATTCGAGGCGATAACCTTCAATGTAATGTCATCGGAAGTAACGGGCTTGGTGAATTTGCCACGAAGTGTGATGGAAGTACTACCCTCCGTGCTTGTAACCGTGTTCACATCATAGACTGCTCCTTCTTCCGACTTATAGACTGTCGTAGACATTCCGTCAGGTAAGGTCTCGCCCGTTCCCGTATAGGTAATGACCGGAGCCCATTTTACATGGTCGAAGGCACCGTTGCTCGTTTCCTCCGTACCACTCTGCACACGGAAATAGATACGGTCGCCCTTCTTGACCGTTACGTTCTGTGCTGCCGCATTGTAGGAAGAGGCGTCTCCTTTGGCAATGCTCTTGCTCCACAGTTCCGTACCGCCTTTCTGGATAGCAACGCGTACACCGTCAGCCTTGGCATATTCCTCCGTGTCATAATCCCCGGAAGGTGCTATCAGGCTCACGTTTCCGGAGATGCTGACCGTACCAGCCTTCGGTGCCTGCCATACACGCACCATGTCCTCCATCGGCGAGGAGGCAATCAGTTCCTGCTGCTCCGCAGGGTCTATCTTGATGACAGAAGCATCGACCTTGCCACTGTAGATGATAGGACTCGGCGTGTCGGCACTGCTGAGCGTGAAAGTAGGAACGGCATTCCCCTGACCGTCAAACTCAATATGGTTGAAATAGACCTTGCCGTTGGAAACGAGGTCTACCAGACCATCGCCATTGATGTCGGAGAAATACTCCGTGGTTTTGGTCTTGGTCTTGGATACATCCACGCCGACAACGGCGGTGAACTTTCCATAGCCGGGGATAGCCTTCGCACCGCCGGAATTAGTTGTACTCTTGGCTGTAGAGAAGTTCCTGATACCGTTTATCTTTATCGGCTCTCCGTATGTGGTAACCTTTCCTGATGAATTGCTAAGCTGTGGCCTGTAATATAAAGTGCTTCCATCTCTGTAAACCTTATCCGGCAGACCGTCGCCATTGATATCGACAAGGGCGGATAATCCTTTGGAATTATCGGTAGAATAACTGTATGATGCACCTACCGTATTGCCTTTCCAAGGACTTTTGTCGTCAACACCTACTCCAGCATAGAACGAACCGCTGTATGAGGTACCGGTCGTACCTCCCAATGCCGTAGGCTTGTCGCTGAACCGTTTGGATACAGCCTGAAGCGGATTGACGAACCCAGCGTCCAGCCCGTCGTTATGGGTATTCCATGTCTCCTGACTGTCCTTGAATGGCACATAACCCTTGTCAGACTGCACATCGTCATAATAGCCGAAGTTCTGGAAGGACACTTCCTGCCCCTTGTCGTCCAGCTGTCTTACTCCCGTGAGCACATCCTTGTAGAAAGCGCCTTCTCCGTAGGTGAAGGCATAGCTACGCAGCACGCTGCCCTGGAAGTTCACCGTCACCTTCTCCAACAGACGGTTGGAAGATGTGAGGAAGCCGTATCTTGCGTTGTTGGTCTTCAGCCTCTTTTCCTTGCTGCCCTCGAAGACCACCACGGTATGCGGAGCCTGTCCGCTGTTGCCTGCGTGGACCTCCTTCAGGTAGATGGCTTTACCCACGAGTCCGCCACGGACGGGCTCGTCAGCCGTCTCATAGACATATTCGATATAATCGCCGTGCGTTTCCTCCACGCGTTTGAGCTTCCATTCGGAAATGACCTCATGGCTGGCTCCCGAGGCATCGGTAGCCGTACCTTTCAATACGGCACCTTCGCCGCCATAGGTGTACTTGATACCCTGCTTGTCGGTAACCTCCCAATAATAGTTCGCGGGACTGTCGCCCTTGCGGATGATACGGCTGAAGTCGCCACCCTGACGGGTGTAGAACTGTCGATCGGCCTTGCGGCTCATCTTCTCACCGCGGTGAGCCACGCCCATCTTGCCGTCGTCACCCATCGTCGAGAGCATGGAGCCGGACATCAGGTAGGTCTCGGTCTCCTTGGCACTGTCATATCTGGGAACACCCCATCGGGTATCCAGCGTAATGGAAGGAACGGAGAGGTTCCAGCCCTCGCCGAGCCATCCGCTGCCGCCCTCACTGCTGTACTGTATGCCCAGCGACGGTGCCATGCCGTTGCGGGCCGGCGGCATCTCGAAGCCGTACTGCAGGCTGGCAGAACCCCGGTTATTAGCCTCAGGCGGCGTGATGAGATTGATTTTCGCCGTCGGGTCTGCCGCCTTGATGTCGTTCATCATCGTCGGCGTGAAGCCGTCGGTCTGCGGAGATTCCGGTGCCTTGATGACACCGTTGATCATGTCGGTGAAGTGGGTGGTTCTGGAAACCACGCTGGCTGTTGCCTTGTCCACCTTCACACGCTCCAGTGCTACCCAATGGCGGGTATCACGGTCGAAATAATAGGTATTGATGTCATCCTCAGTGAAACCGCTCGGAATCTTCGTGCGGTCATACTTGATTCTGACCGTCGCACCCTTGCCCTCAAAGTGGTTGCCATGAGGCAGGAAGCGGTATCCCTCACCCTTGGCGGTGACATTGGTCATACCATAGTCGAGTGCCGGAATATCGGTCTCCCGGAGGGAGGCGATGGTAAACCTGGCGGACTTGGCGATGTCACCCTTGGCAACGGACAGGAAGCCGCCGCCCACGGCAAGACTGTCGGCCTTGTCGGCGAGGAAGCGCTTGCCTTCCTTATGCCCGGCTGCCGTAAAGGAACGTGCGTAGTCGGCGATTTTCCCTTTCTGTATATTGATTACCTTCTCTAATTTATCCGAAGAAAGGGTAGCCGTAATATGCAGTCTGCCGTCCCTAACAGGAACCAATCCCTCAAACTCGTTTCCGTTGAGTGCTATCGCTTCCCCGTCTGCCTTGACAGTGGAGACCGCACCCTTGACGAAGCCGTGGATGTAGGTTTTTCCTCCGCGCTCTGTCGGCAGAGAGGAGAGGACGATGGCATCGGTATTGGCAGGTTTGGCTTGACCTTCCACTGTCTCGATACGGACATTTCTGACCGTATAGGCGCAGTCTGCATCAGAAGGGATGGAAAACAGCACGGTGTTCCTGCCGCTCTGCAGCCACTCGGGGCTGATTTCCTCACGGACTGCCGTCCAGCTGTCCGTGCGGCTCAACAGGTAACCGCCGACGGAAGGACGGTCGTTGATGCTCCGTGCCACGCCGTCGGGAGCCACGCCCCTGACCTCATAGGCAAGCCATGCCCGGGATGCCTCGCGGGGACTCCCCGAAAGGCTGACCTCGAAGATGTTGTCCTCGGGGTTGTCCGACACGCGTCCTTCCGGGACTCCAATGATACCCTGTGCCAGGGTGGAACGGAAAGTCATTACACCGTCGGTACCCTTGACAGAAGGATTTTTCGCTTCTGCTCCCTGTGTTCCTTTCTTCTGTACGGGAATGGAGGCAGCAGCGACAGCCGGAGCCTCGTCTTCGCTCTCCGAGATTCTTCCGGACTTGTCTGCAGACGAAACCTTCGCTGCCGGATTATCTTGTGCGTATCGCGCAATGGCGACACCTGACACTGCCAGCACGCAGGCTGCCAATGCCGCTGTGAATATCTTTTTCATACGGTTTTCATTATTTATGGGTTAATGAATGGCAATCACCTGACCATGACCTTTCTCGTGAATTCCTCACCGTCGGTAATAGCCTTGACAATGTAGACACCGGAAGCACCGACACTGACGGACAAGCTCCTGTGCTGACCGCCGTTGAACGGTTGTTCGCTGACGAGCTTTCCGGCCGTGTCATAGATCAGCAGGGTAGCTGCCCTTTCATCACTGAGGGTCAGTTCAGCCGTCAGGGTATGCGAGCCGTCCGCACCGGTCCTTATCGTGAAGGCTGACGGGCCGCCAGTTTCCACATTGTCGATGGAGGTTGTCCGAGAAATCGACTCCGCAGGTTTGGCCTGCGCCACTCCATTGGGCAGCGTGGCATCACATTCGTTGCCCACCATGACGGTGCGCACATAACTGCGTTCCTTTGCCTGTTCTGCACTGACATTGGACGAGGTGTAGCCAAACTCGATGGGGCTACCGTTCACACTAACGCCACTGAGGAACGAGGTACCCGCACTGAACACGGCTCCGAGCGTCCAGTATCTCGTCGGGATGCGGGTTCTGTAAACAGGATTGCCATTGACACGGTATTCCAGAACACGGTCGAAGACTTTCAGGGTAAGGACGTCTCCCTCCCTGATCCTGAAAGCAGAATGGGGAACGATCATCCCCTTGTCGATAATGGCAGCGATGCCGCCGTCTATAGAAAAACCGTAGCTGATAAAGGTTCCAAATACCGTACCTGTGGCAAGTCCGGCATTATAGGAAGAAGTATTGTCGCCTATGCTCCATGAGAATTCTGGATTGGCATAGGTCTTGGTTGAAAAGGCATAGCCGCCTCTGTCGTTTCCGCTGACAGAGGCATTGAGGGTCATACCGCCGGACTGCGTGACCTCCAGACGGTAGGTGCCGGCAAGAAGGCCCGTCAAAGTGAGGGTGTCCGTGGAGAAGGAGCCCTTGCTCACAATGGAATCCCTCGCAAGTCCCTTGACGGAGTCTGCCGTCAGCGTGTAGGTGTATGCCGGAGTTCCGACGGTTACATGGATGACAATGCGTCCGTCTTTCTGTGCCTTGCCGTCCTTACAACTGGAAGGATAGGGAGTGAAATCGGCAAGGATGCCGTCAAAATAGGCAAAGGTGAAGACATCGGAGCCACTCTTGTCCGTGTCCCAGAACAGATTATGGAAGATCGTCTTGCCACGTGTGCCGTCATAGCCCGAGCAGCGGATGGCCAGGGAAGTCTCCGGATTGATGTCGCCCTCACCGCTGCGGTCGATGAGCAGCAGTGTGCGGTTCTTGCGGTAAGGAGCAAATTCCTTGTTTCGTGTCAGCTGATAGCCCAGTTCCGCCTGATTGCCCGTGTCACCGAAACCACCCAAACGGAAATCGGCCAGATTGAGTTTCGTGCCAGTTCCCTGCACGGCAATCACCGCATGGGAAGATATGGAGCCAAGGCTGTCGGGAACGGTAATAGCTGATTCCGAAGAGCCGTTTCCGTTTACCTGCAGGGTCATGCTGCCACCCTTCCGACTGACGGCTATCCTGCTGCCCGACGTTCCGGCAAAGGCGCGGTCGCCGTTTACTTTACCACCGACGATGGGATAGATACGTCCGTTCTGGAAGCGGTAGCCATAGGTGCAGACACCCGTTCCGTCACTGTTCAGCCCTACGTCGAAGGCCGGGGCGGAAGCGGGGAGCGTGAACTCCATGTAGGTCTCCTGACCGTCGGAAGTCCTTGTTACGGCATAAGGGGAGGTAGAGGTACTGTCCTGCCTGAGCTGATAGGTGAAGCCTTCCCGGCTGACGGCAAGCCCGGAGGTGTTCCAGAGCTGCTTTGTATCGGGAATGGAATCCATGTTGGTCCTGACAGTCCACTTGCGTGACATGATATGCCACGGAGAGTCTTCTTCAGGCTGGTAGGTGGCGACATCGCCGCCGTCATCGCCCCACAGCAGATAGTCCCCGTTCCGCATGGGCGAGGCATACTCCCGTCCCATGACGAGCAGCCGAGAGGAAGTAGGAAGGTTGTAGGAGTTCCGGTTGTAGTAAGTGTCGTTCTCTGGTATGACAGTATAATAAGGTGTCTCTTCGTAGCTTGTCGTGGAAAGCGGCTGGTACAGGTTGCCGGAGTCGTCACGCATGATGCCCGTGACCCGGTGGTGGTAGTTGCCGAGGGCATCCCTGTCCCAGAGCAGGTTGCCCGTGCTGCCGAAATAGGAGCCCTTGAGGGTTACGCCATAGCGGATGGCAAGGTAGCTTTCCACCTTCCTGCGCTCCAACGGGGTGAGCATCCGTCCGTAGGCTATCAGCTCCGGGGTATAGCCGTCAAAAGTCCTGTTGCCGAAAGAACCGGTATAGCCTGTATTGCTGTTTACATTATTGGAAGAATAGCCGTATCCTGTCGTGATGACGGAACGGCTGCCCTCACCCCATACGGAATGTTGCGGGAGGTCCGCCTTCAGGTAGGAAACGATGCGTGGGCTGCTCTCGCGGAAGCCGTCGGCACTGAGCGAGTCCGACTCTGAATACATCAGGTCCTCACCATGCTCTTTGCCGTAGTCGAGGGCATCTATGCCTGTGCCGCGCACAACCTTGTCCTTGCTCAGCAGGGAACCGCCCCCGCTGCGCCCATCGACATTGTACACCACGGCATCACTGTTGTAGGTGGAAACTGACGGGGCGAAGATGCCGATAATGGTCGCCTGCGATAGATTGGAGAATCTCAGCAGGGCCTCCTTCGGCATGTCACGCTCAGAGAGGTTGAGCGCAGGATTGAAGTTGAACGTGTTGATGTTCGTCCGCTGTTGGCGGAACTCTGTTCCATAGCCAGCACCGCGGCTGTCATAAAGTAAGTTTTTCACGGAATCACCCGACAGATCTTTCCAAAAATAATAGCCTTGGAGGTTGTTGCTGACAGGAACCGTCCTGAACCATACTTCCGGGGAATGGACACCGCCCGGATTCTGGGCTTCTGCCAATGGGCAGAAGCAAGGAACAAAAACGATGGTTAGGAGTAGAATTTTCTTCATATATTTAGGATTTAGTTACTCACTCCAAATTTGCGGTATGGAAAATCCCTAAAATTACCGCAAGAACTCTGTTCGCTGCAAATATACTAAAAAAAATAAATACCAAATGGTTTTTTCTAATTTTTTTTTGCTTCAGTGTGACTTTTTTTTATTGGTTTTTTGCAGAAGCCTGATATTTACGCCTGTTTTGTGGGAAAGATAGAGCCGCAAGGAATCACTCTTGCTTTAAAGTTTTAAACTCATCTTCCATTCTCCTGTTCAGCTGCCGGCTCATATTATCCAGAAAATAGGTCCTGCTGTCCTTCTTCCTCAGTTTAATGTCGGAATATACCCTATAACAATCCTTGCATTGAAAATTGAAGAACGAACAGAGCGCTTCGGACAGTTCCAAAAGAGACAAATTGCCTTCATTGATACATTTCAGCGAGTCCAATCCATATACCAGTTCCATGAGGTCCACCGCCTTTCCCGTCCATTGCAGTTTGGATGGTTTGTTACGTCTAACAGACCGAGCAACAGACGATTGGAAGAGTGGATAGTAACGTACCACTTTTTTCATAAGGCTCACGGCTTTTCCGGCATAAACCCATTGTGCCGAGTGGCTATTCAGGCCTTTCTGAGCATGCTCTATCTCAATCTCTGTATACGCAAAGATAAGTGCCAGTATCCCTTCGCCGCCATTGGTTCCATGACTGCACATCTCTGCAATTCGGTGTATAAAGCTCTCATATGCCTTTTCTATACCTTCACCTGAAATCTCACCGTTTATGATACGAAAGAACTTGCTCTTCGTAAGCCTATTCAACTCTCTCATGATATGACAGAATGTATGCCCATACCCTCTGTGATGAGCATATTATTTAACGGGAAGCAAATATAACAAAATAAAAATACCAAATAGTATGTTTTAATTGGTATTTTTAATCGTCGACAGGTTTTTTAGGTTTTATTCACAAAACACACAATGGATACGCCCTTCCATGCCCTTTCATCAGTTGTTTGCCTTATAAACAACTTGAAGGCCATAGGCTTTCGCGAAGATTTCCCCTAACTGTTTTACGAAGAAGTTCCGTATCTCATCTTCGCTTACCGGTTTTCCGATTGTATTCGAATAATCAGTCAGCATACTTTTCTCATGCTCCAATGCCGCATTCATTTTCGCGCAGAACCCGGCATATACCTTAACCCCCTGAGACATAATATTGAGCAAAGCCTTGTCAGCATGTGGTTCGCCAAAGTCCATTTGAATAATGTTGCGAACCCTCTCAAATGGGGTTGAGTAAAAATCCCAAAGCGAGGAGTCTGTCCTCCAGCCTGCAATCTCGAGGTTATCAATGGAGTTGAAAACTGAAAAGAAGAAACTGTCGATAACATCATTGAACAGTTCGTGCTTGTCACGGAAGAAATAAAATATAGCTCCTCTTGTCCTTCCCGTAGCCTTCTCTATCTGTTCAATGGTTATGGATTCACAGTTATAGGTAAACATAAGCTGATATGTCTTCCTTAAAATCTCATTTTTTGTACCCAGTTCCTTACCCATAATAAAAGTGTGGGAAACAATCGCCCAAAGTGCAGGCCGTGGAAAAAGCCATCGGAAAGACGAAAGTCCCCACACCATATTATGCGTACGGCGGTAGACTTCACATCGTCAGTCCTTCCTTTTGAAATTTTCCACATTTACACTTTGGAAGACGATTATGAATCCTCTAAAATTTCTGCAAAAATAAGTTTTTTTCTTGAGAAATCAAAATAAATCTGATGATTTTATGGTTTCTTCTGCCTTTTTCAGTGTCAACAGACCCTGAGCAGGACCGTACCATAGGAAAATCTCCCGCTTTCAGGAACGAGCAGAAGGATTCGGTCCCCCTTTTCCAACGGCTTTGTCCTGACAAGTTCATCCAGGGCTGCATAAGCAGACACACTTCCTATATTGCCTACCGTTGGAAGGTTGGTGAACCATCTCTCCGTGGGGAGGTCTACACCTTTTTCCTTCAACGAGTCCGCCAGTCTGCCATAGAAATACATGGAAGAAATGTGCGGGATCACATAACGGACGCTTTCAGGGTCGAGGTGATGTCTGCCTAAGGCATCTTTGACGGATTCGGCGAAATAGGGAACTCCGAATTCATTGAGCAGTTTGACATTCTGCTTGATACACCAGACAGAGCGTTCGCCAATATCCTTGGCAGAAAATTCCTTCCAACTCTGGAAACGCCCTTCTGGAGTATAGTCAGCCCACATATACATGCAGGCAGGTTGCCGGTTGGCATACGATACCGTGTCCACCCATTTTATTTCAAGTGATTTCTCGCCTGCGGGGCGGTCTGACAGGAATACGGCAGCGGCACCGTCCGACAGCATGAAGCGGAGAAAGTCCTTTTCAAAAGCCAGTATGGGATTTTGCTCCATTTGTATCAGTTTGCTGTACTCCTCCTCGAAGAACTTTGACAACATCAGGGGGGAAACCAACTCGGATGTACTGCATACGGCATTTCGGGAATTCCCGCTGGCAACGGACATGAAGGCCGTCTTCAAGGCCGCTACACCGCTCAGGCATACACCTGCAAGGGAGAAAGTCTCCAAGGGATAATCGAATGCCTCCCCATGGACCATGGAGGCCTGAGAAGGAAGCATCTGGTCCGGGGTTGAGGATCCGCATGTGAGTACCTCCACACGTTCTTTTCCCATGCCACGCAGCAGGGTCCTGATGGCTTCTGCGGCCATACGCGCATTTGTATGCGTGATCTGTCCTGATTTATCCAAGGCATAATAGCGTGTCTTGATGCCATTCTGTCTTAGGATGATGTTTTTCACCCGTGACGGCTTGCCGCCAACTTTTCCAAGGTAATCCTCCATCTCATCGTTCCCCACCGGAAAATTGGGGAGGAACGAAGCGGTTTTCGTAATAAATACTTGATTGCTCATTTTTGCTACATAATGATTAGTATGTTCGCAAATATAGCAATAATATCATAAAGACAAAAGAAAAAAGAGAATTATTTCAGCACTTTATATAAATTATGCATCTGCTGGCGGAGGCAGACGACATCCAGCCCATTTGTAAGGGAGTCCAGAAAAGACTGACCATAGAAAACATTTGTAAATGTGCGTGCCATGCTCATTATGTCAATTCCTGCCCGTATCTCCTTGTCCTCTATGGCCTTGTGCAATACGGAGATCCATTTGCTCAGTTCGTTGTTCCTGTAAACGAGATACTTTTCTCTTAAGTCAGGGAAGTGCCTGGATATTTGCATGACAAGGTAAATATAGGCTCTGTTGCTCGTACCGTCAGGAATATCTCCAAGTATGCCCTGCAGCTGCATTATCGTGTATTCAACACCGTCCACATAGGCATCGATGAATGTCCCAAGACTGCCATATTCTTTCAGGGCCATCTTGTTCTCTATATTCTGAGTTTCCACCACAAAGGTATCCAGAACTTTCCTAAACAAATCCATTTTGCTATCAGCATAATAGAAGATGGCACCTCGAGTCATTCCCGAGGCTTTCTCAATATCAGAAATCGAAACGCCGTTAAAATCATTGAGAATGAAAAGCCGGAAAGCAGCCCTGTACAATTGTTCCTTGTGACTTTTGCGCATTTTTTTCTTGTTTTACTCGCAAAAGTAAGAAAATAAAAGGTTTATTGCAAATAATTTTGTACCTTTGTATAACATACCGTATGGTTTCTATTAGGGGGGCGGGAAAGAATGGCAGAGTGCGAATGTGGAATTTCAATTCTAAGGAAACCATTCGCCCGCCCCTTTCCGGTATCTATACGCCCAGCCTGCTGCCATAGCCTACATTTCTGGCCAGCACACTGACTGTAGCCTTTTGTTCTTTGTTTTCCACATGTCCTTCTGATTCTCCTTTATCATGCACATCCGGAAAGGGCTGAGCCAGTTCCAACTGTATCTTTCTGTCCAGAGCGGCAAGTTCCGACTTCAGTTCTTTCAGTTCCTCTTCTTTCTTCCATACCTTGGCCACAATCGGCTGCATCTGCCTGATTTTTTGTTCCAGTGCTTCCGTTCTTTCCCTGTACTGCGACAGCGTGGCAGGTATATGCTCCAACGCACGGAGGGGATTCCTCGCGGCGGCCTCCTTGTCGGACTTCGCCAGCTGTCCGTAGTTGTGCTGGTACTTGTAGTTGCCCTCTACGGAAAAACGGTTCTGTGTCAGTTCCAGTCCATCGCTCAACACCCGTTCTGTCGTCACACGGACATTAAAGCCATAGATCTCACCGATGACCTGCGGCACGCCGCCCGTATTGGCCTTTTGGTCTATCTCCTGCAATTTCGCGCCGATAGTCTTCTCGTCATGGGAATCGAAGCCGTTGATATGAAGTGCGTTGATGTAATTGCCTTCCTTGTCGGTCTTGGCTGCAGCAGAGAACCTCTGCCAGTCCTCGGACATCTTCTCAATCACCACCTTATTATATATAACCGTGTCGGTCATTTCCCGGAGCTTGCCCTCGGTTTCATGTCTGGCACGGTTGAAGGACTTGCGCTCGCTTTCCAATGCGGCCACTTTCTTCTCCAGACGTGCCTTGTCGAGCAGGTCGGTATTGCCCGACAGGATGGCCATGTACTCGGAGAAGTTCATGCCCGACTTCTCGTCCATGCTTCCCTCGTCAATGGTACGCGCGCCCATCGCTCCCGATTTAAGCTGGGAGATGAAGGTCTGCTTGCAGTGCAACAGGTTGAACTTGTAGCTGTCGAGCGACTTTTCCACGGCATAGATGATGACATCGACCCTGTTGTCGGCATAGAGCTTGGCTATCTCATTGCCTTTTCGCACGGCACGCCCGTCGCGCTGCTCCAGATCGGACGGTCGCCACGGCGTGTCTAAATGATGCACGGCCACGGCCCGCTTCTGTGCGTTCACGCCCGTGCCGAGCATGGAGGTGGAACCGAACAGCACCCGCACAGAACCCTCGTTCATGGCCTCAATCACCGCACGCTTCCCCTTGTCGCTCTTGAACTCCTGTATGAAGCGTATCTCGTAGGCAGGAATGCCGTAGTCCTCCGTGAGCTTGCGCTTGATTTCGCTGTAAACACTCCACTGCCCGGGCTGATAGGTACCCAAGTCTGAGAAGACGAACTGTGTTCCCTTCTGCGCGTCGTACTTCCTGTAATACTCCGCGATCATCCTTGCGCAATGGCTTGCCTTGTTGTCGGGATGGTCGCCATACTTCTCCGGGTCTATCATCCGCATATCAAGCGCCATCTTTCGGGCATAGTCGGTGGCGATGAGCATCTTTGCCTTTTCCTCCGACTCCGAAAGCCTTTCACGGCCGAGTATCGTGGCATCCCCGGATTTTGCGAACTCCATGAGTTTCTGGATGAACACCTCCTGATCCGGCGTAGGCGGAATGTTGTGCAGGATCTCGTTCTTCTCCGGGCGGACGACGCCCACTTCCTCCGCCGTGCGGTAATCGGTTATCTCATTGTAGAACGCCGCCAGCTCCGGCACCTTGATGAAATAGCGGAAGCGCTCCTTCTGTATGATGTTGTTCGTCACGGAGAACTCGAAGTCCGTCGTCTTCTTGGCAAAGATGGCCGCCCATGCGTCGAAGCAGCGTATGTCCTGCCGTTCAAGTTCCTTGGGACGGAGGTACTTGAAGAGCAGGTACAGCTCCGTGAGCGAGTTGCTGATGGTCGTTCCCGACAGGAAGGTCGCCCCTAAATCCCTGCCCGTGCGCTCCTGTATGGTGCGGATGGCAAAGAGCATGTTGAGGGCTTTCTGGCTGCCCTCCGCGTTGCCGAGTCCTGCCACACGGTCGTGGCGGGTGTTGAACATGAGGTTCTTGAACTGGTGGCTCTCGTCCACGAAGATGTGGTCGATGCCCATTTCCGCGAAATCCACCACGTCATCCTTCCGGCTGTTGATGTCGTTCTCTATCTTCTCCAGTTTTGCCATGAGGTTGTGCTTGCGCTTCTCCAGTCCCTTCAGCATGGAGTTGGATATGTTCCTGCCCTGCCGTCTGAGCACCTCAAGGTTTTCCTCCACCGTGTCGAGCTCTCCCTGCAGGATACGCTGCTGCATTTCCGGCGACTGGGGTATCTTGCCGAACTGGTCGTGCGACATGATGACACAGTCATAGTCGTTGTTCTTCATGTTGTTGAAGAAACGCACGCGGTTGCCCGTGGAGAAGTCCCTCTCCGAGGCGTAGAGGATTCTCGCGTTGGGATATGCCGTCCTGTAGGTTGTCGCAATCTCCGCCACATTCGCCTTCAGGCCGATGATCATCGGCTTGTGGGCCAGCGAGAGCCGTTTCATCTCATGCGCCGCAATGCACATGATGAGCGTCTTTCCCGTTCCGACGGCATGGTCCGCTATGCCGCCGCCGTTCTGCTTGAGCATCCAGATGCAGTCCTTCTGGCTCGGATAGACCGAGGATATGCCGTACTTCCGGCCAAGGGCCTTCAGGTCAAGGTCCGGAAAAGTCTGGTGCGAGCCGTCATACCGGGGGCGCACAAAACAGTTGAACTTGCGGTTGTACATGTCCGCCAGCCTGTCCTTGAACTCCTGCGACTGCGCCTCCAGCCATTCCGTGAAACCGTTCCTTATCTCGTCTATCTTGCTGTTGGCAAGCTGTATGCCCTCCGCGTCGCGCACCTTGATGTCGTTGCCGTTGTCGTCCTTGCCGATGCTCTTCATCATGTTGGGAACGGTGTTGTGCAGGGCATGCTTCAGGAGCGATATGCCGTCATAGTTGCGGTAATATCCCTTCACATGGTAATCCTCGTATATTTTCATCGTCCTCTGCGAGCACTCCGCGGAGAACTCGTCAAGTGTCGGGGAGTAGCCGATGGTAACATCCGTCTCATAGAGATGGGACATGTAGGCGGAGAACACTCCAGTGGGTATCCACCGCTCGCCGAAGTTGAAGTCGAGGTCGGCAAACGGGATGGGCTCGGGTACGGCATCCCTCAATGCCGCAAGTGCCTCGTCCACACGGGAATCCTTCCCATTTTCACCCTGCCACCGCTCGATGTCCTCTATCTTGGCTATCACATTGCCCGCGATGAAGCGGTCGCTGACCTCGTATGTCCCGGCAAGCGGATTGAAGTACACCCGCCCTTTGAGGTCGGAGAGCAGTTCCTCCTCCGTTTTCTCCGTGAGGGACTGCATGTATGCAAGATTGACCTTCCCATACAGGTTGAGGGACATGGACAGCGCCTCTTCCGCACTGTCCGTATGGAGCGTTTCCTGCGTGGAAAAAGAAACGGGGTGGTCAAAGATGTCCGCCTTGACGAACTTTCCGTCTTCCTCACGCTCCAAGGCAAGGATATTGCGCCCACCCGCGTCCATGAGTATCAGGCCCACGTTCTGTCTTGCATTCAGGTTGCCGTAGCGCAGCACGAACTCATCATAGTAGGTGTTCAGGTTGGAGCGCATGGGCTTGTGTTCCTCCTGTCTCTCCGCCTCGTAGGCGTAGAGCTGCTCGTAGGCGTCCCTGACATGAATGTATGCAAGGGACTTCTCGCGTTGCAGACCCTGCAGGTCGAGCGGCTTGAAGACGGCCCCATAGGGAGTTACATCCTTCAGGACTCCGACCTGATAGCCATATTCCAGCGTGTATTCCTGTATCATGGAACCCTCCCTGTAATGCGGCCGCAGTTTCTGCTGTAAGGGACGTTCCCTGAGCATTTCCTCTTTCCGACGCTGTTCTTCCTCTTCCGATTCTCTGTGAGGGAGAACCGTTTCCGGCTCAGTTGGCAGAGGTCTGGAGGTATCCGTGTCTGTTGGTTCCTCCGTGGCCGGCTCTCGACCGTCCAGCATCATCTGCGGTTCCCTGCTTCTCATCCCGCTCGGAATGAAGGCCGGGTCCAGTGTGTCCTTCTGTCCCGTCTGCTTCAGCTGTTCCTGCCTGTGCCACTCGGCCTCGTAACGTAGGGCAATACGCTTCTCAGGTGTCAGGCCCATCATCACCTCATAGAAGCCGTTGATGGGGGGATTGTCCTCCCAGTTGATGGAAGCGTACAGGTCATCGGGATGTGCCCGGACGTCCTCGTCATCCCTTGCGGTTTCCTGTCTCGCTTGCGCTGCCTTTACATTTCCCTGCTCAATAATCTTGACGGCCGGGCTTTTTCCTTTTTTCTTTCTTGTCTTTTCACCCTTATCATGGGAACGCCGTTTCCTGCCTTTGGATGAAAAAGCCTCTTTGCGCTCTTCCTCGGTGAACTCCCACAGGTCGAAGAGAGAAAGCACGGGCGTGGGCGAAGGCTCCGCTTCGGCTGCCGGCTTGGGGTTTTCTTCTGCACTTAGCGGTTCATCTTGTGAAATGGAGTCCGTCACGGCTGGAGATGATGCAGTCTGCATAGTCCGTGGACTTTCTGTCTTCCCAATGCCTTCATACCTGTCGATATTCAACTTTGTCAATATATGTTTGGCAAGCAGGGGCCGGAGATCATGGGCTATGCCGCTGACACCTCCCTCATGCAGGTAAATCATGGCAGGCTTGCCGTAAGGGTCGGTGTCAAGCTGCGCCTTTGTGTGGATGACGCACTCAGGATGCTTCATGAAATACTCATTGTCCGCTACCCGGCCGTTTCCGCCCTTCATGCTGTGGAGCAGGAACTGCTCGTCCTGAGTCAGGTCGGTCTTCGTGCTGTTCTTCTGCAAGACAAGGAGATCGCACCCGACTTCCGTATTGGCAATTTCCACAAAGAGGTTGTTAGGCATGCGGATGGCAGAGACAAGGTCGGCATTCCGTAGCATCATGTGGCGCGTGGCACTGTTGCCATCGCTGTTCAGTATGCCCTGCGGCACGATGAACGCAACGAGTCCTCCGTCCCGCACCGCGTCAAGCCCCTTCAGGCAGAAATAGTTATGGATTTTCTTTGCCGCTGCCCTGCGGTCAGGAGTGCCCCTGTCGAATTCCGGGTCAAAGACTGCCACATCGCCGAATGGGATGTTCGATACGGCAAGGTCAAAATGGTCAAGGAATGGCTTTTCTATCTTCTCGAATCCCTGTATGCGGATTTTCTGCTCGGGATGAAGAAGCGCCAGCAGTTTGCCCGTGATGAGGTCCTTCTCGAAGGCCATAATGTCAGCCTCGGGATGATGTTCCATCACGGCATCCACAAACGCGCCGCGCCCTGCGGAGGGTTCAAGGACTTTCTTGGGGGAAATGCCGTTCTCTTTCAGCACGCGGCTGATGGTGCCGGCTATCTCATCCGGGGTGTAGAAAGCCGTCAGCACGGATGACTTCAGGCTGTCCATGTAGCGTTTGTATTGCAGGGGAGAGTCACTGTTGTCCCTGATAAGCCTGTGCAGCTCCACCGTAGGGGCGAAGAGCTCAAGGTCGGATTTCACCCAATGGACGGCATCGGCCAGATTCTCGGCCGGGCAGAGGATGCACTTGAGTCCGCCGAAGCCACAGTAGGCTTCCAATATTTGGCACTCGTCCGCCGTAGGCCTGCGTCCCTCACGTTCCAAATCGAACATGAGCCTGATAGCCTCCATGTTGCCCGCGAGCCTTGCCTTTCTGTTATATGCTGCCATAGTCCCTGATGTAAAGTGCGACGGCACCGGTAAGCTCGGCATACAGATTCTCATAGTCCTCTCCGGACTCAAAGTCCCCGTCCCCTATATCGTATATGGAGAAAACGCTGTCAAGGAGCGGCAGGAGCCTTGCCGTGAAGGCTTCCCTTCTTGGGACAGGAATTTCACGCTCAAACTCCTGCTCAACGATGGTATGGAGCATTGAGTAAGGGGACAGGTGCAGGCCTCTGGTGAGTTCCTGCATGGCAAGTTCCTGCGATCCGAAGACCGAACAGCCTTCCCTGCGGGAATGCTCGAAGACTTCTGCGGCAAGCATGGCACGCTCTTGGATGAAGTCCATGTCGGAAGCCTGCCGGAAATGGTTTTCCGTAAGGTATCTTTGCAGATAGAGACCATAGTACGAAAGGTCGGTGGGTTGTTTTCTTTTCTTCATTGGGTGATGGATTTAGCTGGTGTTTGAATACAATGATGGGGGACATATGAAAAAAGCACTCCGGGTATCCCTCCCGAAGTGCCACCACTAAATCCACTGCAAAGTGTATTTCCAGAAAGAAAACGACCCATGCAGGTGAACCAGTGGCGAAGGTACAGATTATTTTTCTTTTCTCGGTCTTCTCCCCCTGTTTTTCGTATCAGGGAACACAAATTTCACATTGAAATCCCCGTCGAGCATGAGACAGGCATCAAAGGACTTGCCCTGCTTGTTCCTGAAGCCTTTAAGCAGGCCGGTCTTTCCTGTTTCCAACAGCTGGACGGCCTCTCCCTCGGAAAGTGTCCTGCCGGCTATCTGCCTGAAAAGGGGCAGCCCGCATTCGGCATTGTCGCATTTGACGACCTTGCCGTAGAAGCGCATCCTTCCGGTCTTGCACTTCGGGCAGCGGCACCCGCTCTCCTTTCCCCGGAAGAGCTTGTCCGAGGCAAGCAGGTCTGCCGTCACCTTTTTGGTGTACTCCCTGATTTCAAGCATAAACGCATCATCGCCGAGGTCTCCCTTTTCTATCCTTGCAAGTTCGGCCTCCCACCGTCCCGTCAGTTCCACATTGGCAATGTCCATGTCCTTGACGACGGAATAAAGGGCAAGGCCCTTCTCTGTCGGTACAAGGCTTGCCTTGACCCTATACATGAGCTCCCTGCCAAGCAGGGTCTCGATGATGGATGCCCTTGTGGCAGGAGTGCCGATGCCGCAGTCCTTCAATGCCTGCCGCAGTTTCTCGTCCTCAATCTCCTTGCCTGCTGTCTCCATCGCGGCAAGGAGGCTTGCCTCCGTATGCAGGGACTTGGGCTTGGTCTTGCCCTCCGTGATGGAACAGGCGGAAAGGGTAACGGTCTCACCTTCCTTCCAGTCGGGAAGGATGGTGTCTTCCTGTTCCTCCTGACAGACGCCTCGCCAGCCGGCCTGCCTGACGACGCTTCCCCTTGCGGTGAACCTCACGTTCCCGCACTCCGCCTCGATGACCGTCGTATCCTTGATACAGCATTCGGAGAAAGCCTCTGCCATGCGTCCCGCAATCATGCGGTAAACCGTCAGGTCTTTCTTGAAAATGCCTATGGGAGGCTGTCCCGTAATGAGAAGGGCGTGATGGTCGCTGACCTTACTGTTGTCCACACAGGTGCGGGAAAGCTCGGTGAGACCGCAGACTGAGCGACCGAAAACATCGTCCTTTTTCAGCTTGTCAAGGAGCTGGGGAATCTCGGCAAACACATCCTCCGGTATATAACGGCTGCCGGTGCGGGGATAGGTGATGAGTTTCGCCTCGTAGAGCTTCTGGGCTATGGACAGGGTCTCATCCGCCGTAAGGCCGTGTTTGCTGTTGGCCTCCCTCTGAAGGGTCGTGAGGTCATAGAGAAGTGGACTGTCCTCTCTCTTCTCTTTTTTCTGTACGCGGGTGATCCGGGCACTGCGCGCATCCTTGATTTCTCCGTAGAGTCTCTCCGCCATGTCCTTGTCTTTCCATTTCTCTTCGGAGGAAAACTTTACAGGTGTTCCAAGGGTACTGTCTGCCGCAATGTGCAGTTGCCAGAAAGCTTCCGGGACAAAGCGGCGGTTTTCCCAATAGCGTGAGCAGACCATCGCAAGCGTCGGTGTCTGGACGCGTCCGACGGAATAGGTCCCCGTTCCTGCCGCAATGCTCAGGGCCTGCGTCCCGTTGATGCCCACCAGCCAGTCGGCTTCGCTGCGGGCTTTGGCGGCGAGGTAGAGATTGTCATAGCCTGCCCCGTCTTCCAGATGGGCCAGTCCCGCACGGATGGCCTTGTCCGTAAGGGAGCTGATCCACAGGCGGTCGAAGGGTTTATGACAGTCTGTATAGGAATAGAGATTTCTGAAGATAAGTTCGCCCTCACGTCCGGCATCGGTCGCCACGATAATACGCTCGCTTTGGTCAAAAAGCCGCTTGATGATGCCTATCTGTCTGACCGTTCCGGCATCGGGCTTGTATCCTTTGTCCGTTCGCCCCTGTCGGGCAACGAGCTTGAACTGCCGGGGAATGATGGGGAGGGAGGCGCGGCTGAAGCCCTTGATGCCGTATTCCTCGGGCAGGGCAAGCTGTACGAGATGCCCGAATGCCCATGTCACGGCATAGCCGTTGCCGGTATAGTAGCCGTCTTCCTTCTTGCGGGCATCCACGATACGGGCGATTTCACGGGCTACGCTCGGTTTTTCTGCAATAATCGTTTTCATTTTGTTTTCCTGTTGTCTTGTTCTTTTCAATGTCTGGGATAAGTGGATTCAGTGGTGGCATATGCCGTGTTATTTACATGCCGATGCCTTTGGATTTTTTGGCGGAAGGTTTCCTCGCCTCCTGCCGGCTCTGCTCCTGTCCGTCTTTGGGAGCTACCTGTCCTTTCTGTAAGGGCTCCTGCACATGCTTGGTCGCCTCGTTGGTCTTGCCTTCGTCATTGACGGCGACCTGTGTGCGGCTTTCGTTGGAAGGCGCGACTCTCTGTGCCTCGTCGGGATTCTTGCTGTGCGTAAAGGGCCTTCCCTTTTCCATGTTGAATTTCAAGTACATCGTACATGGCTGTCCCTGCTTGTCAAGGACGTTCTCCAGCTTGACGGTCTTCCCCTGCCGGTAGTCTTGTTTCTGCTGGTCCGTGAAGTTGATGTTCTTCCATTTGCTGATGGGGCGTATCTTGCCGTCTTCGGTCGTCCAGCGGTTTTCACGCTCGCGGGGCTGCACGGCCTTCTGTTCTCCCGTTCCATCCTGTTTCTGTGTCTGGGAGTCCTTGACGCTCCGGCTTGTTCCGGGAACGAACTCCGCTCCCCGCTGTTCCACATTGACCTGCAAAGTCACCGTGAACTTCCGCCCGTTTTCAAGTTCGATGAGTTTGTCCTTCAGCGGGGCGCCGGTAAGCAGCAGGCTCTTTTCCGTCTCCGACAGGACGGACTTGCCGATGGTGTCGCGGAGGTGTACCTTGCTCACGGCAATGTCGGTGATCTCGTTGGTCAGGCGGTCAATGCTGATGAAGGACGGCTTGACCTCGCCGGTCTCCCTGTCGACAAGATCGACGATGCGTCCGAGATTGCCCGTCGTCTTCAGGTTGCGTTTGTCGTCCTCGGAGAACTGGTGTCCCTTGTATTCAAGATCAAGGTTGGCTTCCTTACGAATAAGATGAAGGTCAAGCTTGACCTGCCCGTCGGGCCGTGGCACGAATGAAAGGCGTGCGGCTGTCTCCATAGGCACGCCCTCGAACTCAGGGGTTATCCTTACCAGACCGGACTTGCCGTAGTTCAGCATTTTCCTGAGATCTCCGGATTTCTCCAGAGCCTCCCGGCTGATGCCGAGTTGTGTTTCCAGCTGTTTCCAGTCAATCCGGCTTTCGTCGATGGGTTGATAGCCGTTCTTCTTTTCCTGTGCTCTCTCTTGGACGGTGGCGGTCTCCTGCTGTGCCCCGTCCTGCGTTGTCTTTTCTTTCATGTCCTGTGAATTTGATGTTTGTTCTTGTTTCACCGCTTGCTCATAAGGTGCGGTATCTACCTTGTGTGGGGAAAGGAGGTCCTTGTTTCCTTTCGGGTCCTTCAGAAGTTCTTTCATGACGCCTAAGAGCTGTTCGGCCTGCTCGGCCGCGAGGCGGTAGAACCCAAAGCGGGTGGGCTCCCTGCATTGCCGGAGGAAATTCATCATGAAATTGTCGAGCATGTCGCCGGACTTGTCGAATTTCAGGAACTCATTGAAGTGTTCCTGCCTGGGAGGCACCCTCTTGGGGTAGCCCTTGCTGTCAAGCCCGGCCACCACGCTGACCTCACCGGTCTTCTCGTCACGGACTACAAGCACGTCCTGCTGTTTGGTTTTCTTTTCCATGTCATAACGGTTTTATGGATGATACATAAGCTCACTTCAGTAGAAGGTCATTGTTGAAGTCCCTGATATGGGCGGCAATGAATGCCCGGACATCACGGACTTTGTAATAGATTTTGTGATGGAGCATCCTGTAGGGTAGATGCCCTTCGCTGCGGTAGCGTTGCAGGCTCCGCTTGCTGACCTGAAGCAACAGGCACAGGTCCTGATTGTCAAGCAGCCGTTCCTCGCCCTCGAAAAGGTCTTTCGCACTGCCTGCCACCTCCGTTTCCGTTTCTGTGTTTCTGGCATTGGTAAGAAGACTGAGACCTTCGTCAATGTTGTCAAGGCGTTCTGCAATGAGGGCAGTCCAGCGCTCGAATGTGGCCTTGTCAAGTAATTCACTCATGGCAGATGTCTTTTGAGATGGTTGCCTGCTGTACGCAGTTTCAGGTTTGCTGCAAGTTCATCAAGACTTGCGGGGGAACTCCGGACGCTTCCGCTGTCAATGACGCGGCGTACCTCGTTCATGTGATAACGGCAGCAGCCGTGGACCATGCAGTAAGCGATAAGCCCCTCTGTCCGCATCCGTTGGAGGGTGCGCATGCTGACATGGAGCATCGTTGCCACCTCTCTGCTGCTCAGCATGGGTTCGGGGACCATGTCATAGCCTTTGGCATGTGCTTTGATGAACGATGAGATTTCTTCAATACGCCCCACGATTTCGTGGTAGGCGCGGCTGTCGATTGTGATTACTTCCATCGGTGTTGCTTTTGGTTCTGTGCAAAAATAGGATGTATCTTTCTGACGGACACGGTGCTCACGCGTGAGCACCGTGAGATTTTTCCCGTTTTTTCCTCATTTTCGTGGGAAGGCCCTCTGATAATGGCTGTCAAGGAGCTCTTTTATGTCGCTTTCGCGGTACAGTACCTTCCCGCCGATACGGACATAGGAAAGCAGTCCCTCATTGCGGTATTCCTGCAAGGTCCTGCGGCTCACGTGCAGCAGGAACGACAGTTCCCTGTCCGTGAAATACCGCTCTCCCTTCAGCATGGGCTGGTAGCACTTCATGAAGCGGGAGAGTTTATGGCTGCTCCGCTTCATGGAGTCCAGGGCTCCCGCAATGGGTTCGCCGTGCTCTGTGAATATGTTTTCCTTCATGGCTTCAGGATTTGGTCGGTTTGTCTTGTGCAAGGCACGTTTCCGGAGTCTGTGCTTTTACATTCTTCCATGAAACGCCTGATGTCATCCTCACGGTAATAGAACTTGCGGTTTACCTGTGAGCAGCCGATCAGGTGGGCATCCCGCAGGCGTTGCAGCTTGCGGGGCGATATGCGCATACGGCGGCAGGCATCCTCACTGTCAAGCCAGACGTTCATGGCCTGCCCTTCATTTTTGTCGCAGAGCTTGTCTATACCCGCCGACAGGTCCTGAATATGGGAAAGGAGCGACTCGAATGCTTTCTTTTCAATGATGACAACTTCCATTTTATGCTGTTTTTACGGTTTGATGGATGCAAAAATAGACAATGAACCATGTTCCTCAATGCCTTTGCTTCAAGGTGGCAGCATGTGGCATCCAAATGGTAGCAAGTGGCACTTTGGAAGTGGACCGAAAAATACGAAAAACGGGAAGACCGTTCTGGACTTCCCGCTTACACATTATACAATAGGTGAGTGCTCTTCAGCATCCTGTTCCATGTCCGATGGACACGAAGACAGACATCATGTCGCATTCTTTTTGGAGGACTTTCCCTGCCAGCCATCTCCTGAACATAGCGGCATGTCCGCTCTGGATCCTGAAGGAAACGGCCAACACCGTTTCCGTATCATATACCTCTTCCAGCAGGCCGTTTTCAAGGATTTCGGCGCCCACTCTCACCGGCAAGCCGTCTTTCCTTGTTTCCCTGATGCCCTTTCGTATGAGGCCGACGGTGGTATGGAACAGTTCGGCCAGTTCATGTTCCGTCATACGGATCTGACAGCCCGTCATGCGGACGGCACTGCCCTCAAAATAAAAACAATCCCTGTGTTTCATCTTTTCCTCCTTCCTTTAGAATGTACCTGCCGTGAAGCATTTGTTCAGGCCGGAGAGCTTGGCTGAAAGGCTGTCCATCTCACTGCCCAGCTTCTCGTTGGTTATCTTCGCATAGACCTGCGTACTCCGGATGCACTTGTGCCCCAGTACGCGGCTCACGCTCTCCAAAGGCATGCCGTTGGAAAGGCATACGACCGTCGCCATCGTGTGGCGGGCCATGTGCCATGTGAGATGCTTATCAATGGAGCATTTCTTGGCGACCGTTCTGAGAATATCCTTGCAGGAGTCATAAGGCAGCGCGGGAAACAGCCGGCCGTCCTCGCAGAGTCCCCTGTATTTCTCCACGATACGATGTGGGATGTCGAGCAGTTTCACGTTTACTTCCACACCTGTCTTTTTACGGTAGGTATGTATCCAGAGACTTCCGTCAAGGGGATTGGAGATGATGTTCTCTTCCTTCAGACGTGCCATATCAATGAAGGCAAGTCCCGTAAAGGTGCAGAAAAGGAACAAGTCCCGGATAAGCGTGCGTTTGTAATTCATCTTGGGGGCTTCTATGAGCAGCCTGATTTCGTCCTGCGTAAGGTAGCCCTTCTCCACGTCTTCCGTCTCTATCATATAGTTCGGGAATGGATAGCGGGAAATCCAGCCCTCTTCCTGTGCCTTGTGCATGAGCATGCGGGGAGGGAAAGTATAGAGCCACACCGTGTTCTGCTTGAGTTTTCGCTCGTGCAGGTAGGCCTCAAAGTCCTCCATGAAGGAGGACGGGACTTCCCTCAGGGACATGTCGCTGACATGGTAGCGCACTTGCAGGAAACGGCACAGATGGCCATATACGGCCCTGTACTTCTGTTCGGTGGCTTTGGATTTCATGCCGCATGACACTTTTCTGGAATAGTCCTCAAGGAAGTCCTCGTAGAGTTTCATGAGGGTATGGCTGTGGCTGTCTATTCCCTGAAAGGCGTTGCGGACCTTCTCGGCAGTGACGAAATTGTCCCTGTCCATGATACTGTGGTAATGGCAGGTGATGCTTGCACGAATCTTGTCCAGCGTGCGGTTTACTTCACGGGAGGCCACGCTCTTGCCGATGGCATGACCGCCCTTGGATTCCCAGAGACGGGCATCGATGGAAATCTTGCAGCTGAACTGTGACCGGGTTCCGTCGACGGTAATCCTGCCCATGATGGGGGATGTGCCGTCCTTACTGACCTTTGCTTTCTTCAGATAGAAGATGACTGAAAATGTACTCTTCATTGCTTTAATTGTTTTGTTTGCAAAATTATTCAATGCAGAGTCATTCGCTACACGGCAAATCATAGAGGAATGAAGAAAAGCAATCCAAGGGGGCACGAAATGATGATATTTTTATGGCCATCAGGAGGCTATCTCACCATTTATCCGTATCTTTACACCATGTCCAGAATGGAGGACATGGTTACGATTTGGTTACGGAACTTTGTCCTAAGTAGGCTTTTCCAAGACATGAATTGACATTTGCGCCTTTCTTCAAAAGTTACATAAGACATTGAATTACAACCGTATCGCTATGTTTTTCCATTTTTCAGACTATATACTCACTTTTATGCCGCAAATATACGTTTTTCTGTCCGGTTTTCTCGTTGTTGTAAGAAGAATTTTTTAATTTTGCAGGATATGGACGAGAAAATTGAAAAATACGAGTTGCTGGCGCGCCAGATTGAGGCGCTGGTGCATAACGAGACCGATGAGACGGGCGTGCTGGCCAACGTGTCGGCTGCTCTGCACGATGCGTTCCCCGAAAGGTTCTTTTGGGTGGGCTTTTATCAGCAACGCAACGGCAACATGTTGCGCCTGGGGCCGTTCCAAGGGCCCGTGGCGTGCTACAACATAGCCTATGGCAAGGGCGTTTGCGGCACGGCTTGGAAAGAAGGACGCACGCTGATAGTGCCCGATGTGGAGCTGTTTCCGGGCCACATCGCATGCAGCAGCCTGTCTCGTTCGGAGATTGTGGTGCCCATGTACGATGATAATAAGGTGTTCCGCGCGGTGCTCGACATCGACAGCAGGCGCCCGGACGAGTTCGATGAGACCGACCGCGAGTGGCTGGAACGCATCGTCAGCATCGTTGCCGGCGAGCTGTGGCAGTAAAATTCGTGCTTCCATGCCTGCCGGCTGCAAGTCAGCGGGGCTATGAAAGATAAAATTCTGATGTGCTATGAAGGTACGCGGGCGAATGAACAGGCGGCATGGCGTGCCACCGCGGGGCAGCACCCGCGGCGGCAGGGCACAGAGGGCAGAGGGCGTGGGGCGCCTTCTCCTCATCCTGCTCGCCGTGTTGTGGCCGGGTGGTGATGCCTGCGCGCAGACCTTCAGCATGGAGACGGGACGGGATTCTACGGGCTTCCTCGTCCTCAAGACCGGCCGCGGAGAAGACCGCTGGCGCATTGCCGACCCGGTGTACCGCTTCCAGACGGGCGATGTAGATGGCGACGGGCGCACCGAGGCCTTAGTGGGCGTGGTGCGGCAAACGCGTTTCCACAGCCGCGGCAGGCGCCTCTTCATCTTCAAACAGGTGCGTGGACACGTGCGCCCCATGTGGCTCGGCTCCAAGTTAGGCGGCCTCTTGCAGGACTTCAGGTGGACCGGCACGTGCGTGCGCAGCGTAGAAGCCACTGCCAACGGCCGCTACATGGTGGCCGAATATGGCTGGGACGACTTCGGACTCTCGTTTCTGCGCTTCGTGGCGCAGGACGTCACGCTGGCCGAAGCCTGTCATCTGCTCGACGAAAAACATTCAAACAAGTGACCATGAATAAAAAAACAATCGTCTTTTTGTTAGCCCTGCTCCTGCCGCTGGCAGTCTGGTCGCAGTCCAAACACGTCGTCCTGCCCGGCAAGGGGCACATTGACGTGGAGCAACTGAACCGCAACGTAGACCTCGGGATGGATATCTCGAAGCTCAGCATCAGCGAGTTGCGCGTGCTGCGCAATGCCTTCGCAGCCCGTCAGGGTTATCCTTTTGAGGACGCCACCTTACGGGCAATCTACAGCGCAACGTCCTGGTACCCCGATACCCTGTACGGCAAGTGGGCCAAAGACGAGGAGTTGGAGATGAGAGCTTATGAGCAGCAGTTCATCAAGATGGGAGTAGATCAGAATGGGGCCACCGAAGAGCAATGGAAACAGGCTCGGCAGGCCGCTGGTTTCAAACCCCGTTACCGTTATTCGGCTGCCGAACAGGCCTTTATCAAGAGACTCAAGGCGCGCGAAGAGGAGCTGCTGAAGGCTAATTTCTCGGCCGACAGCTCGCAGGTTCGTGTAGACAATCTCGTCAACACGTTCCAGCTCGACACCATCCAGCCTGCTCTCCTGTCGCATCTGGCCAAAGACGGGTTTGCCGTCGTTCCCGCCCGGCACAACCAACTGTTCCATGTGTACGAGAAGAATGACTACGGCATGTTTCCCAACTTTGTCACTACCGACCTCTTCCTGCAGCTTTTCCACTTTTACTTCGATGCCGTTTTGCGCGATGTGGAGGAGCAGCGGCTCGACTCGGTGGCAACAGTGCTCTGCCGGAAGGTATATGCGCACTTCTCAGAGGGCAGCTTCGGCCAGGCGGCCGACGATGCCGAGTGGTGCCGGGCCTACATGGCGGTGGCGCTGAAGCTGCTTACGGACACGCTGCCGGCCGTATCCGGCGCCTGTAAACCTATGGTTGAGGAAGAGCTGCAGCACGTGGAGGCGGCGGAAGATGCGTACTCCCGCTTCCTCGGGCCCGATTATTCGCCCGCCAATGTGCCGTTTGCCTACAGCTTGTTCCGCCCCCGCGGGCACTATACACGCAGCGAGACGGCCGGCCGCTACTTCCGTGCAATGATGTGGCTGCAGTCGGTTCCGCTGGGCACCGACCATCCCGAACAGCTGCGGCGGGCAGCTCTGCTGGCCGAGGCCGTTACTGCCGATACGGCCACCACAGCCACCTATCGCCGGCTGGAGGAACCGCTGACGCTGCTCATGGGCGCCCCCGACAATGTTACCATTCTGCAGGTGGCCGATGCCTGGCGCCCTATGGGCAAGCCGGTTACCAACACCAAGGCCATGAAACGCCTGCGCCGGCAGGTGGAGGAGATAGCCCGGAGGCAGACGCATATCGTTCCGGCCTTTGTCCATACCAGTCGCTACAAGGTCAACTTCATGCCCCAGCGCTATCAACCCGATGCTGAAATGCTGCTGCAAACCATCGACACGCACTCCCGACCGTCACTCCGGCCCTGTCCCAAGGGGCTTGACGTGGCTGCGGCAATGGGTGTTGGCCTGGCGCGGGATATCCTTCTGAACGACTCAACCGAACAGTGGGACTCGCTCGCCGTGGCTCTCGACAAGGCTGCCCGTGTGGCCCGGCGCACCGACTGGCAGTCGACCATCGCCAACCGCTGGCTGAAGACGCTGGCGGAGATGAACAACAGCCGGCCCGATTATCCTTTCTTCATGCGCAGAGAGCAGTGGGGAAAGAAGAATCTGAACGCCATGCTGGCCTCGTGGGCTGAACTGAAGCACGACGCCATCTTGTATGCTAAGCAACCGGCAGCGGCCGAATGTGGCGGCGGAGGTCCCGAACCGCCCGTGGTAAAGGGCTATGTGGAGCCCAATGTGGCATTCTGGAAGGCGGCGATGGGGCTTGTTGATTCCACTGCAGCAGCCTTTCAGCGCTACGGACTCACAACTGAGAAAGTGCTGCGCACCACCACCGCCATCCGTGAACAGCTGAAGTTCTGCCTCAGCATGTCGCAAAAGGAGCTGCAGGGCATCGAACCTACGGCGGAGGAATATGCCTCCATCCGCATCATGGGGTCGCAGATAGAGTACATCACGCTCGACCTTGTGCGCAACGAAGACCAGTTTCTCATGGACTGGAACGACGTTCAGAGCGCCGACAAACATGTGGCAGTGGTGGCCGATGTGTTCACCGCCAACGGCGACAATGTACCGGAGAACCGGAAACGCATACTTTACGAAGCCACGGGACCGGCCTATGAAATCTATGTTGTGGTGCCCGTGGGCGGCTATCTGTACCTGATGCGCGGCGGCGTGCTGTCGTATCGCGAGTTCGGCAAGTCGCTTGGTGAGCCTCGCCTCACGGATGAGGAATGGCAGAAGCAGGTGAAGGAGGCTCCCGAAACGGGCACTCCGGCCTGGATGAAAGATGTTACGGCTCCGGCAGAAGCCATGCCCACCACCAACGAAGAGGTGTTTTACAGTACCGGATGCTGACCGCTCTGCTTTCTGACAAATGGCTTCGGCGTGCTGCCTTGCTGCTGTTGCTGTGCATGGTTACGACCGTGGCACGCGGCGGAGACGACACGCTGCGGGTTGTCTTCACAGGAGATGTGCTGCTGGATCGCGGCGTGAGGCGCTTCATTGAGCACAGGGGAGTTGATGCCTTGTTCACTCCGGGCGTTGAGAAACTGTTCAGCAGTAGCGAAGTTGTTGTGGGTAACCTCGAATGTCCGGCAACAGTTATCCGGCAGCCGGTGTACAAACGCTTCATCTTCCGGGCCGAACCGCAGTGGCTCCAGGCACTCCGGAGGCACGGGTTTACGCACCTCGGACTGGCCAACAACCACAGTATAGACCAAGGAAGGGCAGGACTGATGGACACGCAGCGCAACATCCGGGCGGCGGGAATGACTCCCGTGGGCGCCGGAAGCAACCTGCAGGAGGCCGTGAAGCCGGTTCTGCTGGCCGAGAAGCCGCGAAAAGTGTTTCTGCTGGCTACCCTCGGCATGACGTTAGAGAACTTTGCATACCTTCCGGGCAGCCCTTGTGTAGCGCAGGAGAGTGCCGACAGCCTCGCTGCCCGCGTGGCTTCACTGCGCAGAAGCTACCCTGACAGCTACATCATCGTGATGCCTCACTGGGGCTGGGAGCACCACACGGAGGTCATTCCGCATCAACGCATGGTGGCGCATGCACTCATCGACGCTGGCGCCGACCTCATCGTGGGCCATCACACGCACACACTGCAGCCGTCGGAGAACTACCGCGGGCGCATCATCTACTACGGAATAGGCAACTTCATCTTCGACCAGACGCGCCCGCTGAACACCCGTGCCTGCGTTGTTTGCCTGCGCCTTACCGCTACCCAGGCGCGCACAGAGGCCCTGCTGGTGCTCATCAGCGATTGCGTGCCGCATATTGTGCGGCCTTGACGGCATGGAAGCCCATTCTCGGGTGCTGCATTTAAAAAAACCGGTAAATGCTTGTGGAATTGCGAATTAATACCTATTTTTGTATCATTGAAAACTTAATACATTCATAAATATGTTAGACGTTAAACAAACTTTGGGTGATGCCGAGGCTCGAATGAAGAAAGCAGCGGCTTATTTAGAGGAAGAACTGGCCCGCATCCGCGCCGGTCGTGCCAATGTAGCCATACTGGACAGTGTGAAGGTGAGCAGCTACGGACAGATGATGCCGCTCAACCAGGTGGCCAACTTGTCTGTTCCCGACGCCCGCACCATCACCATCCGCCCTTGGGATCGTAAGACTATCAAGGACATAGAGAAAGGTATTATGGACAGCGATGTAGGCATCACGCCCGAGAACAACGGCGAGATGGTTATCCTCCGCTTACCTCAACCCACCGAGGAACGCCGCAAGGAGCTGGTCAAGCAGTGCAACAAGATAGGCGAGAAGGCCAAAGTGGAGATACGGAACGCCCGCGCCGACTACAAGGAAAAACTGAAGAAAGCCATCAAGGACGGCCTTTCGGAAGACAACGAGAAGGACGCCGAGGCCGACTTGCAGAAGGTTCACGACCGCTTCATCAAGCGTGTGGACGAGCTGCTGGCCGCCAAGCAGAAGGAAATCATGACCGTATAGCAGGCTTGAAAGCAAAAGGGTAAAAAGGCAAAGGGCAGATGGCGCAGCCTGACTGCGTGCATCCAACCTGCCTTTTTACCCTTTTGTGTTTCCCTGCTTTTATCCTTATTTTATGTTACTTTTATCTTAATGCACGGATTAGTCATCAAGAATACAGGCAGCTGGTACACGGTCAAGACCGACGAAGGGCCGGTTGTGGAAAGCAAAATCAAAGGAAACTTCCGGCTGAAGGGCATCCGCTCAACCAATCCCGTTGCCGTTGGCGACGGCGTGGAGATAGCTGTCAACCCGGAGGGCACGGCGTTCATCACCGCCATCGATGAGCGGCGCAACTACATTATACGCAAGTCGCAGAACCTCTCCAAGCAGAGCCACATCCTTGCTGCCAATGTAGACAGCGCCTTCCTGCTCGTAACGGTGGCCCATCCGCAAACCTCCACCACCTTCATCGACCGCTTCCTGGCTTCTGCCGAGGCATATAGCGTGCCCGTGACCCTGCTTTTCAACAAGACCGACCTGCTGGATCCGGACGAGAAACGCTACCAGGCGATGATGGTGAACCTCTATGAAACGGTGGGATATGCGTGCCATGAGATTGTTGCCGAGACGGGTCAGGGAGTCGACTCGCTGCTTCCGCTGCTGCACAACCGCGTAACCTTGCTCAGCGGAAACAGCGGCGTGGGCAAGTCTACGTTGATTAACCGCCTCGTACCCGGCCTTAACCTGCGCACGCAGGAAATATCCGACGCCCACGACACGGGCATGCACACCACCACCTTCAGCGAGATGATAGCCCTGCCGGGCGGCGGCTACGTGATTGATACGCCCGGAATAAAAGGCTTCGGCACGTTCGATATGGAGCCGGAGGAGATAACCAGCTACTTTCGAGAAATCTTCGAGTTCTCCAAGAAGTGCCGTTTCTCGAACTGCACCCATACACACGAGCCCGGCTGTGCAGTCCTCCAGGCCGTGGAAGACCATTACATAGCCGCAAGCAGGTACCAAAGTTACCTCAGTATGCTCGATGACAAGGACGGCAGTAAGTACCGCGAAGCCTACTAACCACCTGCTGCGCATGAAACAGTCATGGCCCCTTCTGCTTCTCTCCGCCCTCTTCGTGTGCACGGCCTGCCATGAGCGGCAGGTTCCGCGCAGCCCTCTGGACAACATCCTGTATGATGCCGAGGCTGCTTCAGGCCATGATTCGGCCGATGTCTCGCACCTGCAGCTGCTGCTCACCATGACAGAAGACGACCACGAGAGCAGCTGCGACACCATGCGCTTTTACCTTGACGCCCGCGGAAGGCCGGCTTACACGGTGACGAAGCTGTACGGCAAGAGCTATTTCCGCCGCTATCATTACACCGATTCGTCGTTCCGGGTACGCGAGGGGGCAGTGGGAACGGTGGAATACAAACTTAACAACGGGCTTATCGTGAGCCGCACGGAACTCCGCACGGGCCGTTCAACAGGCTTCGTATACGATGGCGGGCGCCATTTGCTGCGCATCGGCAACGGCGAAGAGTGGGAGTGGGAGATGGACAAGGTAACGGCCATCAAGTCGCTGGCGCCCGACGGCAGCCAAGTTTCTGCCCATGTGCGCTACGACAGCATGGCTCCCGCCACCCAGATGGGCTTCATCGAACTGCTGTCGTGGCAGTGGGGGCGGCGCGACCTCATACCTTTCATGGCCCTGGGCTACTTTGGCGAGCTGCCCGTTGGCGCGGCCTACCAGCTCTCCTACAGCCGATTACTCTTCGAGAGTTACCAGACCGAGTACGACGAGCGCGGCAGGCTGACGCGCGGCAAGAGTCTGAACCGCCACATAGACCGCAAATACAAATGGGAGTAAGCTGCTATTTGGCTTACTCCCATCTTTGTTTTTTGGCAGCCGGAAGGTTGCAGTTATTCGTGTGCAGTACAGTTGCAGCCCGAGTGTCGCTATTATGCAGCGCCCGCAAAGGCCTACTCCTCCGGGCCGTGACCTGTGCTGCTGCCGGCGTGTTTCTTCTTTTTGGGCAGCCTGCCGCTCTTGCGCAGTGCTTCTGCAATAATCCACTGCAGCTGTCCGTTGGTGCTGCGAAACTCGTCGGCAGCCCATTTCTCGATGGCATTCATTGTGTCGGCATCGACACGCAGAATAAAAGATTTGTTCTTGTTCCTTTTTTCTTCGGCCATAATTTGTTTGTGTCCTTTCTCCTTCCGGGTGCTGCCGGCGTTGCTACATGTTCAGCGTGCCCGTGTTGACTACCGGCTGCGCCGTGTCGTCTCCGCACAACACAACCATCAGGTTGCTCACCATGGCGGCCTTCTTGTCGTCGTCCAGCTCCACTACTTCGTCCTTTGCGAGCTTGTCGAGCGCCATCTTCACCATCCCCACGGCACCTTCCACTATCTTCTCTCGGGCTGCTATGATGGCGTCGGCCTGCTGGCGGCGCAGCATTACGGCAGCTATCTCGGGCGCGTAGGCCAGGTAGTTGACGCGTGCTTCTACTATTTCGATGCCCGCCATGGCCAGTCTTTCGTCCAGTTTGGTCTCCAGTTCGCTGTTTACCTCATCGCTTCCGCTGCGCAGAGTTATCTCGTCGTCGCTGTCGGTGTTGTCGTAGGCGTACTGTCCGGCCACCTGTCTGAGGGCTGCATCACTCTGTATCTTGACAAAGTTCTCAAAAGCACGCATGATGCTGCTCACGTCCTGCCCCACGGCAGCGGCGCCATGAGCCATCGTCTGGGCGTCAATCTCGAACATGGCCTTGTACGTATCCTTGAGTTTCCACACCAGTACGAGGCCTATCATCACTGGGTTGCCCTGCTTGTCGTTCACCTTGATGGGCTCGCCATCGAGGTTGCGGGCGCGCAGCGAGAGCTTTTTGGGCGTAATGAGAGGGTTCACCCACGTAAAGCCCACGCGCTTGAAGGTGCCCCGGTACTTGCCGAAGAAGAGCATGACGCGGGCTTCGTTGGGCTCCTGACGGATGAAGCCTTTGAGGCAGAAGAGCCCCACGAGAAGCAGCAGAACGCCCGCCACCAACTTTGCTACATTCTCGTATTCGGCCCCATAGCCAGTGAGAACGGCGCCTTCTGCAAGGATGAGGAGGATAATAGCAAAGGCCAGAAAGCCGTTAACGGTAGCTCCTTTGAAGGTGAATTCCTGATTTTCCATAATGGTTGTTGTTTGATGGTTGAACAGTTGATGGTTAATGATATCAAAATGATATTGCAAATATATCACAACTTTTGGTTAGTTGTACGCTTGATACGTTGTTTTTATATCTTTTTAACTCACCGGCAACGATGCTTCTTTTGGTGTTTCTTCATCGCGCTGCAACCGACCGGGATTTTAATATGCCATCAATCGGGCGCCTGAATGATACCTCCAAGCCGCTTGGAGATGCCTTTCAAGCCCCTTGAAAGGCACCTTTTACAACGCTGTTTGTAACCTGTTGATTTCCAATATCTTATAGCTTGGCTTTTTGATTGCTTTTTAAGACAGCGTAACAGGGTAATTTTTCATCTGCTGCGGGTTTCCTGCTGGGTTGTTGCTTGTTTTGAAAGACAGAGTAACAGAGTAATTTTTCATCTGCTGCAGGTTTCCTGCTGGGTTGTTGCTTGTTTTGAAAGACAGAGTAACAGAGTAATTTTTCTGCTGTTGCAGGTTTCCTGCTGGGTTGCAGCTTGTTTTGAAAGACAGAGTAACAGGGTAATTTTATATCTGCTGCGGGCTTATATATTAAAAGGAAAGAGCAAGCAATGATTGGCGAAAAGACAAACTGGTATCCTCCCCTTGGAAAGGGGAGGCGGAGGAGGGGATGATCCCGCAGCAGACGGTAGCAAACCATCAGCTTAAATCATCCCCTCCTAACCTCCCCTTTCTAAGGGGAGGAACCACAGCTGCATGTTTTCTCCGGCAGGAAAAATATTTTGTTACTTTGTCTTTAAAAACAAGCAGCAACCCAGCAGGAAGCCTACTTTTCATCTGTTGCAGGTTTATATATTAAAAGGAAAGAGCAAGCAATGATTGGCGAAAAGGCAAACTGGTATCCTCCCCTTGGAAAGGGGAGGCGGAGGAGGGGATGACCATGCAGCAGACGATAGCAAACCATCAGCTTAAATCATCCCCTCCTAACCTCCCCTTTCTAAGGGGAGGAACCACAGCTGCATGTTTTCTCCAGCAGGAAAAATACTTTGTTACTTTGTCTTTAAAAACCAACAGCAAGCCAGCAGGAAGCCTACTTTTCTGCTGTTGCAGGCTTATATATTAAAAGGAAAGAGCAAGCACTGATTGGCGAAAAGGTAAACTGGTATCCTCCCCTTGGAAAGGGGAGGCGGAGGAGGGGATGACAAAAGGGGAGCCTACCCGCACCGTCCCTACCTGCGCATGAGGTACTTCCGTTCCTCTGGCGGGAACTTCTCGATGGCGTAACGCAGCATGGTGCGCGGCATGGTGAGGCGGTTGTCGTCTACGAAAGCAAACAAACGGCGGCTGTCGCGCTTGCCTGCTTCGCGCAACATCCAGCCCGTTGCCTTCTGCATCAGGTCGTGGGGATGGCTCATCAGCAGCGTGGCCAGCTTGTAGGTGTCGTCGAGCTGCCCCTTCCGTATCAGCGTCATGGTGCTTACTACGGCTATGCGCTGCTCCCACAGCAGGCTGCTCTGGGCCAAACGGTACAGGAGCGAGCGTTCCCGGTCCACCAAGTATTCGCCTACGATGGTAGGTGCGGAGAGGTCGACCAAGTCCCAGTTGTTGATGCGAGCTGTGTGGTTGAGGTAGAATTGCAGTATTTCATGGCGCCGTTCGGTGCTCGCCCGGTGGCATTGCAGCACCAGAATGAGCAGTGCGCAGAGGCGTGCTTCGTGCCAGGGCGAGGCCATCAGCTCGTCCAGCACCTGCCCGGTGGCGTCTTTGTGCGTCTTGGCAACGGTGCGTACAAGCGGCACCGTAACGCCTATAAACCTGTCACCTTCGCCGTACTGGCCCTTGCCGGTCTTGAAAAACCGCGGCAGCATGCGCTTCTTCTCGTCCGTGGCGAGCGCTTCCAGCTCGCGTATAATGTTCTCGGTTTCCTTTTCCATGCGTTTGTTTCCGTTTTGTCGGCTAAGTTACACAAAGATTTCGGGCAGGCCATCAGGCGCCCGATGTTTTAGGATAGTTTTGCATACATCGGATTAATTGCGTACCTTTGCACCATGAATGTGAACGAACTGAAAGACAAAAGGATAGCTGTGCTGCTCTCGGGCGGCGTAGACAGCAGTGTGGTGGTGTACGAGCTGGCCCGTTTAGGGCTTCATCCCGACTGCTTCTATATCAAGATTGGCCCCGAGGAAGAGGAGAAGTGGGACTGCTCCAGCGAAGAAGACCTGGAGATGGCCACGGCTGTTGCGGCCAAATACGGCTGCAAGCTGCAGGTTGTTGACTGTCACAAGGAGTATTGGGGGCAAGTAACAAAGTACACTATGGACAAGGTGAAGGCCGGTTTTACGCCCAATCCCGACGTGATGTGCAACCGATTGATTAAGTTCGGAGCCTTTGACGAGAAGATGGGGCATGCCTACGACCTCATTGCTACGGGCCACTATGCCCAGACGGAGTGGCTGGAAGGGCGCAAATGGCTTACCACCAGCCCCGACCCCGTGAAGGACCAGACCGACTTTCTGGCCCAGATTTACGATTGGCAGCTGCGCAAGGCGCTCTTTCCCATCGGTCACATGATGAAGGAAGAGGTGCGTGCAATAGCCGAGAGCGAGCATCTGGTGAACGCGAAGCGTAAGGACAGCCAGGGTATCTGCTTCCTCGGACAGATTGACTACAATGAGTATCTGCGCCGATATGTGGGCGAACAGACGGGCGACATTATCGAACTGGAGACCGGAAAGAAGATAGGAGAGCACCGCGGACTGTGGTTCCACACCATCGGTCAGCGCAAGGGGCTGGGCCTGGGAGGCGGCCCGTGGTTCGTGGTGAAGAAGGACGTGGCGGCCAACGTGCTCTACGTGAGCCACGGCTACGACCCTGAAACAGCGTATAAAAAGGATTTCAGGATACACGACCTGCACTGGCTTACGGCTGCACCGCAGCAGGTTGCCGGCTCTCTCCACCCTTCGGCAAGTGCGGAAGGGGTGCAGCAGGGCTGGATTCCCATTACTTTCAAGATACGGCACACGCCAGAATTCCACCCCGGATATCTGGAGCTGGGTGCGACGGAGGCCCTTGTGCACTCGGCCGACAAGATACACGGCGTGGCTCCGGGGCAGTTCTGCGTCGTCTACGACGAGCATCACCATCGCTGTTACGGCTCGGCAGAGATTACGGTCTAACGGTGCGAGGCCTTGATGTCTTTGATTATTTGCAGGCGCTCCAGGTAAATGGGGCGCCATTTGTCTATCATGGCTTGCAGGTTCTTGCTGCGTTGGCTCAGTTCTTCGTACTCCGGCAGGTCGGTTTGGTGGTTGTTCTTGAGTTCAATCATCCTACTTAAGAGGAGCCGTTGCTGTTCCTGCGCGGTCGAAAGCTGGTGGCGTAGCTTGTCGAGCTGTTCCATGAAGCGTATCGCCCGGTCGGTGTAATCTTCTGTTGGCATGTATATCTGTTCGTGAAGTGGGTGAAACAATGGTGGTAAAATTAATGAAAAAAATGCAGATTTACCGTTGCTCATGCGTCCGAAGTCGATTTTTTACCTTAAATTTGTAGCACTTTTATTCATTTACTAATATCTTGGAACTATGATTTATTCTACAACTCCACAACTCGAAGGCCAGCCCATACGCGAATACAAGGGCGTGGTGACGGGCGAAACCATTATCGGTGCCAACTTTTTCAAAGACTTCTTGGCCGGCATCCGCGACGTTATCGGCGGCCGAAGCAACAGCTACGAGAAGGTACTTCGTGAGGCCAAAGAGACTGCCATGGCCGAAATGGGAGAACGGGCTGCCGCTTTGGGCGCCAATGCCATTGTGGGTATCGACATCGATTACGAAACTATCGGGCAGGGAAACTCTATGATTATGGTCACCTGTTCGGGCACGGCAGTGGTGGTTTAGGTGAGGATGGCTGTTTGAAGTGATATAGAAGTTAAAGTAGATAAGGAAGTTAAGAAGTTAAAGGCCGTATGTTCGTCACTTTGTTTTAACAGACTTTTGGCTTCAACTTCTTAGCGAACGGAGTGAGCGATAACTTCTTTACCTACTTTAACTTCTGCCTAAAATAAGGAAATACGCTACAAGCAGTTGGAGTGAAAGGATGGTGGGAACGCCGTACTTGAACTTGAGATGGCGCGTTTTGTGGTGGAACGTGCGCATGGCAAGCAGTGCACCGGCTGAGCCTCCGACAGCAGCAAGGCCCAGCAAGGTGGCTTCGGGCACGCGCCAAGCATGCCGTTTGGCTTTCAGCTTGTCGATGCCGTAAAGGGCGAAGGTAAACAGGTTGACGGCTGCAAGGTATATTATCAGAGCTTTCATGTTGCGGGTAATGGGGTGTTGTCTGTGCAATGGATATATTAAAGAGGTACTATCGGGAGCGTAAAAGCATCGTTGCGGGCGGGCGCTGCATGGGTGCAGCGGTTATTTCTGCCCGCTTCCGGCTGCTTCCTTTTGCCGTTTCAGCTCCTCTTGGGTCTTCTTGTAGGCGTTGATAATGGGTTCTTCATCGTATGTGTCCATCTTTTTAAAAGCCTTCTCCAGTTCCTTTCGCTGCCGTGCATGCCTGCGCGCGCTGCCGTCGAAGAGGCTGAAGAAGTCGAAACTGTAGCCACTCGGCTGCGGTACTGATGTGGCCGCAGCTTTCGTCCATTGGTTTACGCTCTCGTTCAGTCGTTTGGACAGGTCGCTTCCATATACCACCACCTCGCCCAATCGGTGGGCATTGGGCAGCAGGGGGATGGAGTCCGTGACGAGTTTGCGGGGCAGTCGGGCGGCCAGGAAGCCGGGCTTGCTCACCACGAGGGTGTCAAACTGCTCGGGCAGCGAGCACCTGCCAAGGTAGTTGGTGGTGTCGGTATGGTTCGTGTTGGTCCATATCCTGACACCCCGTAGTGGCGTTTTGGTATCCAGATTGTAGACAACAATGCTCCGTTGGGCATGCAGCGAAAGTGCCGATACCGTGAAGAAAAGACAGAGTAGCAGTCTTTGCATGGCTTTTTGTTGCAAAGATAAAGTTCTAATTGATACGCAGTGAGGCCCTTTATCATTTTTTATCATAAAAAAACCTTATTCGTTCAGGCTCTCCTTTAAGAGCGATTGCCAGAGATTACAGAGGCTGCGCATGGTGGGCAGAACGATGTCGGCGCCCTCGCGGAGCAACGTCTCGTCAGTCAGTGGACCGCTGTTAACGGCTATGGTGAAGCAGCCCGCGGCCTTTCCGGCACGCACTCCGAGCGGTGCGTTCTCAATGACAATGCCCTCCCAGGGTTTCAGATTGCCTGCAAACTGCAGCCCCTTGAGGTATGGGTCGGGTGCGGGCTTGCCGTGATCTACGTTGTAGGCCGTCACGATATGCCCCTCGACGATGAATGAACCGAAGTCGTCCATCAGCCGTTTGATGAGCGGCCGCTGTCCCGAACCTGTCACGATGCCTATCTGCATACCCGCTTTGCGGATGCGCTGCATGATATCAATGACGCCATCGAATACAGGCGCCGTGGGCATCTCATGGAAGAGACGCGTCTTCTCGTCGTACATGGCTTGCGCTTCGGCCTCTGTAAGCTCCTTGCCGAGCTGCCGGCGGGCCAGAATACGGATGGTGTCAACGCCTTTCATGCCCTCTGTGGCGTAGGCATCGGCAGCCTCCATGCGGATGCCGAACTCCGCCATGGACCGTTGCCAGGCTATGGCGTGGTTCGGCATGGAGTCGTAGAGCACGCCGTCCATATCGAACAGCACGCACCGAGGCGTGAAGACAGCCCCCTGCCGGTGGCTTTCGGTCAGCCTGGTGTTGTACTTCCGGATTGCTTCTTGAATGTGATAATCCATAAAAATAACTAAAGAGTGGGTGCGATTGCTGTCGCACCCACTTGATGGTTCATTGCCCCTGCAGCCTTCGCGATGACGGTACACGGGTTCATCGGCGTCATTGTTCGTTGGCGAGGCGCTCCTTGATGGCCTTGCTGTCGGCCTCGTAGCCCGGCTTGTCGAGCAGTGCAAACATGTTCTTCTTATAAGCCTCCACGCCCGGTTGGTTGAAGGGGTTCACTTTCTCCACCAGTCCGCTGATGCCGCAGGCCTTCTCGAAGAAGTAAATCAGCTGTCCGATGTAGTATTCGTTGAGGCGAGGAACGCTGATGCGGATATTGGGCACGCCGCCGTCAACATGTGCCAGACGGGTTCCGAGCTCTGCCATCTTGTTCACGTCGTCCACCCTCTTGCCGGCCAGGAAGTTCAAGCCGTCGAGGTTCTCCTCATCAGCAGGGAAGTCGAGTTCGCGTTCCGGGGTCTCTACACTTATCACTGTTTCGAAGATAGAGCGCTCTCCGTCCTGTATCCACTGGCCCATCGAGTGCAGGTCTGTTGTGAAGTCGCAGGCTGCGGGGAATATTCCTTTGTGCTCCTTGCCCTCACTTTCTCCGTACAGTTGTTTCCACCATTCGGCTATGAAGTGCAGCTTGGGCTGGAAGTTGGCTATGATTTCAATCTTCTTTCCGGCCTGCGTGTACAGTCCCTGACGCACGGCAGCGTACTGTGCGGCCAGGTTCCGGGCGAAGGGAACATCTACCCCGGTGGCCTGCTCCATGTCGGCAGCACCCTGAACCAGGGCCTTGATGTCGAACCCTGCGCAGGCTATAGGCAGCAGACCCACGGGAGTGAGCACGGAGAAGCGGCCTCCCACGTTGTCGGGAATGATGAAAGTCTTGTATCCTTCCTTATCAGCAGCGGCGCGGGCAGCACCCTTGCGGGCATCCGTTACGGCCACTATTACGTCCTTGGCCTCTGCTTTGCCGCGCTGGGCTTCGCACTGTTTCTTCAGCAAACGGAAGGTGAGGGCGGTCTCGGTGGTAGTACCGGACTTGGAAATGTTGATGACTCCGAACCTTTTATCTTTCAGATAATCGGTCAGCTCGGCCAGGTAATCCTCGCCGATGTTGTTGCCGGCGAAGACGATAACAGGGTTCTTCTTGTCCTGGATGAGCCAGGCGAAGCTGTTGCCCAGAGCCTCGATGACGGCGCGTGCACCGAGGTAGCTGCCGCCGATGCCGGCTACAACCACCACGTCGCACTGCCGGCGCAGCGTGTCGGCACAGGCCTGAACCTCGTCGAGGAATGCAGGTGTGACGGAAGACGGCAGGTGCAGCCATCCCAGAAAATCGTTACCGGCGCATGTTCCGTTCTCAAGAGCTTCCTGCGCAGCCTGAACCTGAGGCTCCAGAGCCTCTACTGCACCGGCTCCGAGGAACTGTGCAGCCTTAGTGATGTCAAGTGAAATACTTTTCATTGCTTATCTAAATGAATCTGTTAATAATTTAATTTCAATCTGGGGGGTGATGCTTTCGTAGAGTATATTGTACATGGCATCGAGTATAGGCATGTTGATGTGCAGGTGACTGTTTATCTCTCTCATGCACTTAGTGCCGTAGTAGCCCTCTGCTATCATCTGCATTTCCATCTGGGCGCTCTTTACCGAGTAGCCTCTTCCTATCATGGTGCCGAACGTGCGGTTACGACTGAAGTTGGAATAGCCCGTTACAAGCAGGTCGCCAAGGTAGACGCTGTCGTACACGTTGCGTGCTATGGGGTGGATGGCGGTAAGGAACCGGCTCATTTCCTGTACGGCATTGGCCATCAGCACGGCCTGGAAGTTGTCGCCGTACTTCAGTCCGGAGCAGATGCCGGCCGCTATGGCGTACACGTTCTTCAGTACCGAAGCGTACTCGATGCCCACAACATCGGCCGAAATCTTGGTCTTGATGTACTCTGAAGCCAGTGTCTCGGTAAAGGCGCGGGCCTTTTCCGTGTCCTTGCAGCCTATGGTCAGGTAGCTCAGCCGCTCGAGTGCAACTTCCTCGGCATGCGAGGGGCCGCCGATGCAGGCCAGGTTCTCGTAGGGCACATGGTACACTTCGTGGAAGTACTCGGAGCAAACCAGGTTCTCATCGGGCACAATTCCCTTGATGGCTGTTACGATAAACTTGTCTCGCAGCCTTACCTTGAGCTTCTTGAGGTGGCTCTTGAGATAGGGCGAAGGCGTCACGAAAATCAGCGTGTCGTAGGCTTCGGCTATCTTGTTGATATCCGGTGAGAAGAAAATCTCGCCGGTATCGAAGTGCACACCCGTAAGGTAAGCCGGGTTGTGGCCCAGCCGCAGGAAGTCTGTTATGCGGTCCTCACGTCGCATGTACCAGCCTATGTGGTGCTGGTGTTGCACCACTATCTTGGCTATAGCTGTTGCCCAGCTGCCGCTGCCTATGATTGCTGTCTTGCCGATGTTGTACATCTTCACACCTCCTTCAGCCGTCCGGGGCCCTGCGTGCTATGCGTTGGCCTTGTCAATCCAGCTCTGAATCTCCTCCACGCCGGGCTTCTCGAACTCCAACTTGTACTTCTTGTGTATCTCGCCGAGCTTCTGTTGCAGCCCCTGGGCTTTCTCCGCCTTGATGTCGGATATGAGGTTGAAGCCTGCCTTGCGCAGAACGTACACCTCGTCTTCGGCCACACCGAGCTCTGCCCACTCCCTGATGCTGCTCTGCGGCATCTTGGCTTCGGGCTTGAGCTGTGGGAAGAGCATGATTTCCTGTATGTTCTCCTTGCCTGTCATGAGCATGACGAGGCGGTCGATACCGATGCCGATGCCCGATGTAGGCGGCATGCCGTACTGCAACGAGCGCAGGAAGTCGTAGTCGATAATCATGGCCTCGTCGTCTCCTTTTGCCGCCAACTTCATCTGATCCACAAAACGCTGCTCCTGGTCGATGGGGTCGTTGAGCTCCGAATAGGCGTTGGCCAGCTCCTTACCGTTAACCATGAGCTCGAAGCGCTCGGTGAGTCCGGGCTTTGAGCGGTGCATCTTGGTGAGCGGACTCATCTCTACGGGATAGTCGATGATGAACGTGGGCTGGATGAAAGTGCCCTCGCAGAACTCTCCGAAAATCTCGTCTATGAGCTTGCCCTTGCCGAAGCTCTCGTCAATGGTTTCCATCTTGAGTTCGTCAACGGCAATGTGGCGTATCTCGTCCTCGGTCTTTCCGTCGAGGTCGAAGCCCGTTTTCTCCTTGATGGCGTCAAGAATAGGGAGGCGCCTGAAGGGAGCCTTGAAGCTCACAGCTTTGTCTCCAATCGTCACCTCGTCAGTTCCGTTCACGGCGATGCAGATGGTTTCGAGCAGCTTCTCGGTGAATTCCATCATCCAGTTGTAGTCCTTGTAGGGCACGTAGAGCTCCACGCACGTGAACTCTGGGTTGTGGAAGCGGTCCATACCCTCGTTGCGGAAGTTCTTGCCAATCTCGTACACGCCCTCGAAGCCGCCCACGATGAGGCGCTTGAGGTACAGTTCGGTGGCTATGCGCATGTACATGTCGATGTTCAGTGCATTGAAGTGGGTGATGAAGGGGCGCGCGCTGGCACCGCCGGCGATGCTCTGCAGGATGGGCGTCTCAACCTCCGTGTAGCCTGCCTGGTCAAAGAAATTGCGCATGGTGCGCAGCACCGTGGCCCGTTTCAGGAACGTTTCCTTCACTCCGTCGTTCACTATCAGGTCCACGTAGCGCTGCCTTGCGCGCTGTTCTGGGTCGTCGAACTTGTCATAAGCCACGCCATCCTTGTACTTGACGACGGGCAGCGGCTTGATGCTCTTGCTCAACAACGTGAGCTGCTGCGCGTGAACGCTCACCTCGCCGGTCTGTGTCTTGAACACGAAACCTTTGATACCGATGATGTCACCGATGTCGAGCAGCTTCTTGAATACCTTATTGTAGAGGTCTTTATCATCGCCCGGGCAGATGTCATCGCGCGTGATGTAGACCTGGATGCGTCCTTTGCTGTCCTGTATCTCGGCAAAGCTGGCCTTGCCCATGATGCGTCTGCTCATCATGCGGCCTGCTATCACCACTTCTCTTTGCTCGTTCTCCTTGAATTCACGCTTGATATCGGTGGAGAAAGCGTTGGTAGGAAACGCTGCGGCGGGGTACGGATTGATGCCCATCTCACGCAGTTCTTGGAGACTCTGGCGGCGCCCAATCTCCTGCTCACTGAGTTCTAAAACATTCATGTCTGATATATATTCTTCTTTCTATACGATGCAAAGTTACGAAATTTATTTGAATGGCGGTTGCGTTTTTAAATTTTTACGCAACCCGGACGCGTTGATGAGCCTTTAAAAAGCATTCCGTGAGGGTGCGACAAGAGGTCGACAGGGGGCTTGAAGATATGCTCCGCGAACTTTCGACACTTGTCGCACGATTGTGTGACACCTGTCGAACATGAATTTGACACTTGTCGAAAGTTCCTGATGCACCCTTTCGGTACCGCGAGAGGACGGTGGCGGCACGGCGAGAAAAACCATGCAAATGTTGCCTGTGTAGCGGGTTTTGTGTAACTTTGCAGCTGATTTTGAAACAATCAGCACAAAATGAATTACTTGGGCGAAATCATCTCTATCGGCGTAGCTTTCTCCTGGACGCTTGCAGCCTTAGCAAGCGAAGTGGGAAGCAAGCACTTGGGCGTGTTTGTAATGAACGTGTGGCGCATGGCCTTGGCACTGCTTTTCTCGTGCCTGCTGTGCTGGGTGCTCATGGGTGACTTCCTGCCGGTGCACGCCGGCACGCGTGCATGGGTGTGGCTGCTGGCCTCCGGCGTGGTGGGTTACTTCTTCGGCGACTGGTGCCTCTTTAACAGTTACCTCACGATAGGCTCCCGTTACGGCCAGCTTTTTATGACGCTGGCGCCCATGTTCACGGCTCTCTTTGCCTGGGTGCTGATAGGGCAGACGCTCTCCTGGCACTCGCTGCTGGCCATGGCGGTAACGCTACTGGGCATCGCCATCAGCGTTTTCTCGCGCGGAGACCACAAGGCGAGCCTCTCCCTGCAGCTGCCGGCCAAGGGAATCATGTTCGGTATCGGCGCCGGACTGGGTCAGGGGCTGGGCCTGGTGTTGAGTAAGATAGGGTTGGATTATTATACGGCCAATGTTCCTGCAGGCCTCCTGCCGCGCGTGGTCAACTATCTGCCGTTCTCGGCCAACTCCATTCGCTGCATGGCCGGCCTGTTCTGCTTCTCGCTGTGGCTGCTGGCACGGGGCGGATTTGCCGACCTCAAGCGCAGCGTTCACGACCGCCGCGGCCTCTTGGCCATGCTCATCGCCGTTTTCTCGGGGCCGTTCATCGGCGTTGCCTTTTCGCTCATGGCCGTTCAGTACACGGCGGCCGGCATCGCGTCAACGCTCATGGCCATGACGCCCATCATCATTCTGCTGCCTTCCAAGTGGATGTTTCACCAGCCCATTACGCCCAAGGTGGTTGCCGGAGCTGTGATTTCGTGCATCGGCGTCAGCCTTTTCTTCCTGTTGTAGGGATGGTGAAGACGAATTGCAGTCCGCCTTCGGGATTGTTGCTTACGCTTATCTGGCCCTTGTGAATGAGCACCGCGTTCTTCACAATGGCCAGTCCGAGCCCCGTTCCGCCCATTTTGCGGCTTCTGCCCTTATCGATACGGTAGAAGCGTTCAAACAGTCGGGGCAGGTGTTCGGCCGGAACACCCACGCCGTTGTCCGCGAACGAGAACTGCCACAGGCCGTTTTGCTCGTGTGCGGTGAGCGTGATGTCGGTGCCGGTGCCGGCATAGGCTATGGCGTTATCGGTCAGATTGCGGAACACGCTGTACAGTAACGAGCGGTTGCCCTGCACCACGAGGCTTGCCGGCAGCAGGTTGTGGAAGCGCATGTTGCGGCTTTCCAATTGCAAAGCCGTTTCTTTCTGGATGTCGCGTACAGTCTCAGCGATGTCTACCTGTTCAAAGTCCATCATCTCCGGAGCATCGTCCATGCGGTTCAGTGTCGAGATATCGCGCAGCAGCGAGGTCAGTCGTTCGCTCTGGGCATAGCATCTTTGCAGGAATTGTGCCCTCGTAGGCTCGTCCATTTGCGGGTTCTCGGTAATGGTTTCCAGGTATCCTTGTATGCTGGCCACGGGTGTTTTCAGCTCGTGGGCAATGTTCTGGGTGAGCTGCCGCTTCAGGATATCCTGCTGTTGGCGGGTAGATTGCAGCCGTTTATACATCTTGATGATGCGTTCGGCTATTTCTCCCAGTTCGTCGTCGGGGAAGTCGGCCAGGTCTTCCGAGTCCAGGCTCTCGTTGTGATCGGCCTTGTAGGCAAAGCTGCGCAGCTTTGTCAGGTTCCGCCCCAGGCGGTTGGTGAAGCGGTAGAGAATAAAAGTGAGGATGATGAAAGCTGCCACGGCGAACCAGATAAAGTGCTGGTCGGCCTGCAGAGATTTGGAGAGGTTGTTGTCGTAGGGTAGGGCACTCCTGATGATGAAGCCCTCCTGCGGGTACCAAGTTGCCGAGTAGAAGTATTCGCGCTTCAAGGTAGCGCTGTTGCGCTCCACGGTCGAGCCCCTTCCTGACCGCAAGGCCTGGACAACTTCTTTGCGGTTGGCGTGATTGGAAATGCTGGCATAGTTCTTCCTGATATTGTCGAAGAACACTTTTCCATGCTTGTCGATGAGTGTTACCCTGATACCGTCGGCCCGATGGCGGCTTACGTAGCCGTTGAGTGTGGCCTCGTCGTGCCGTCCCTGGTAGCTCAGCCAGTCCTGCATCCTGTCATTGTAGTTCTGCAGGCGCGCGTTGAGTGCGTCAATCTTGAATTGTTTTTCGCGTTTCTGCTGGAAAACAATGAAGACGGCCGCAAACACCAGGAACAGTGCCATTACGCTCAGGTAGAGCTGTTTGTCGACGGGAATCCTCTTCATGCGTCAAAGTAATAGCCAAATCCCAGCCGAGTGACGATGCACTTGGCAAACCGGCCAATCTTCTTCCTTAGTCTCGTGATGTTTACATCGACCGTGCGGTTGAGCACCAGCACGTCTTTGGGCCAGATGCGGTCTATGAGTTCCTGCCTCGAAAACACCTTGCCACGCTCTTCGAGCAGCAGTTGCAGCAGCTCGAATTCGGTCTTCGTGAAGGGAATGTCGGTGCCGTCAATGCTCACAGTCTTCTTGTCAAGGTTCATTTCCAGCCCCTGGTAGCTGAGTACATGGGGCTGTTCGGCGTCTTTCTCGGCACTCCGCCTGAGCACGGCCCTCACCCTCACCGTCATTTCACGGATGGAGAAAGGCTTGGCTATGTAGTCGTCGGCCCCGAGGTTGAAGCCGCGCACGGTGTCGTTCTCTGTGTCGCGGGCCGTGAGGAAGATGATGGGAATGGCGGCGGTGGCAGGGTTCGACTTCAGCTGTTGTGCCAAGTCGAAGCCCGACTTGCCGCCCATCATCACGTCAAGCAGCAGCAGGTCGTAGCCTGCCACGCCCATAGTGAGCGCTTCTTCGGCCGAGTTGGCTGTGTCGACCTGATAACCGGCGGTTTCGAGATTGAACTTCAGAATCTCGCAAAGATCCTGTTCGTCGTCTACGACGAGTATTCTGTGAGGTTCGCTCATAGCTTATTGGTTTTCTGCTACAAAAATACAAATTATTTGCTTCATCCCTGTTGCCATGCTGCTATATTTTTTATTCCAGGAACTTTTTGGCTCCGCGCAGCTGGTGGCGCATGTTGCTGAGCAGCTGCTGGCTTTCCTGCAGCAGGTTGAGATATACGAGCGAGAGTTGCAGATACTCGTTGCCGCGCGTCTGCTGCATGCGGTCAATGTGCCGTTTGCGTGTAAGGCTCAGCTCGTCTTTCAGTGAGTCGGCGTCGGCCAGCACGTCCCGGTAATGCTCGAAGCGCCCTGTCGAAATCATGTCATTGGTTTGTTTCATCAGGTCATTGATGGTTCTGCGTATGGGTTCGTACTCTTCTTTCAGGCTGCGCGGTATGGGATTGAAGTTGTTCTCTACGTGTTCCTGAATGGGTTCCAGCATTCTGAGCGTGCAGTAGATGTACTGCGTGGCGGCGTTGACGCCGATGTGGAACCACGTGTTGCGCTCTATACCTATCTCAACGGGCACTTTCTTCAGTGCGATGAGTTCCTGCCGGCGGTCCTGCTTCAGTTCTCCTTTCTGCTTTTTCAGTTCCCTCTGCGCGTGGTGGAGCATGCGTGGCCTGTCGTCAAAGAAGCCGTCAACAATCTGGTTGTACTGCTCCAGGGTGAACATCGTCATGAAACTCTGGGTGCGGCCCACGTGTTTGCGCAGCAGCTCCCATACTATATCCGCATCGTGTGTGCGCATCATGAGTTCCGAGAGGCTCTTGCTGCTGTCTTTCTTGCTGCGATTGAACTTGCGGCTCGAGCTGATGAGCTGGTAGACTACAAAGATCATGAAGGCTGCCTGCACGATAATGCCGCCGTAGTACATGGCCAGGCACACAATCAGACTGGCCACGAAAGCCACGCCGGCCGTAATGAACCAGCCGCCGATAACGGCTATCACGCCCGTTACCCTGAACACGGCGCTCTCCCGTCCCCAAGCTTTGTCGGCCAGCGAGCTACCCATAGCCACCATGAAAGTTACGTAGGTGGTAGAGAGCGGCAGCTTGTAGTTGGTGCCGATGGTGATGAGCAGCGACGCGAGTACCAGGTTAACGGCGGCCCGCACCACGTCGAAGGCGGCTCCGTCGCTCAGTTCCGTGCCGCGCCGGTTAAACCTGAAGTTGAGCCAGCGCTGGATACCGTCGGGCATGTAGCTATCTATCGTGGAGGACATGTTCTGAAAGAAACGCACCAGACTCCTTGCTGCTCTCGAGGAGCCGAACATCTCCGTGTGCTCATCCTGCCGCGAGAGGTCGACCGAAGTCTTGATAACATGCTGCGCCTTCTTGGACGTTGCCATGGCCACTATCATGATGATGCCGGCCAGCAGCAGGTAGAGGGGCGGCGTCTTGGCACTCTCCGCCAGGCTCGTCATCATGAAGCTGGTGGGCGTGGAGCCGGCACCGTGGGCCATGTAGTCCTGATAACTGTCCAGTCCTGCCAACGGAACGCCGATGAAGTTCACCAGGTCGTTGCCCGCAAAGGCCATGGCCAGCGCGAAGGTACCCATGAGTACAACGAGCTTGAAGATGTTTACGCGCAGCAGATGGAGAACCTCCATGAGCACCGTTGAGCCCACGAAGGTGCCCACGATGAGCGTCCGCATGTTCTGTTCTATCCACTGGCGGCTCTCTTCTGATATGTAGGGGCTGTTGCCTACGCCCTTGAGAAAGATGAAATAAGCCAGCGCCGTAAAGGCGATACCGCCGAAGATGGCGATGGAATAACGCGAATGGTGCTTGTAGTTGAACGTGAAGACAACGCGCGTGAGCCACATCACGATGGTACCGAACACGAAGGCTATGGCCACGGAAACGAAGATGGCGATGATTACACTCATGGCCTTGTCCGTATTCAGCAGGTCGCCGAGGCCCAGGTCGGTACCGCCCATCAGCTTTATAGCTGCCAGGGCAAAGGTTGCTCCCAGCAGTTCAAAGACCAGCGACACCGTGGTCGAGGTGGGCATGCCGAGCGAGTTGAACACGTCGAGCACAATGATGTCGGTCACCATCACGGCCATGAAGATGGTCATTACTTCGTCGAACGAGTAATTCTGAGGTACCATGATGCCGTGGCGGGCCACGTCCATCATGCCCGATGACATGACGGCACCCGCCAGAACGCCGAACGAAGCGATGATGAGAATGGTCCTGAAGGTGCCTACACGGGCGCCTACGGCCGACTGCAGAAAGTTTACGGCGTCGTTGCTTACGCCCACAAAGAGGTCGAACACTGCCAAACAGAGCAGGAAGACGACAATAACTAAATAGATAGTTTCCATATATTCGGAATGGTTTTTTCTTCGCCGACAAAGGTATAACAACCGTATTACAGAAACTTTAAGCGCGTGTAACTATTCGTTTACATATATGTTACAATACTGTTACTGCCTCCTTGGGTAATCACCAGCCATCAATTACGGTGTAAAAGATGTGCTTCGGGAACTTTCGACACCTGTCGCACAATCATTCGACAAGTGTCACACAATCGTGCGACAAGTGTCAAAAGTTCCTGCTCCTATCTTTCAGCACTTTTTCGGCATGTTTTCAGCACCCCCGCAGCAGGCTATTCGGCACATGCCGGCATGGTTTCCCACTCCGGCTCGTGACTTCCGGGACCGGCAGAGAAAGCAACCGTTATATTTGGTTGTGTGTTTACAATTTGCTATCTTTGCCAAAGGTTTGTGTGTAGAACCTATGAAAAGTAAAAGGAACAATGGATATAGAAAAACAGAAGGAAATCATCAAGACCCAGGACGGGCTCTCCAACACGCTGGGCATGGAGTTCCTGTCAACTCCGGAAGAAGATACGCTCATGGCGCGCATGAAGGTTAACGGGCTTAACCGGCAGCCCTTCGGCTTCCTCTCGGGCGGAGCATCGCTGGCATTGGCCGAGAACGTGGCCGGTGTAGGCAGCATGGCGCTGTGTCCGGACAGAATTAGCGTGGGCATAAACGTGAGCGGCAGCCACCTGAAGGCCGTCATGGAGGGCGACGTGGTGACGGCCTACGCCAAGCTGCAGTTCAAGGGCCGCACGCTTCATGAGTGGCAGGTGGACATCAGGAACAGGAAAGGAGAACTGATATCGACCGTACACGTAACCAACTACGTGATTAGTCAGCGCAAGAAATGAGTGCTTTTGCCTGCTATCGTCTGCCCGATTCCACCTCTTACACCTATGTGGAGCAAACCGAAGGAGAGCCGCTCGAACTGCATGACTACGGACAGCTAAACGGCTGCCGGGGCTTCGTGATGGCCCCGTTCGCTGCGTCGGCGCTGCATCCTGTGCTGTTGTTGCGCCCCGATGTGGTACAGCAGCGGCCCTGCAGCACAGCAGAGACGGCGGGCCCCGTGGCCCACAGCGTTGGCGAAGCCGGCCGCGAGGGCTATGCCTCGGCCTTTGCCGCGTTCCACCGGCAGCTCTGTGCGGGCAAGTTCGGCAAGCTCGTGCTCTCGCGGAGCGTGGAGATAAGGCTGGCGGAGCCGGCTGATGGCAAGGCTCTCTTCCACAAGGCGTGCCGCCTGTACCCGCATCTGTTCATCGCCCTGGTGAGCACCGCCCGCAGCGGAGAGTGGCTCATGGCCACACCCGAGATACTGGCAGAGAGTGCCGACGGCACCCTCTGGCACACCATGGCACTGGCCGGAACGATGAAAAACAGCCAGGCTGCGGGCTTGGAGCCGGCATGGTCGGCCAAGAACAGGGCCGAGCAGCAGTTCGTTTCCGACTATATCGGTCGCCGCCTCCGCACGTTCGGCCTCCATGTTTCTGCCCGCGGGCCCTATACAACCACAGCTGCAGGGCTCTGCCACCTGCGCACCGACTTCACGTTCGGCCTGCATCCGGGCGTAGGAGTGGGCGATGTGGTGGCCCGCCTGCACCCCACGCCGGCCGTGTGCGGCATTCCCAAGGACGCCGCCCGCCGGTTCATCCTGGCTCACGAAGGCCTTGACCGCCGCTATTACAGCGGCTTCTGCGGCCCCATAGGCCTGCCCGGCGGCACGCATCTGTACGTGTCGCTGCGCTGCATGGAGCTGTTGGGCCACCGCTGCGTGCTGCATGCAGGCGGCGGACTGCTGCCTGAAAGCCGCGAGGAGAGCGAGTGGAACGAGACCGAAGCCAAACTCCAGACAATGAAACATGTATTCGAATAAAGATAATGTCAACATTCTCACGGCACTGCTCGTGAGCCACGGCGTGCGCCATGCGGTGGTGTGCCCGGGCAGCAGGAATGCTCCCATCGTTCATAACCTCAACGAGTGCCCCGCCATTACATGCTGGCCGGTTACTGACGAGCGGTCGGCGGGCTTCCAGGCGCTGGGCATCTGTCAGGCCACCGGCCAGCCCGTAGTGGTTTGCGTCACCTCCGGCACGGCGCTGCTCAACGTGGCACCGGCCGTGGCCGAGGCCTTTTACCAGCATCAGCCGGTAGTGGTTGTGAGCGCCGACCGCCCTCCGCAGTGGATTGACCAGCTCGACGGGCAGACGCTCCGGCAGCCTGCAGCCCTCTCCGGCTTTGTGAGCAAGAGCGTTACACTGCCCGAACCGCGCGACGAAGAGGAGCACTGGTACTGCAACAGGCTGGTAAACGAGGCCCTGATGGCCTGCAGGCAAGGCGGCGGAGGGCCCGTTCACATCAACGTTCCCATTACGGAGCCGCTGTTCGAGATGACCACCGCGCAGCTTCCCCGCGAACGGCTGATTAGTCTGTACACGCCTTCAACAACCGCTGTAGATGCTTCTCTCCTTGCCCGTTTTGAGCAGGCGGAGCGGCCCATGATAGTTGTAGGGCAACTGAAGCGCGACGCGCTGCCGACTGCTCTTTGCCGCCGGCTGAACGACTTGGGCTATGTGGTGTTGCAGGAGCAGCTGAGCGGCGGCTCACTGACGGCCTGCTGCCTGGATGAAGCTGTGCTCCTGGCCTCTCGGAGTGAGCGTTTCCTGCCCGATTTCATCCTCTACGTGGGCGATACGCTGGTGAGCAAGCGGGCCCGCAGGTTCCTGCGCCGCGCCCGTAAGGCGGAATGCTGGCTGATAAACGAGAGCGGCGCAGTGCACGATGTGCTCATGAACCTTACCGGAGTGGTGCAGGCTCGGCCCGCGGAAGTGCTCTCGCAGCTCCACAACCGCAGCTCGCACGCCTTTCGTAACTTGTGGGAAGCGGTGCTGATGCAGGCCATCGACCACCGCAACAGCTATCGTCCGCCTTACTCGCAGATGCTGGCCGTGCAACTGCTGGAGGCCCGGCTGCAGCTCGAAGACCCTTCTTCCGAGGTTCATTACGCCAACAGTACCGCCGTGAGACTGGGCAACATCTTTGCTTCTCACTACATTTACTGCAATCGGGGGGTAAATGGAATAGAGGGAAGTGTGTCTGCCGCGGCCGGCTACTCGCTCGTTACGGAGCGCAACGTGTACTGTGTGACGGGCGACTTGAGCTTCTTCTACGACCAGAATGCACTCTGGAACCGCAACCTCCGCGGCAATCTGCGCATCCTGCTGCTCAACAACGGCGGTGGCGGAATCTTCTATCAACTCAACGGGTTGCGCCAATCGGCCGCCTGCGATGAGCTTGTTGCGGCCCGGCATCATACCACCGCCGAGGGCATCTGCATGGAGAACAACGTCAGCTACTATGCTGCCCACAGCGCGGAGGCATTGGAGAGCCAGCTTGAAACGCTGACTTGCGGGCGTTCAGAGCGGCCAGTGCTGCTGGAAGTGTTCACCGACGCCGCCCGCGATGCAGCCATTTACGAACAATACTATCAATCATTAAGAATATGAAAAGAGAATGGGAAAAGATAGAGAGCTTCGACTTTAAGGAGATACTCTTCGAGAGTTACAACCACATTGCCAAGATAACCATCAACCGCGAGCGGTATCGCAACGCCTTCACCCCCCTCACCGTGTGGGAAATGAGCCAGGCTTTCAGCTACTGCCGCGAGTGTCCGGACATCCGGGTGGTCATCCTCACGGGTGCCGGAGACAAGGCTTTCTGCTCCGGAGGCGATATGCACGTCAAGGGAAAAGGCGGCTACGTGGGCACCGATGGTGTGCCCCGGCTCAACGTACTCGATGTTCAGATGCAGATACGCAGGCTCCCCAAGCCCGTCATTGCCATGGTTAACGGCTATGCCATTGGCGGAGGACACGTGCTGCACGTGGTCTGCGACCTCACGATAGCCAGTGAGAATGCCGTCTTCGGACAAACTGGGCCCAAGGTGGGGAGCTTCGATGCCGGCTTCGGAGCCAGCTATCTGGCTCGTATCGTGGGGCAGAAAAAGGCGCGCGAGATATGGTTCCTCTGTCGCCAATACAGTGCCCGGGAGGCCGAACGGATGGGACTGGTGAACAAGGTGGTGCCCTTCGACCGGCTCGAAGACGAGTGCGTGGACTGGGCGGAGACCATGATGGAACGCTCGCCGCTGGCCTTGCGCATGATGAAAGCAGGCTTCAATGCCGAACTCGACGGCCAGGCAGGCATCCAGGAGCTGGCCGGCGACGCCACCATGCTGTACTACACGCTTGATGAGGCACAAGAGGGAGGCCGCGCGTTCCTCGAGAAACGCAAGCCCGACTTCGACAAGTTTCCCCAGTTCCCCTAACTCTCAACGCTCTCAAACAGTTGGTAGAAGAGTGGCAAATGCCCGCTCTGCTCATTCAATTCATTATCAGATATGCCGAAATTCCATATAAGTATCACCGAGAAAACGCTGCATTTCAGGCAGCCGGCGGGAACTTCGAGGGGCGTGTACACCACGCGCCGCTCTTGGTTTGTTACCCTCACAAGTCCCCAAAAGCCGGGAGTGAAGGGAGTGGGGGAATGCGCCCCGTTGCCCGACCTGTCGTGCGATGCCCTCGCGGACTATGCCGAAATCCTGCAGGATGCCTGCAGGCTCGTGGCCACAACTGGCCGGACAGACTTCGATGAGCTGCGTCCGTACCCCTCGATGCTGTTCGGTCTGGAGACTGCCCTGGCCCAGTACGAGGCCGGGGGCTCACCTGCGCTGTTCGATACGGCCTTCGGCAGGGGCGAAGAAGGCATCCCCATCAACGGCCTGGTGTGGATGGGGAGCTTCGCCGAGATGTACAGCAGGCTGGAGAAAAAGCTGCAACAAGGCTTCCGCTGCGTAAAACTGAAGATTGGAGCGATAGACTTTGAGCAGGAGTTAGCCCTCGTGCGCCACATCCGAGAGGCATTCGGCAAGGAGCAGGTGGAACTGCGCGTGGACGCCAACGGCGGCTTCACGCCCGCCAATGCCATGCAACGGCTGGAGGCGCTGGCCCCCTACGGCATTCATTCCATTGAGCAACCCGTCCGCCAACGGCAATGGGAAGCAATGGCGAAGCTGTGCCGTGAGAGCCCGATACCCATCGCCCTGGACGAGGAACTCATAGGGGTGAACAGCCCGGAGGCAAAGAAAGAGCTGCTCGACACCCTCCGCCCGGCCTTCATTGTGCTGAAACCGAGCCTGCACGGAGGCATGTCCGGCTCGCGCGAATGGATTCAGCTGGCCCGCGAGAGGGGCATTGGCAGCTGGATAACGAGTGCCCTGGAGAGCAACGTAGGCCTCAATGCGATAGCCCACTTCTGTGCTTCCGTCTACGGGCCTCACATCTCCATGCCGCAAGGTCTGGGCACCGGACAGCTCTTTACGGACAATATCGACATGCCGCTGCTAATCAAAGGAGACCAGCTATGGTACTGCAAGAATTCTTAGACGAGTGGAACAACGCCTCCGACAGCGTGCTGGTGCACACCAGCGGCTCCACCGGAGAGCCTAAACCCATGTGGGCGGAGAAGCGGCGGATGCTGGCCTCGGCCCGCATCACGTGCGATTTCTTGGGCTTGAAGCCCGGTGAGAGGGCCTTGCTCTGCATGTCCTTGGATTACATAGCGGGCAAGATGATGGTTGTGCGGGCGCTGGAGCGAGGCCTGCAACTGGTGGCCGTTGAGCCCGATGGCCATCCGCTGGCCGGCGTGGAGGGGCCGATAGACTTTGCGGCCATGGTTCCCATGCAGGTTTACAACAGTCTGCAGGTGCCCGAGGAGCGCCGCAGACTGATGCAAATAGGCAACCTCATCATTGGCGGAGGTGCGATAGACGACCGCATGGAGCGCCAGTTGCGGAGCTTTCCCCATGCCGTGTGGAGCACGTACGGCATGACGGAGACCCTCTCGCACATCGCTCTGCGCCGCCTGAGCGGCCCCGCAGCAAGCCCGTGGTACATGTCTTTCGATACGGTAAAGGTGAGTCTGGACGATGAAGGCTGCCTGGTAATCGACGCGCCGGCCGTGCACGAGGGCCGTCTTGTTACCCACGACCGCGCCGAACTCTCGTCTCGCGGCTTCCGCATCATCGGCCGCAAGGACAACGTCATCTGTTCCGGAGGCATCAAAATACAGGCAGAAGAGGTGGAACGGGCGCTGAAACCGTTCATGCGCGGCGGCTTCATGATAACCAAACGCAAAGATGAAAAGTTCGGCGAGATAGTGGTCATGCTGACCGAACAGACCGACATGGCCGAAGTAGAGGAGCTTTGCGTGGCCGCGCTGCCCAAATACTGGTGCCCGCGCAGATACATCCACGTGGCGCAGATACCGCTTACCGAAACCGGAAAGCCCGCCCGCGCCGTGGCCGAACGCATGGCCCGCGAGGCCGGTTGACGGTCTCCCGCCCTGCTTCCTGCCATCACCTTATTATATATAGGCCCTCTCTTAATCGCAGTGAGGCCATCTCACTATCGTAGTGAGGCCATCTCACTATCGCAGTGAGGCCATCTCACTATCGTAGTGAGGCCATCTCACTACAGCAGTGAGCATAGCTCCTTATCGTAAAGAGCTATGCTCCTTATCGTAAAAAGCTATGCTCCTTACTGTAAAGAGCTATGCTCCTTATCGTAAAAAGCATAGCTCCTTAGGTGTGAGATGATAACTGAAAGGGGCGCGGAGGCCCGCGGAGCGACTGCTATGCCTCGCGGATGAAGTCGAGTGCAGCCTTGATTTCTTCCTCCGTAGCCGTGCGGTTGATGCGTATGTCGCCTACGTTGCCAAGCAGGGTGAAGTTTATCTGGCCGTTTATGTTCTTCTTGTCGTGCGTCATGAGCTCGAGTATGTGGGGATAATCGTTGCACGTGATGGGCGGTACGCCATAGTAGCTGCGGATGAAACTCACCGTTTGGCAGAGCCTGTCGGTGGGGAATTGCGTCTTTATCGCGCTCAGGTACAGCTCGCCCGTGAGGCCGTAGGCCACGGCATAGCCATGCAGCAGGGGCTGCCGGCCCGGCACTTGCTCCATCGACCACTCCTCGATGGCGTGCCCGATGGTGTGCCCCAGGTTGAGTGCCTTGCGGCTGTCGCGTTCCTTGGGGTCTTTCTTTACGATGCGTTGTTTTATCCGCACCGATTTGGTGAGCATGGTCTGCAGCTGCTCCAAGTCGGGTTCGGCCAAGTTGAAGTTCAGCAACTCGGCCCACGTCTGCTCGCTGTCGATGAGCGCGTGCTTCAACATTTCGGCGTATCCGGACCGCAGGTTGCTCTCGTCGAGCGTCTTCAGGAAGTCCGTGTTGAGGATAACGAAGCGGGCGTTGCTGAACACTCCAATCTCATTCTTTAGTCCTCCGAAGTTGAAACCCGTCTTTCCGCCGGTCGCGGCGTCTACCATCGCGAGCAGCGTTGTGGGCATGTTGATGAAGTCGATACCTCTTTTATAAGTGGAGGCAGCGAACCCTCCCAGGTCTGTTACCATGCCTCCGCCCAGGTTGATGAGGCAACTGTGGCGTGTGGCGCCGCCTGCTTCCAGCTCGTGCCACACCTTTACCACGGCGTCGAGGCCCTTGTTGGCGTCGCCGGCGGGGGTCACGATGAGGCGCGCCTGCCTGAGACTGAAGAAGTCTCGGATAACGGGCCAGCACTGGCGGGCGGTGTTTTCGTCGGTCAGGACAAATATCCTGTCGTGTCCGCACTCTGAAATGGCCAGTGCCGTTTCCTGTTTCAAATTCTTGGAATCTATGATTTTCTGCTCAATATTCATAACTTTACTATATTCGTTACCAACAAATGTACGACAGTTTATGCAACATCAATGACTTGTTACCGTTTATTTAATAGTTTTTATCATTAGCTTCTCCTAAACTGCTCATAAGTACACGTAAGTGAGCAAGAATCAGTAAGTTTCGCCATTTAAGGCGTGCGGCTTAAACGGTTGTGCGCAGCCGGAAATCGTCTGCCGTCCTCATTGCTTTTTACTCGGGCTGGGAGGCATGCAGAAACCGCATGTCCGGTCCGGGAGCAGAGCTCCTTTACGGCATGCGGTGATAGGATGAAGCGGTGCCTGCGGGCACCTGACTGGGTTGCGCTACGCAGCTTCGTTCTGCTGCGGGCTCCCGCTCTGTTTGGGCGTAGGCAGCAGCCAGGCAAATAAATCGAGTGCAAGAATGAACCACCAGAAGTAAGCCAGCTTGTTCAGGCCTAAGGCATAGTCTACCAACAGGCCGATAACAGCAAGGGCTACCGAGAGAACTTTTTCACTCAGTGTTCCCATCATCCAAGAGAAGAATGCCTGCTTGTCTCTCCTGAAAACAACAACTGCTATTGCCAAATCTGCCAGAAGAAGTACGCCAAGAATAGCGGTACATATATAAAACAAGGTGTCGTTGCTTTCCAATACGGGCAAAATGACCCAAAACATCATCCATGCGAGGAAGAGAGAAGACAGCAGTGAGCTGTAATTTTGCGTTGTTTTGTTCTGGTTGTTCATAATAGTTGGAATTTAGGGTCTGTTGTTATGTTTTGTATCCAGAAAGTATCTGGATCTTCTTCAGGGTCAAATTTAGGTATAAAATGTAAAAGCAGCAAGCGTTTCAGCGACTTTTTTATATACATAACGAATATTTTATCTGGTGCCGGAGCTATGCTTCGGGAACTTTTGACAAGTGTCGCACAATCTTTCGACACCTGTCGCACGATCTTTCGACAAGTGTCAAAAGTTCCTGAAGCATACCATTAGCGACCCGATAATCATCTACCGGCGCCCTTGCCGAGGCACTTTTGTGGGCTTTTTTAACAATAGCGCGATTAAACCATCGGCTGCTCCGTACATCTAAAAACCAAAAGATAAAAACTAAATGGAATGAAACTAAAGATTTTGATGCTTCTGTTTCTGCTCCCGGCGATGGCCACGTGGGCCGCTCCCGACAGGCAGATAACAGGCAAACTGATAGACAAAGACTCGAAGGAAGGCGTGATGCAGGCCACGATACAGTTGCTGCAGCCCGACAGTACGTTCATAGGCGGCACGGTGTCTAATGAAGACGGCCTCTTCTTTGTCAACGCCCCGCGCAACGGCAAGTATCTGCTCAAGATATCGAGCGTGGGCTATACCACCCTCATCAAGCACATAGAGATATCCCAGGAGAAAGACCTCGCCATGGGAAACATCACGATGAGCACCGATGCCATCATGCTCAAGGGCGCCACGGTGGTGGGTCAGGCCATGAAGGTAACGCTCAAGGAGGACACGTTTGTGTACAACTCGGCGGCCTACCGCACGCCGGAAGGCTCTACGATAGAGGAGTTGGTGAAGCGACTTCCCGGTGCCCAGGTTGACGACAACGGCAAGATTACCATCAACGGAAAGGAAGTGAAGAAGATACTTGTTGACGGAAAAGAATTCATGACGGGCGATACAAAGACGGCACTGAAGAACCTTCCCACCTCCATTGTTGACCGCATAAAGGCTTACGACCAGCGTAGCGACCTCTCGCGCGTAACGGGCATAGACGACGGTGAGGAGGAAACGGTGCTCGACTTCGGCGTGAAACCGGGCATGAACCACGGCATGTTTACCAACATAGACCTGGGTGTGGGCACCAAGAGCCGCTACTCGGGGCGCGGCATGGGGGCAGTTTTTACCGACAAGTCGCGCTTCATGCTCTTTGCCAACGCCAACAATACCAACGACATGGGCTTCCCCGGGGGCGGCGGATACGGCCGGTGGGGAGCCGGCCGGCAAGGACTGAACGCCACCAAGATGATAGGCGGCAACTACAACTTCGAGATAAAGGACAAGATACAGATAGACGCCAGCCTGCGCTGGAACCACTCCAACGGCGACGTGCACACCATACAGTCGACCCAGAACTTTGTGGGTACGGGTGCGCAGGCATCATCCTACGGCAACAGCATTGCCCAGAACTACAGCCGCAGCAACAGTTGGGACGGCCGGCTGAGGCTGGAGTGGAAGCCCGACACAATGACCAACATCATGTTCAGGCCATCGTTCACCTGGTCTACGGGCGACGGCCGCGGGCTCAACACATCGGCTACGTTCAACGAGGACCCGTATCTGTACGTCTCGTCGCCGCTGAGTACCGAGGCATTGGCACAGCTGGCGGCCGACAGCACGGTTGTAAACTCATCAAATTCAACCAACATCAGCTATTCCACCGACAAGAACCTGCGGGGCATGTTGCAGTACAACCGCCGGCTGGGCAACAAGGGGCGCAACTTCACCCTGCGCGTTGACGGCAACTACGGCAAGTCGGACAGCCAGAGCCTGCAGCTGAACAACGTGCGCCTTTATCTGCTCCAAACGCTTGCCGGCACCGACTCAACCTACATGACCAACCGCTACAACACCATGCCCACCACCAACTACGGCTACCGCCTGCAGGCAACGTACAGCGAACCGCTGTGGCGGGCCACGTTCCTGCAGCTGAGGTACAGCTTCAGATACAGCTACAGCAAGAGCGACAGGTCAACGTACGACTTCAGTCATGTTACGCCCGGCCTCTTCGACGGCGTGGTTCCGGCCTACCGGCAGTGGAATGACTACCTCTCGCTGCTAGCCAATCCCGTTGAAACTTACCTGAACAGCGACCTCAGCCGGTTCTCGGAATACAAGAACTACATCAACGAGTTCGAAGTCATGTTCCGCATGATAAGGCCCAAGTACAACTTCAACGTGGGTGTGATGGTGCAGCCGCAGAAGTCCAACTACGTGCAGAACTACCAGGGAATACACGTTGACACCACGCGAACGGTTACCAACGTGACGCCTACTCTCGACTTCCGCTACCGCATAAGCAAGGTGAGCAACCTGCGCATCAACTACCGCGGAACCACCAGCCAGCCGTCCATGAGCCAGCTGCTCGACATTACCGACGACAGCAACCCGCTGAACATATCGAAAGGAAACCCAGGTCTGAAGCCCTCGTTCACCAACCGCTTCCGCCTCTTCTACAATAATTATATAGAGAAACATCAGCGTGCCATCATGACGTTCGTGAACTACAGCAACACGCGCAACAGCATCAGCAACAAGGTAACGTACAATGAAGCAACCGGCGGACGCACTACGCAGCCCGAGAACATAAACGGCAACTGGGATGCCATGGGCGCCTTCATGTTCAACACGGCCTTAGACTCGGCCGGATACTGGAACGTGAACACCTTTACCAACGCCAACTACAACAACTACGCGAGCTATCTGGTGCCGGCGGGAGCAAGGGAATCGGTGAAAAACATTACGCGTTCGCTCACCTTGGGGGAACGTCTGGGGGGCGGATACCGCAACGACTGGCTGGAAGTGAACCTCGACGGGTCGGTCAATTACACCCACTCGCGCAACAAACTGCAGCCCGACAACGACCTCGACACGTGGCAGTTTGCCTACGGAGGGAACGTGAACGTGAACCTGCCGTGGGGTATGAGCATCTCGTCGGATATACATGAGAACAGCCGCCGCGGGTACAACGATGCCGCGATGAACACCAACGAGCTGGTGTGGAATGCGCAGCTGTCGCAGGGTTTCTTGAAAGGCAACGCGCTGACGGTATCGCTGCAGTTCTACGACATATTGCACAACCAGAGCAACTTCAGCCGAACCATCAACGACGTGCTGCGCAGCGACACGCAGTACAACAGCATCAACAGCTATGCCATGCTGCACGTTATTTATCGCCTGAACATTTTCGGCGGCCAGCGTCGGCAGGACAGCGACAACGGACCTGGCTTCGGTGGTTCCGGCAGACGTCATGGCAGCGGCGGACCGGGTTCGCGTGGCGGCTTCGGCGGGCGCAGAATGTTCTGACGAAACAAAAAAGCCATCAGGCGGGCGGATATTTCCAGCCCTCTGATGGCTATAGTTTTTCGATGACTTTCCTGATTGTCAATGGAAAGTATCGTATCTCCAAATCGTGTTCTTTACGGGCAATGGTCGCCACGTCGTCATCGGGCGAGAGTGGCGTCCGGTACTGGGCGATGATGTCGCCGCCGTCCATCTGCTCGTTCACCCAGTGCACCGTCATGCCTGTTTCACGCTCGCCGGCGGCTTTCACGGCTTCGTGCACATGGTGGCCGTACATGCCCTTGCCGCCGAATTTGGGCAGCAGGGCAGGGTGAAGGTTAATCATGCGGTGGTCGAAGGCCTTGACCAAGAAGTCGGGAATGTAGAGCAGGAAGCCTGCCAGCACGATGAAATCAATCTCATAGTCGGCCAGCAGCGAGAGCAGTTTGTCCTTCTCGCCGAATTGAGGCTTTGGCATAACGGCTGTAGGAACGTGCAGCCGGCGGGCTCTGGTGAGTGCATAGGCATCCGGCTTGTTGCTAAGTACCAGGGCAATGCGGATGTCGGGGTCGGCTTCAAAATACCGGATGATGTTCTCGCAGTTGCTTCCGTTGCCTGAAACGAATATCGCTATGTTCATGGTTGTTGGTTTTTACGTGGATGGTTGACGGGCTGCAGGATGGTCGCATCATTCGTCTTCGCTGCTGAAATAGTCGTCATCAAAGCCGAATACCGTTGGGTCAACAAAGGCATCGATGGCCCGGCGGTCTTTCTTGGTAGGCCTGCCGGTGCCGCGGGCGCGGTCAACGAATCCGCTGATACGGCTCATTTTCAGCAGCTCATACTGCTTGGCATCGGTCACGTTCTCGTAAACTTCGGGCACGAGCTTGGCCCCCACGCGCTGCTCTATCGGCTTGAGAACCTTGAAAGAGTAGGTGATGGGCGACTTCCTGACGCTTATCACCTCGCCGGCCTTTATCATGTGCGAGGGTTTTACGTTCACGCCGCCAATGGTTACGCGGCTGTTCTTGCAGGCGTCGGCAGCAATGGAGCGGGTCTTGAAGATGCGGGCAGCCCACAGCCATTTGTCTATCCGGGCCTGCCCCGTTGCCATGCTGTTGGCAGAAGTAGGTTGTTTTGTCATCTTCCTAACTTGTTAAACTGGTTCATGGTGATGTCGATACCGGCCAGAACGAAGCTCCTGATGATTTCAACCGCAGTGTCGATAGCCGGTTGAAGGGTTTTCAGCTCGTCGTCGCTGTATCTGCCCAGCACCCATTCTACTTGCCTTCCGCGCGGAAACTCGTTGCCTACGCCCATCCTGAGGCGGGCGTAATTATGCCCTATCAGCTGCTGGATGTTGCCCAGCCCGTTGTGTCCGCCGTTGCTTCCGTTGGCTTTCAGGCGGAAATGTCCTAAGGGCAGAGCGATGTCGTCTACGCATACCAGCAAGTGTCTCTGCGGTATTTTTTCCTTGCCGAGCCAGTATCTCACGGCGTTGCCGCTCAGGTTCATGAAGGTTGTAGGCTTGAGCAGCGTCACCTGTCGGCCCTTGATGGCGGTCTGGGTGATGAAGCCGTAGCGCCTGTCATCAAAAACAATATTGGACGCCTTAGCAAAAGCGTCCAATATCATAAAGCCGGTATTGTGTCTGGTTCCTTGGTACTCGTCACCAGGATTGCCCAGTCCTACAATCAAATATTTCTCCATATTCTATTCTGAAGTCAAACTAATCCGCCTCGAAAGCGGGCGAATGAGGAGGCGTTTCCTCCTTATTCAGCTTCGGGAGTGCTCTCTTCAGTCTCTTCTGTTGTTGCCACTGCGGCAGTTGCAGCCTGTCGGGTCATCTTGATGGAGCAAACTACAACGTCCTTGCTGGTCTTCAGTTCCAAGCCTTCATACGACAGTTCGCCTACCTTGATGCTCTTGCCGATGGTCAGCTTGGTAACATCAACGTCCAGATGTTCGGGTATCTGCTGGTAAGGAGCGCAGACATTAATCTTACGGATGGAGAGGTTCATGCGGCCACCGTCGCGGACACCCTGCGCCAGACCAACCAACTTAACGGGAATACCGATAGTGATGGGCTTGCTCTCGTTCACTTCAAGGAAGTCGACATGCAGCAGCGCGTCGGTAACCGGATGGAACTGCAGCTCCTTGAGGATAGCAGTGTGGTGCTCGCCGTCGATGTTCAGATTGATAACATAGATGTGCGGAGTGTAAACAATCTTACGGAGTTCGCTCATGGGCGATGCAAACGCCACTGCCAGTGGCTTGCCGTCGGCCATAGCTTCACCGTAGAGGTTACATGGAACCATACCTTCCTTGCGGAGAGTTTTAGAAGCCTTCTTTCCAAGGTCTGTGCGCTTCTTGCCTGATACATTAATTTCTTTCATAATGTGTTACTCTAAATTAAAAATTGGTCATTAATTCGCCATCACACATGGCATTGTGCCCTGTAGCCTGAAGCTGCGGTTCGCGGCCGCAGCCTCAAAACTGCAAAAGCGGTGCAAAGGTACGGTTTTTCCGTGACATGTGCAAAGTTTATCTTAAAAAAACATATTTCCATTGTCTTTTCTTGTGGGTTCTGCAGAAAATATCTATTTTTGCAACATAAATACGAACGCACAACTAAATAATTGTTAGAGAATGATTAATCGCGAATTAATAAGAATCAAGGTAGTTCAGTTAACCTACGCATACTATCAAAACGGAAATAAGAACATGGATAATGCTGAAAAGGAGCTTCTCTTCAGCCTTTCTAAAGCATACGATTTATATAATTATCTTCTTCAGCTCATCCTTGCCGTAACCAAGGAAGAACAGAAACGGGCCGATATTGCCACACAACGTGCCGAGCGCGAAGGCACCGAGAAGCCCTCGCTCAGGTTCGCTTACAACAAGTTCGCTATGCAACTTGAGGAGAACAAGATGCTCAATACCTTTATTGAAAACCAGAAACTGTCTTGGGATAACGATATAGAATATGTGCGCAAGCTGTGCAACCAGATTGAGCAGAGCCAGACTTACCAAGATTATATGGCCAGTGAAGACGACTCCTACGAGGCCGACCGCGAGGTGTGGCGCAAGCTCTACAGGCAGCTCATACAGGAAAATGCAGAGCTGGATGACCTCCTGGAGGACAAGAGCCTGTACTGGAACGACGACAAGGAGGTTGTAGACACCTTCGTGCTGAAAACCATCAAGCGCTTCGATCCCAAAGAGAAGGGAGCACAAGAACTGTTGCCGGAATACCACGATGAGGAAGACCGCGACTTTGCCCAGAAGCTGTTCCGCGCCACGATACTCAATGCTGACACCTACCAGCGTTACATGAGCGAGACGAGTCGTAACTGGGACTTCTCCCGTTTGGCCTATATGGATGTGGTCATCATGCAGATTGCCATTGCCGAGATGCTCACTTTCCCCAACATCCCCATAAGTGTAACCATCAACGAGTACGTCGATTTGGCCAAGCTCTACAGCACCCCGCGCAGCGGCGGATACATTAACGGCATGCTCGATGCCATAGCCCGCTACCTGGTACAGCAGGGCGTGCTGCTCAAGCCGATGCCTGAGCCGCGTCCACGCCGCAAGTTCGTGCACCGGGAGCCGGGTGAGCAAGATGGCCAGGAGCCTTCTGAAGCCGCGCAGGAATCCGATGCCGAGCCGGCAGCCGGGCAGGAGTAACAGCCTCCGCGTAAACTGTCAATACAGAGAAATAACAAACAAAATAGCATAAAAGTAATATGAATTCAATGTTTTTAGCTGCCCAGACGCAGCAAGGTGGAGGCGGAATGGGCCTGCTCATTATGATGGTAGCCATCTTCGCCATCATGTATTTCTTCATGATTCGTCCGCAGCAGAAGCGGCAGAAGAAAATCCGCGAGTTCCAGAACGCCCTTGCCGAAGGTGCCCAGGTGGTAACCGGCGGCGGCATCTACGGCACCGTAAAACGTATAGACCTTACCAACAACAAGGTTGACGTGGAGATTGCGCGCGGCGTGGTCATCACTGTCGACAAGAACTACGTCTTTGCCGACGCAACATCACAGATACAGCAGTAACACAGCAGCAGTTCTGCAGCCTTGAGCCTGCCAGTCGCCAACGGCCGGCAGTTGCCGCTATGGCGGTATGGAAACCCCGGGGCAGAACCGCAATTGCATAAACCCAAAGTCAGTGGATACCGGATACAGAAAAATATACAGGTTCATCAGAGACTTCTTGTTCAGTGTTGTGAACAAGGAGTTTCTGATTTTTTTGTTCTTTTTTGCACTGAGTGGTGTCTTCTGGTTGCTGATGGCACTGAACGAAACCTACGAAAAGGAGCTGCGTGTTCCCGTGCGTCTGACCGGCGTTCCCAGGAATGCAGTCATCACGGGCGACCTCTCCGATACCGTTCGTGTAACCGTTCGCGACAAGGGCTTTGCGCTTATGGCTTACACCACGAGCCGCCGTCTCCATCCGCTGTCGTTCTCCTTTGCCTCATACGCAGTACAGAACACCGGGCGCGGCGTGATTCCCGTCTCCGATGTTCAGAAGCAGTTGTACCAGCAACTCTATGGCTCCTCGCGTATAACGGGCATCAAGCCCGACCGTTTGGACTTCTTCTTCAACTACGGACTCTCCAAACGGCTGCCCATACGCATGGCCGGCAAGGTGGTGCCTGCCCACAACTACTATCTCTCCCGGTTCCAGTTCTGGCCCGAGCATGTCACCGTTTATGCCGACAAGCATACCCTCGACAGCCTGAAGTACGTTACCACTACGCCGCTGGACATCGTCAACTTTGAAGATACCGTTACCCGCCAGGTAACGCTCAAGCCCATCCACGGCGTCAAGATAGTACCCTCTGCGGTCAAGCTCTCACTCTATCCAGACATCCTGACGGAAGAAAACGTCGAGGTGCCTGTGGTGGCCATCAACATGCCGGCAGGCAAGGTGCTGCGCACTTTCCCCTCTCGCGTCAAGGTGCACTTCACGGTTGGCGTTACCAAGTTTCGCAGCGTGAAGCCCGAACAGTTCATGGTGGTGGCCGATTACAATGAACTCTTGGCCCATCCATCCGACAAGTGCAACCTCTACTTGCGCCAGTCGCCGCCCACGGTGTCGCGTGCCAGGCTTGCCATTAATCGGGTAGATTACCTGATAGAGCAGCAGTAGCCCCATGGTAAAGGTCGCCATAACAGGCTGTATAGGCTCCGGCAAGAGCTATGTGTGCCGCTTGCTGGCCCGCCGTGGCATCAGCGTCTACGATTGCGACGCCGCTGCCAAGCGGCTCATGCGCACAGAGCAGAGCCTGCGCGAGGCCTTGCAGCAGCTCGTTGGGGCCGATGTGTATCGCGGCACCGAACTGCAGAAACCTGTGCTGGCGCGCTTCCTGCTGGCCGGCGAGGCCAACAAGCAGGCCGTTAACGATGTGGTGCACCCTGCGGTGGCCCGTGATTTCGAGCAGAGCGGCTGCAACTGGCTGGAGAGTGCCATCCTCTTTGATGCCCGGTTCTACCTCCGCACCCACTTCGACTACATTGTCTGCGTAACGGCTCCGCTCGAAGTACGCATCAGCCGGGTAATGGAGCGCGACGGCATCAGTCGTGCCAAGACCCTTGAGTGGATAAGCAGCCAGCTGCCGCAGGAGCAGGTGGCGGCCCGTTCCAACTACATCATCGTAAACGACGGCGTGCAGCGGCTCGAGCCGCAGATAGACGCGCTGCTCTCGGAGCTCCGCACCGCAGATGCCGCCCGATAAGACAAAAAAAGAAAAAGGTTATTAACTAAACAATAAAACAACATTCAGAATGGAAACAATCCTATCTATTGCAGGCAAACCGGGACTTTACCGACTGGTTTCCCGTGGCAAAATGAACTTGATAGTCGAAGTACTCGACGAGACTCACCGCCGCATGCCCGCTTTCGCAACCGACCGTGTAACGAGCCTGGCCGACGTCGCCATGTACACCGATGCCGACGACGTGCCCCTGTGGCAGGTGCTCAAGAGCGTGGGCGAAAAGGAACAGAGCAAGCCCACCTCGCTCAACTACCGCAAGTGCCCGGCCCGGGAACTGCGCGCATACTTTGCAGAGGTGCTGCCCAACTTTGACCAGGAGCGCGTGCACGACAGCGACATCAAGAAGCTGCTCCAGTGGTACGACATCCTCGTTAGCAACGGCTACACCGACTTTGAACAAGTGCTGGCCCCCACGGAGGGCGACAACGTTGCCGACAGGCAGGACTAATCCTGCAGCCGCACCTTGCCGATAATCTTCTTCTGCCGGCCTTCTCCGATGATGGGTGCATGCGCATCTTCGGGAAAGAAGATGGCAAACTCGCCCGGTTTTACCTCAAAGTAGGCCGAAGCCGGTGCCGCATACAGGGCGAAGTCCTTTTCTTCATCGAAGGGGGCTTCGCTCTTTTTCAGTGTCCGCAGTGCCCTCCAGCCCATCGTTTCGGGCCTGAGCAGGGGCATCTGTATGTCGATGTAGCGGCGGTGGCACTCCAGCAGCTGCTCTTCCTTAGGCTTTAGCAGCGGCTCGTCTATGTTGATAAACAGGTTGTCGGCGTCGAGCACTATCCTCCCCGCAGGCATTTCCATGAGGTTGTGGGCCTTCACATAGTCGAAGAAAGCCTTAAACCGCCTGTTCAGCGCCTCGTAGCGGGCGCAGTCATCGATGTTTCCTACTATCATGTTGATACGTTTATGTTGTTCGTTTACGGTGCCAAAGGTACGTAAAAAAATCGCAGAACGGAGCTGTGAACAGCTGAAAAATGCCATCATTCGATAGCAGGCTGCAACCCGCGGCTGCAAAGGGCCTGCGGAAGAGGTGCCATTCAACGACGCTGAAGGTATGCTTCAAGGGCCTTGAAGGGCTGCGTCAAGGGGCTTGTTTGTGTGCTTCGGCGCTCAAGGGGCTTGCCGGCAGCGTGTCCGCCGGTGGCGAACCGTTATTTTGGAATACTTAACACTTGGGGATGCAATATTCTGTCGGGGCGCGGTTTTCTATGAAATGAGTTTAATGCCGACGACATGAAAAAAGTTTTTAGCATCGTTTTGATGTCCCTGAGCCTGCTGACGGCCTTCACCGCCTGCAGCAACGATGACGACGACAACACCGTAGTTTGCATACTGCCCCCGCATGACGGGCAGCTGAAGTTTGAACTCGATGCCGACAGCATACCGCACTCTCCCCACATGAATGCCTACTCGCAGGAGGCTTTTGAGAAGAACTTCTGCGGCAAAGGGTGGGAGTGCCTGAGCGTAGCTGTTATAAACAACGACGGTTGGTCGTCCCGTCAGAACCTCGTGGGCAGCCTGTTGGGCTGGGGACCCACCCATTATTACATCGGTTCAGGCGGCCGGGCAACGGCCTTCTTCTACTCCGATGCCCACGGATACGTGAACAACGGCCTCTTTTACTGCGACACCTCGTGGACTTACGAGCCAGCTTCAAACACTCTGCGCATGGGCGACGGCACCGCGATGCAGATAGTTTACGTAACCACATCGGCCAATGACGGCTTCTGCTACGCCCTGTCACGCTGGGGCAAGCATGCTAACGGCACGCCCGTTTATGTGGTCTCGCTGTTCCGGATGATGACGGAGGGGCGGCTGGCCGAAATCCGCAAGCGGTACTCCGCTGACTGGCAGACGGTGGAGAAACAACCATAGAAAGCTCCGGTGCAGGCTCCCGCCGAAGGCGGTTGCGCATCTTTAGGAGACGGGATGAAGGCTATTCGCCGGAAAATGCGTATCTTTGCAGCACGCAACGCAAAGATTATGACTCGCAGCAAAACAGCTTTCCACCTCCTGGCCATCCTCGTCGTACTGATTTGGGGCGTTACCTTCGTTAATTCCAAGGTGCTGTTGCAGCACGGCATGGAGGCTCACGAAATCTTTACTGTCAGGTTCCTGCTGGCCTATGTGTGCATTTGGTTCCTGCCGCAGCGGCGCGTTCTCATGGCCGGCAGCTGGCGCGACGAGGCCCTCATGCTGCTGTTGGGCTTCACGGGCGGTTCGCTCTACTTCCTGTCGGAGAACGTAGCGGTCAAGATAAGCTATGTTAATAACGTGGCGTTCATCGTCTGCACGGCTCCTCTCATTACCACCGCACTGGCCATTTTGTTCCTGAAAGGCGTCAAGCCTACGCCCCGTCTCGTCGGCGGTTCGCTGCTGGCGCTGGCTGGAGTGGCGCTGGTGATATTCAACGGGCGGTTTATTCTCAGGCTGAACCCCGCCGGCGACCTGCTTGCTCTTACCGCCGCGGTGTGCTGGGCGGTGTACAGTATCGTCATCAAGTTCGTTTCCGGCCGCTACAGTGCCGTGTTCATTACGCGCAAGGTGTTCTTCTACGGCCTGCTCACGGTGCTGCCCGTGTTTGCCGCAGAGCCGTGGCGGTTTCCGCTCCGCGGCCTTCTGCAGCCGGCGGTGGGGCTCAATTTGCTGTTTCTCGGGGTGGTGGCCAGCTTCGCCTGCTTTGCTTTGTGGAGCCTGGCCATCAAGAAGGTTGGCGCCATCAGCGTGTCCAACTACGTGTATCTCAATCCGCTCACCACGGTGGTGGCCTCGGCGCTCTTTCTCAACGAGCCCATGACGTGGATGGCCTACGCAGGTTCAGCATTCATACTGGGCGGCGTTTACCTTGCCAACTCGCAGCCGGCAGAAGGGTAACGGCGCCGTTTTTAACCCTTGGCACCATTATTTGCCGGCCAAACAGATGGTGGTGTGGAGAAAAAGACGTAACTTTGCAGCCTTAAATAATTAGTTATCGAATGGATTTATTGCTTTTTTCGTTTGCGCCGCAGATGGTGTGGTTGCAACTTGTTTTGTTGGTTGTAGGCATCGCGATAGTGCTGTGGGGGGCCGACAAGCTCACCGACGGCGCCGTTGGACTGGCCGAGCGCATGGGCATCTCGCAGCTGGTCATCGGGCTCACCATCGTGGCCATGGGCACGTCGATGCCCGAGTTCTGCGTCAGCTTGATATCAGCACTCAAGGGAACTCCCGACCTCGCCGTGGGTAATGTTGTGGGTTCAAACATCTTCAACGCACTTCTTATTGTGGGATGTGCCGCACTCGTGGCCCCCATCACCATCCTTCACGTTACGGTAAAGAAGGATATACCGTTTGCCTTGGTAGCTTCGGTGGTGTTGCTGATTATGTGCATGGACGGCAACATCGGCCGTCTGGACGCTGCAATACTGGCAGTATTCTTCATCCTTTTCATGTACTTTACGCTCAAAGGAGCCAAGGGAGAGGCTTCGCCCGATGAAGAGAAAACGCCCATGAGCCCCCTGAAGGCTTCGGCTTTGGTGTTGGTGGGCCTGGTTTGCCTCATTCTGGGCAGCAGTGTGTTTGTAGACAATGCCTCGGCGCTGGCCCACACGCTCGGCGTGAGCGATGCCGTAATAGGTCTTACCATTGTTGCAGGGGGCACGTCGCTGCCCGAGCTGGCCACAAGTGTGGTGGCTGCACGCCGTGGCAACAGCGGTATCGCCATTGGCAACGTACTGGGCAGCAACGTGTTTAACATCCTCTTCATTCTCGGCCTCACAGGTCTTATCAGCCCCATGACCATCCAGGGCATCACTTCTCTTGACCTGAGCATGATGGTTGTGAGCATGATAATGCTGTGGTTGTTCTCCTTTACCAAGTACACCATTCAGCGATGGGAGGGCGCGGTGCTTACAGCAGTGTTCCTGGGGTATATAAGCTATCTGGTTTACAACGCCGTTTAGACCATTTGGATGCCCGGACGGGGCAGATAAAAAGTGAAGTCCTTTATCCGTGATAGGGTAAAGGACTTCTTTTGTTTGTCTGCTTTCGGTTCCTTGCAGGAATCAGTAACCGAATATCTCCTTGAGCTTCGCCGTCAGGTTCTCACCCCCTAAGTCGGCTGCAACAATCTTTCCGTTGGGGTCGAGGAGCACGTTCGAGGGTATGTAAGTTACGCCGTAAGCCTTTGCGGCGGCACTTTTCCAGCCCTTGAGGTCCGACAGCTGCGGCCACGCCATCCCCAGTTCTCTCACTGCCTTGTGCCAACTGTCGGCCTTGGTGTCGAGCGATACGCCCACCACCTGAAACCCTCTGGCCTTGTGGTAGCGCTTGTAGGCATTGACAACGTTGGGCATCTCCTGCCTGCAGGGGCCGCACCAGCTGGCCCAGAAGTCAACCAGCACGTAGTTGCCTCTGCCCGCCCAGCGGCTCAGTTTCATGGCCTTGCCGTTCATGTCGTGCAGGGTGAGGTCGGTGAACTTCAGCCCCGGGCGCCTTTTGGCCAGCGCGTTGAGCTGCTCCTTGGGCCGAGCCATGAGCGGATGGCTGTAGTACGCCGTGCCTGCATCGCAGAGTTGCTTCAGCTCGTTGTAGTCGAAATAATAGAAATTCTGGTTCAGCAGGTAGGCCGGCAGGGCGTTGTCAGCGTTGTTCTGGCAGAAAGTCTTGATGTCGTCGGCATTCTTCTTGTCGAGTGCAGCCATCTGTTTCTCCAGCGTTTTCTTCTTGGTCAGGTTCTCGATGGTTTCCTGTTGGCTTGCTTCTTTCCAGTCTTCGTAGAGTTCCTTCGACTTTTTCCCGTTCTTGGTCTGCTGTTTCTGGAAGTCGCCGAACTGCACATTCTTGGGCGATCCGGTAACGGTGCCGTTGTTCAGGTTCACCGTCAGGGGCGTGCGGTCGTTGAGAACGGTTACCACTTGACCCTTGTCGGTGGCCAGGGTGATGAACGCATTGAGGGGCAGGTTGCCCTTAATCTCGAACTTGTCGCCGTTTACGGCAACGCTGTCTCTTTGGCTTGAGTTGGCATTCACCCAGTAGTAGGCCATTGTGGAGCCTTTGGGTGCGGTGCCGGATATGACGTAGTCGACGCCCTGTGCATACATGCACGAGGCTGCCAGCACGATAGCTGTCAAAGTAAATAGTCTCTTCATTTTCGTAGTTGTTAATGTTATAAACTGTTGCAAAATTACGCTTTTTGGCCGAATACGGTGCACCGTGTCGATTATTTTAAGTATCTTTGCACCCGTTAAGTATATTTTTTGGATAATAGAGTGCTTGGTAAACCTCTTTAAAAACAAGGAAATGAACAGTAGAAAAGAAACGGTGAGCGTGTTGTTCATGATGTTCAGCATACTCTTTTGTGTTTGCCTGATAGCGGCAAACGTGCTTGAAACAAAGCAGATAGCAGTAGGTTCCATCAGTCTTACAGGCGGATTGATTGTCTTCCCGGTATCTTACATCATCAACGACTGTGTATGTGAGGTATGGGGATACCGCAAGGCACGGCTCCTGATATGGACAGGCTTCGCCATGAACTTCTTCTTCGTGATGCTTGGTGCCGTGTGCGACTGGATTCCGGGAGCATCTTACTGGCAGAACGATGCCGGCTTCCACGCCATTTTCGGCCTCGCTCCGCGTATTGCGGCGGCATCATTCGTGGCGTTCCTCTTCGGCAGTTTCGCCAATGCCTACGTGATGAGCCGCATGAAGATACACGATGGAGGGCGCCGGTTCTCCGCCCGCGCCATCCTGAGTACGGTGGCCGGAGAGAGCGTAGACTCTGCTATCTTCTTCCCGTTGGCACTGGGCGGCGTGGTTCCTGCCGACGAGTTGCCGCAGCTCATGCTGTGGCAGGTCATCCTGAAGACGGCCTACGAGGTGGTTGCCCTGCCCGTTACCATCCGCATAGTGGCTGCACTGAAAGCCCACGAGGGTGAGGATGCCTACGACGAAGGCATCAGCTACAATATCTTCAGGCTCAAGTTGAACGATTAACGAACCACAAGATATGTCTGAAACGAGAAAAGACGAGGGCCTCAAATCCCTCGGTGCAAAGACCCGGTACAGCATGGACTATGCGCCGGAAGTGTTGGAGACGTTCGCCAACAAGCACCCCGACAACGACTACTGGGTACAGTTCAACTGCCCGGAGTTCACCTCCCTGTGTCCCATTACGGGCCAGCCGGACTTTGCCGAGATACGAATAAGCTACGTGCCGGCCGAGAGAATGGTGGAAAGCAAGAGCCTGAAGCTCTACCTCTTCAGCTTCCGCAACCACGGAGACTTCCATGAAGACTGCGTGAACATCATCATGAAGGACCTCATCCACCTGATGGAACCCAAGTACATTGAGGTTACGGGCATCTTCACCCCGCGCGGCGGCATCAGTATTTACCCCTACGCCAACTACGGCCGCAAGGGAACAAGGTACGAACAGCTGGCCGAACACCGCTTCATGAACCACAACATGCAGTAGCGCAGGCCACGCTCCGCGGCTCTGCCCCGTAGGCATGGCCGGACGATAGCATACGAAAACACCGTCATACATGCAGCTATGAGAAGATTTTTTTTGTTGTTAGCCACCGTTGGCTTGCTGGCCTTGCCGTTGCAGGCACAGCAAGCGAGAAAGAAAGTTGCCGTTGTCCTCTCGGGCGGAGGGGCCAAGGGCATGGCCCACATCGGTGCACTGAAAGTGATAGAACGGGCCGGCATTCCCGTTGACATCGTGACCGGAACCTCCATGGGCAGCATTATCGGAGGCCTCTATTCCATCGGTTACAACGCCAACTTGCTCGATTCGCTGGTCAGGGAGCAAGACTGGACCTTCCTGCTCTCCGACAAGACCGACGTGAGCAAGCAGAGCCTGAACGACCGCCGGAAACAAAACACCTATCTGCTCTCCAAGGACATCACCATCCGTCGCCACGTTTCGCCCGGCGGGGGCGGCTTCATCGTGGGCAAGAACCTCTCCAATCTCTTTGCAAGACTTACCGTAGGCTACCGCGACTCGATGGACTTTAACCGCCTGCCCATACCCTTTGCATGCGTTGCCACGAACATAGTAGACAACACGGAGTACGACTTCCACAGCGGTGTACTGGCCGAGGCGATGCGCACCAGCATGTCGATACCGGGCGTGTTTGCCCCCGTGAGGAAGGGCGACATGATGCTGGTAGACGGCGGACTGCGCAACAACTACCCCGTAGACATTGCCCGCGCCATGGGCGCCGACGTGGTGATAGGCGTCACGGTGCAGGGTCCGCCCAAGACGGCCGACGACCTCAAGACGGCCGCAACGGTGCTGGGACAGATTGTAGACGTTAACTGTAAGAACAAGTACGAGGACAACATGCGCCAAACCGACGTGCTCATTCAGGCCAACACCACCGGATACTCGGCCGCCAGCTTTACCCGTGTGGCCATTGATACGCTGATACGCCGCGGCGAGGAGGAAGCCATGAAGCACTGGGACGAGCTGATGGCGCTCAAGAAAGAACTGGGCCTGCCTGCCGGCTACCGTCCCGCTGCCCTGCAGCCTGCCACGGCCAACGAGCTGCCGGCACGCATGCGGCTCAACCGCATCACCTTTACCGATGTTGACAAAGGCGACGAAGCCTTCCTGCGTTTTAAGTTCCGGCTGGCCAACAGAGACTCTGTAAGCGTGAAGGACATAGAGCACATCATCGCCTCCATGCGCGTTGACCTGTACTATGACGATGCTGATTACGACATCCGGAGCCGCGGCAGCAGCTACGATGTTGACATTACGGCCCGCGGAAAGAAAACAAGTCAGGTGAACCTGGGCGTGAGATTCGACACCGAAGAGATGGTGGCACTGCAAACCAACGCAGGTTTCCACATCAAGGCTGCCATCCCCATCAACGTTGAAGGTACGCTCCGGCTGGGCAAGCGCATCATGGGGCGAGCCGACTTCTCGCTTACGCCGGTGGCATTCAGCCGACTCACGCTGTCGTACATCTACCGCCACGACGACATTAACGTATATAACGGCGGCGACCGCGTTTACAACAACATCTACAACGAGCACAAGGTGCACCTCAACGTGGTAGACTTCAACATCCGGAACTTCAACTTCCACATAGGCGCACGCTTCGATTACTTCAACTTCAACGATGTTCTCATAGACCCGCATGTGCAGGATACCTTCGTGTCCGACCGCGACGTGCACTTCATCAGCTACCATGCCAACGTGGAATACAACAGTGAGGACAAGTGGAACTTTCCCACCCGGGGAGCCAACTTCCAAGCTGGCTTCGGCTATTATACCGACGATTTGGCCAACTACGGCAGCCATCTGGGCTTCAGCATCGTAAATGCAATGTGGCGGATGTCGTACGCACTCACCCGCCGAGCTACCCTGCAGCCCATGCTCTACGGGCGGTTGCTCTTCGGGGGCGGCATTCCCAACGTGAAGCGCAACGTCATTGGCGGCAACTGGTTCGACCACTACGTGGAGGGGCAGATGCCCTTTGCCGGCGTGGGGCACATCGAGCAGACGGAAGACCAGTTCGTGGCACTGCAGCTGAAACTGCAGGAACGCATTACCGACAACAACTACATCATAGCCAAAGTGGCTGCAGCACAGCATGCCGACAAGCTGCGCAACATCCTCGACCACGGCCCCATGATGGGCTACCAGATAGGTTACTACTACAACAGCATCTTCGGTCCGCTGGGCGCTACGCTCGGCTATTCGTCAAAGACCAAGGAGCCGTACTTCTATATCAACCTGGGCTTCGAGTTCTGAGGCTTTTGCCGGCGGCGCGCGGCAGCCTTTCCGGGGGTGGCGGTGCGCCGCTTTTCGGGTGCCGGAGGATATGAGCAGGAACTTTCGACACTTGTCGCACGATTGTTTGACAAGTGTCACACGACTGTGCGACAAGTGTCGAAAGTTCCCGAAGCACCTCTTTAAGACTTCCGTTGCACGTTTACGGCACCCCCGCAGCCGGTCTTCAGCTACCTGCATGGACGCAGAAAGGCGTGCAACTGCCAATGAGTTGCACGCCTTTCTGTATGTTTTCCGCTCGCTGCCGGCGCCGAGCGGGACTCGCCGGGCAGGTCTTGGAGCGGCGTTACTTGGTGGTTTCGGCCAGTGCCTTCTGCCTTAGCTGCTCGGCTATGCGGCGGGCCTTCACGTTTATATCCCTTACGTTGTCCTTGCGGTAGTAGCTGCGGCTCTCGCCGTCGGAGCTCAACACGAGCGAGTCGTTGCCCAGATAGTCAATGTCGCAGGTATCATTGCGGGGGTTCACGATGGTGTAGTTGCTGTTGTCTTTGTTCATCTTGATGTCGCCGCTGATGACAATGAGCTTGCCGTTCCATATCCGCCAGTTGGTGTAGAACAGCAGGCGGGGGTAGGTAACGGGGCTGGCGTCCTCCAGCGAGGTCTGTTCGCTCACGTAGCCTACGCTCTGCGCGTTCCATTGTCGTTTGAGCCAGAAGCCGTATTCGCGCGGTATGAAGTAGATGTTGCGTACGGAGTCGGTGATTTCTATGTTGGCAGAGTCGCGCAACTGCGGCATCACCACGTAGCACCAGATGCCCTGCAGCTCGTCCAGGTCAACCACCAGGCGGGCTACGCGCTTGTTATGCTGGTCTAAGACCACGCCAATCCAGTCGCCTACTTTCATCTTGCCGAGCACCTTTCCGTTGCGCTTGGCGGCTATGATGTTGTAGGTCACGGGGTCGCTTCCGTCTTGTGGCAGCAGCACAACCACAGAGTCAGTACAGCCCTCGCAGGCCAGTCCGTAGATTGTACTGTCGCCCTTGAGCGGCTGCTCTTCATCCTGTGCTTCGGTTTTTGAGCCCAGGTGAACGTCGTTCTTCTTGCCGCAGGCGGCAAAGAGGAGTGAGAACAGGGTGAAGGTGATGAGGAGATATGGTTTCATATACGCACTGTTTTGCCTGCAAAGATAGTTATAAATCATAAAAAAACAATTCAATAAGGTGTAAATTGATAATTTTTATCTAAATTTGCACCTTGATATAAGACCGCTGTCCGAGGGCGGTCGAAGCATTATATTACGCAATATGAATCAAGAAAATATGAAGAAGAGAATCCAATTCAGTCTCCTTTACCGAGACATGTGGCAGAGTTCGGGTAAGTTCCAGCCACGTAAGGACCAGTTGGAGCGCATAGCCCCGGTCATTATCGACATGGGTTGCTTTGCCCGTGTAGAGACTAACGGCGGCGCCTTTGAGCAGGTTAACCTGCTTGCAGGCGAGAACCCCAACGACGCGGTGCGTGCTTTCTGCAAGCCGTTCAACGAGGCCGGCATCAAGACCCACATGCTGGACCGCGGCCTGAACGCGCTCCGCATGTATCCTGTTCCTGACGATGTGCGCCGCATGATGTACCGGGTAAAGCACGCGCAGGGCGTGGATATTCCCCGCATCTTCGACGGGCTGAACGATATCCGCAACATTGCGCCCTCCATCAAGTGGGCCAAGGAGGCCGGCATGACGCCGCAGGGAGCACTCTGTATCACCACTTCGCCGGTACATACGCTGGAGTATTACTGCAAGTTAGCTGACGAGGAAGTAGCTGCCGGAGCCGAGGAAATCTGCCTGAAGGATATGGCCGGCATCGGCCAGCCTGCTTTCTTGGGCGAGCTAACCAGAATGATAAAGGAGAAACATCCCGACATCATCCTCGAATATCACGGCCATTCAGGCCCCGGCCTGTCGATGGCATCCATGCTCGAGGTGGCCAAGAACGGCATCGACATCATCGACACGGCCATCGAACCGCTGTCGTGGGGCAAGGTGCATCCCGACGTTATCTCCGTGCAGAGCATGCTGAAGCACGCCGGCTTCGATGTTCCCGACATCAACATGGACGCCTACATGAAGGCCCGCGCGCTCACTCAGGAGTTCATAGACGAGTGGTTGGGCTACTTCATCAACCCGCAGAACAAGATTATGAGTTCGCTGCTGCTTGGCTGCGGACTGCCCGGAGGCATGATGGGCTCCATGATGTCCGACCTGGGTGGCATCCGCAGCACCATCAACAACCTGCGTAAGAAGAAAGGAGAGCCCGAACTTTCCGTCGACGATATACTCATCAAGCTCTTCGACGAGGTGGCTTACGTTTGGCCACGGGTAGGTTATCCACCACTGGTAACGCCGTTCTCGCAGTACACCAAAAACATCGCGCTCATGAACTTGCTGACAATAGAGCAGGGCAAGGGCCGTTTCGTGATGATGGATGACTCCATGTGGGGCATGATTCTTGGCAAGTCGGGCCGCATACCCGGCGAGATTGCACCCGAACTGAAGGAGTTGGCCAAGCAGAAAGGCCTCGAGTTTACCGATGCCGACCCGCATACGCTGCTGCCCGACGCACTCGACGACTTCAAGAAAGAAATGGACGAGAACGGCTGGGAGTATGGAAAAGACGACGAAGAGCTCTTCGAACTGGCCATGCACCCGGAGCAGTACCGCAACTACAAGAGCGGACAGGCCAAGAAGAACTTCCTCTCCGACCTGCAGGCAGCTAAGGATGCCAAGCTCGGAAGCAAGCTCTCGCCCGAGCAGATGGCCGAGTTCAAGCACGCCAAGGCCGACGCCGTGGCCGCTCCCTTGCGCGGACAGCTGTTCTGGGAGTTCCAGGGCGACGGAGAAGCAGCTCCCGCTCAGGAGCCTTTCATCGGCAAGGAATACAAGGAGGGCGATGTGTTCTGCTACATCCAGGCTCCCTGGGGCGAGTTTGTCTCGGTACCTGCAGCCCTCGGAGGCAAGCTCGTTGAGGTTGCTGCCAAGCAGGGTTCAAAGGTGCGCAAGGGCGATGTGCTCGCTTACATAGAAAGAAACGAAGCCTGAGAACGTCTCCCCCAACGGGAGCGAACATAAAGAAGTCTTGCACAATGAACAAGATACGTGAGTCTAACCATCAGTCTTCTTTCATGGAAGGGATGGTTAGACTTATTATTGACAAATACTATCCGGAGGACAACGAGCTTCGACGCATCCTCCTTACCCATAGCCAATCTGTAACGCGTAGGGCGTTGCAGATTGTTTCTTTTCATCCGGAACTGAAGCTGGACAGGCAGTTCATTACCGAAGCTGCCATGCTGCATGACATCGGAATCGTGCGATGCAACGCCCCGTCCATCTGCTGTTACGGTACCGAACCCTACCTTTGCCACGGCCGGTTGGGAGCAGAAATGCTGCGGGCAGAGGGCTATGAGCGCCATGCCCGGGTGTGCGAGCGGCACACGGGGGCCGGACTTACGGCGGCGGAAATCATCAGCCAGAACCTGCCTTTGCCGCATCAGGACTTCCTGCCCGAAACTTTGGAGGAGCAGGTCATCTGCTACGCCGACAAATTTTACAGCAAAACACGCCTCGATAAAGAGAAAACAATAGCCTCGGCAGAACGCAGTCTGGCCAAGTTCGGTGCCGACGGACTACAGCGTTTCCGCCATTGGGAGACGTTGTTTGAATAATACGTTAAAATTGCTCAAACGCTCTTACATTCATCTTTATTTCTTTACCTTTGCAAATTACAATGAGACGGAGAACGATTATAGCAGTGTTTCTGTTTGCCTTCATGTTTGTGATGGCCAATGACAACATGCCCGTGTTCAGGAAAAAGAACAAGACAGTTGTCAGTAACGATACCATTGCCATAAACGATACCACCATCCGTGCGGCCGGCAACTTGCCCGATACCACGAAGATGGACTCCTTGCAGCTTGCCATATACCACCACAACAAAGTCATAGACGACTCTATCAGGTTGGATTCCATCAACAGGAAGAAGTCCAACGGCCTCGAGGCGCCCATCCACTACGTAGCTCAGGACTCCATGGTCTACGATGCCACGAGCAAGACAGCACACCTCTACGGCTCTGCCAAGGTTGACTACGAGAACATGAACCTGACCAGCGACAGGATTTACATGAGCCTTGACAGCAACCTGGTGCATGCAACGGGCACGCCGGACTCTACGGAGAAGGGCGGCGTAAGGAACAAACCGAAGTTCAAAATGGGCCAGGACGAGTACGAGAGCGACAAGATGTCGTTCAATTTCAAGACCAAGAAAGGCTTTATCAACAACGTCTATACGGCGCAGGAAGAAGGTTTCCTGACCAGCGAGCGTTCCAAACGCGACTCTTCCGGCGTCATCTACCTGCAGCACGGACGCTATACAACCTGCGATGAGGAGCATCCCGACTTCTATATTGCCCTATCCCGGGCCAAGGTGAGGCCAGGTAAGGATGTGGTGTTCGGCCCGGCCTACCTGGTTGTAGCCGATGTTCCGCTGCCGTTGGCCATTCCTTACGGCTTCTTCCCCTTTACTAAAAGCTACTCCAGCGGCTTCATCATGCCCTCGTACGGCGATGAGCAGGCCCGCGGCTTCTATCTCCGAGACGGCGGATACTACTTTGCCATGAGCGACAAGTGGGACCTCAAGCTGCTCGGCGAAATCTATACAAAGGGCTCGTGGGGCATCTCCGCCGCCTCCAACTACCACAAGCGTTACCGTTACAGCGGCTCTTTCCTCTTCAGTTTCCAGGACACCAGGACAGGCGACAAGGGCCTTCCGGACTACAGCCGGCAGAAGAGTTTCAAGGTGCAGTGGAGCCACCGGCAGGACACCAAGGCCAACCCGTTCAGCTCGTTGTCGGCAAGCGTGAACTTTGCCTCGTCCAGTTATGAGCGCAACAACCTCAATAGCATGTACAACCCGCAGACACTTACGCAGAGCACCCGCACCTCTTCCGTAAGCTGGAGCACTACTTTCTCGAGCATCGGCATGACGCTGAGCAGCACGGCCAACCTGAGTCAGAACATGCGCGACTCGTCTATCGCCATGACGTTGCCCGACCTCAACATCTCCATCAGCCGCTTCTATCCTTTCCGCCGCCGCACGATGGTGGGCAAGGAGCGCTGGTACGAGAAGATTTCCATGAGCTACACGGGTCACATACAGAACTCTATCAATACGAAGGAGGACAAACTCCTGCACTCAAACTTAGTGAAGGACTGGCGCAACGGATGGCAGCACAACATCCCCATCAGCGGCAACTTCACCCTCTTTAACTACATTAACGTGAGCCCCTCGTTCAATTTTACCGACCGCATGTACTCGCAGAAGGTGATGCGGTCATGGGACGCGGCCGCTCAACACGAAGTTGCAGACACCACCTACGGCTTCCACAACGTGTACGACTGGAACCTGAGCATGAGCGCCAGCACCAAGTTGTACGGCTTCTGGACGCCCAGCCGCAAGCTCTTCGGCGACAAGATACAGGCCATCCGGCATGTCATTACGCCGCAGGTATCGTTCAGTTACGCGCCCGACTTTGGCGCCTCGCGCTACGGCTACTATGACAGCTACCAGCGTACCAATGCCGACGGCACCGTTGAGCTGGTGCAATATTCGCCCTATCGCGACGCTCTGTACGGCGTGCCGGGCGTAGGCAAGTCGGAGAACATTTCGTGGAGCGTGTCCAACAACATCGAGATGAAGGTCAAGAGCGACAAAGACTCTACCGGGTTCCGTAAAATCAGCATCATTGACGAGCTGGGTGCACGCATGAGCTACAATGCAGCAGCCAAGGTGCGCCGCTGGAGCGACCTGCAGATGAGCATCCGCCTGAAGTGGTGGAAGAACTATACCTTCAACATGAATGCCGTGTTTGCCACCTACGCCTACGAACTCAACAAGGACGGCGTGCCCGTAGTAGGAACCCACACCGAGTGGGGCAAGGGCCGCTTCGGCCGCTTCCAGGGCATGTCACAGAACTTCTCGTTCACCTTGAACCCCGAAACACTGCGTAAATGGTTCGGCCACAGCGACGAAGAAGAGGACGAGCGGAAGAACAACGACGAAGAAGGAATAGACACGAACATAGAGAGCAACGTGGATGAGGACATGATAGAGGGACAGCGGGGAGCCAAGAAAAAGGACTCCGGCAAGACCGAAACCGACCACGACGGCTACATGAAGTTCTCCATGCCGTGGTCTCTGACCATTGGCTACGGCATCACCATGCGCGAAAATCAGGACGTCAAGAAGTTCAACTACAAGACCATGCGCTACCCCTACAAGTTCTCGCAGACGCTGAACGTGAGCGGAAACGTGCGCATCAGCGACGGGTGGAACATCAGCTTCTCATCGGGCTACGACTTCGAGAACCACTCCATGAGCATGACCACGGCCTCGCTGCAGCGCGACCTGCACTGTTTCAACATGAGCTGCCAGGTAGTTCTGGCCCCGTACACAAGCTACAACTTCACCTTCCGCTGCAATGCCAGCACCCTGACCGATGCACTGAAGTACGACAAGCGCAGCGGCTACAGCAACGCCGTGCAGTGGTACTAACCGCACGAGGTGGCATTCAACGCTGCCGAAGCTATGGTTCAACGGCGTTGAATGATGTGTTCGGCGGGCTTGTTTGTATGCTCCGCGAACTTTCGACAAGTGTCGCACGATTATTCGACACTTGTCGCACGATTGTTAGACAGGTGTCAAAAGTTCGCGGGTGATGGGTGTTGGGGTGATAGGTGATGGGTGTTAGGTGATGGGTGATGAACTGCGAGCTGCAAATTTACATGGAAGAGAGACAAGAAAACACAATAATAGCATGAAATACGATTTCGATACGGTCATCGACCGCAAAGGTTCGGGCGACCTGAAACACGATTTACTGAAAAAACTTTGGGGTAGGGAAGACCTTATTCCGCTGTGGGTAGCCGACATGGACTTTGCCGTCTGCCCCGCCATAGTCGATGCGCTGAAGCAGCGCATGCAGCATCCTGTCTTCGGTTATACGGGCAAATCGGCCGATTTCTGGCCTTCCGTGGTCGACTGGATACGCACTCACCACCAGTGGGAGGTACAGGCGGAGTGGCTGAAGTTTATCCCCGGCATTGTCAAAGGCATAGGCATGGTGACCAATGTGTTTACCGAGCCGGGCCAGAAGATTATCTGCCAGCCTCCCGTTTACCATCCCTTCCGCATCACGCCGCAGCGTAACGGCCGCCGGGTGGTGTGGAATCCGCTCGTGCGAAGGGGCGACGGATACTACGACATGGACTTTGACAACCTGGCGGAGGTGTGCGACGAGGATTGCAAAGTGCTTATCCTGTGCAATCCCCACAACCCTGCAGGCCTCTGTTGGAGCCGTGAGACGCTCGTAAGACTGGCCGACTTCTGCTACGAACACCATCTGCTCGTGGTCTCGGACGAGATACATTGCGACATGGCTCTCTTCGGTCGCAGGCACGTACCCTTTGCATCGGTGTCGGAGAAGGCACGCAACAACAGCATCACCTTTCAGGCTCCAACCAAGACTTTCAACATAGCAGGCATCGTGAGCAGCTATTGTATCGTGCCGGATGCCTCCATCCGCGAGCGGTTCTTTAGCTGGATAGAGGCCAATGAGTTCGATGAAGCCCCTCTCTTCTCATCGGTTGCCACCGTGACTGCCTACAGGCACGGCGAAGAATGGCGCAGGCAGATGCTGGAATACGTAGAGGGCAACGTGCTGCTGGTAGAGGATTTCTGCCGTGAGCACATGCCGCAAATCAGGCCTTTGCGGCCGCAGGCCTCGTTCCTGGTGTGGCTCGACTGCACGGCCCTGCACCTGCAGCACGACCAACTGACGGATCTTTTTGTCAATAAAGCTCACTTGGCGCTCAATGACGGCGAGATGTTCGGCCCTGGGGGCGAAGGTTTCATGCGCATGAACGTGGGCGAGCCGCGCGCTGTTATACGCCAAGCGCTCGCCCAGCTGGCTGCAGCTATAGGCTGATGGGGGTCAGGCGGGCTTCTTTTGGGTAAAGTGCCCGGTCTCGTTCAGTGTGTAGACGGTGCCCTGACGGGCGTCTTTTATGGTTATCTTAAAGGTGGTTGGCGTTACTTCCAGCTGCAGGTCGGCTCCCTGCGGCAGCAGTTTCATGTCCTCGGCCGTTAGGCCCAGTTCCTTTGTGCCGGCAAGGTAGCGGTGGTGCTGCTCCCTGCTGGCCTGCTGGGCGTAGTAGAGTGCCCACATCAGCCGGTAGATGCCGGGGTCATGGGGATAGGCAATCGGCTCGTTGTCACGGCTTCCAACGGTCTTGCCGGAGAAGTACAGGTAGGCCCAACGGTCGGGCATGTGCATGTCTATCTTGCCTGTGGGGCTCCATACCCAGTTCTCCTCGGGCCCTCCTTGCTTGAGCCATTCCACGCGCGAGAAGTTTATACGCCAGCAGTTGCCGGCCTTGAGCAGGTTGTCGAAGCCCGTCATGACGTCCTCCCTGGGGATGGCAATCTCCACGCTCCAGCCCTTGTCGCGGTCTGTACTGTCGTTCAGCGTGCCCTCTATGTGCACGGCAGTCTTCATGGTGCGGTAGTCCCATTGCAGAAAGAAGGTGCCCCCGTCGCGGTAGGGGCGGCCCATCATCAGGTCGAAGACGGTGTTCAGGGCGTTCATCTCCATCTCAAAGTAGTTCTCGCAGTCACCGTCGGGGTCGATGAATACCTCGAAGTCGTTGTCGTGATAGATGATGGCGTCGCGCTCAGTGAGCTTTCCGGTCACGTTGGGCTCCTCCATCTCGGCACCTATATACAGGTAGTCGTCGTCCCAGAGCATCTTGGCGCGGGTGGCATATTTGGGCTTGGCGAAGCCTTTTCCGCTGATGTCCCGGAACAGTTCCGTATATTCTGCCTGCTGCCAGGAGGCTTCGTCGAGCCTTCCGTCAATCTTCAGGCTGCCTGCAGTGCGCCGGCACACGTAGCTCTTGGGGGTGGTCAGCAGGCGTTCAAACTTCTGTGTAAGCGATTGCGAACGGGCAGCCGTAGCGATGAGGCACAACAGGACTGCGGCCAGAGTTAGTTTCTTCATGACTTGGTTGGTTTGTTTTGTGTGTTGAAGAGGGCGTCGAGCGAAGCCTGCTCGCCCACAACCCAGATGATGTCGCCCTGCATGAAGGGGCGCGAAGGGTCTATGAGGGTCAGGTTCTCCTGCCCTTCATCCACGCCAACCACCATGCAGTTGAACTTGTTTCGGATGCCGCTCTCCCTCAAAGTGAGGCCAATGAGGGGGCTGCCTTCGCGCAGCACCAGCTGTGAGAGCTTCATTTCGCGCTGTTCTATCTCCGGGTCGGCGTCGGCGGTGTCGTGACGCAGCGCGTTGCCAAAGGCCTGTAGCTGCTCGTCGTTGCCTATGGCCTGTATCTTGTCGCCGGGGAATATCATGGCTGCTCCGTTGGGAATGTTTATCCGCTGGTTGCCCCGCAGGATGCTGCTCACGTGGATGCCGAAGCGGTTACGGAACTGGAGCTCCTGCAAAGTCTTGCCTCCCCAGGTGGAATCTTCGGGTATGTCGAAGTCTGAAATGTGTATGTCGCGGTCCAGCAGCCGGCTTTCAAAGAGCGGACGCTTGCGCCCCATGACCTGTGCCTGAATGTCGCGGGAGTGCAGGTTCTGCACGAAGAGGCGCTCCAGACGGATGCTGCGGTGCTTCAACCCGCGCGAGAGCACCATCAGGACGATGGCAGCCACGCCGATGCTTATCATCAGCGCGTGGGTGAAACGGGTGAGATAGTTGCAGATATAGAAGATAAAGGCGATGGCGATAACCACCCTCACCAGTATCGTAAACGCCAGCGGGAGGCGGTTGAGGTGGCTTTGCGTCCAGAGAGACTTGAACTCCGCGCTGTTATTCTTCTTCATGACGATGGAGCGGAGGAACGGAGCAATCAGTGCAACCGTGAGCACGCCGCACACGCCATTGGCCCACCAGTGGGGCAGGAGGCTCCGGATAAAGGGCAGGAAGAAGGTGAACATCACGGCAATAACGGCCGAGGAGAGGATGGAGTAGATAAGAACGTTGATGCCGAGAGCCTTGAGCAGCTTCTTCCAGTCGCTGTCCTCTTCGGCCGAAGTCTGGTGGGCAGTGCCCAAATGGTTCAGCCATCGGCTCCATTTCCTGGGCAGTCGCTTCTCTATGTGGTTGTAACAAGGCTCGGCGAAGCGAATCATATAAGGCGTGAGGAAGGTTGTGATGACCGATACTGCTACCACCACAGGATACAGGAACTCGCCGATGACATGCAGCGAGAGGCCGAGCGAGGCGATGATAAAGGCAAACTCGCCTATCTGAGCCATGGAGAAGCCGCAGCGCATGGCTGTTTTGAGCGACTGCCCGCTCAGCATGAAGCCCGTTGTTCCCAATATTCCCTGCCCCAAAAGGATGGCCAGCACGATAACGACGATAGGCAATGCGTAGTCTGTAAGTATCTTCGGGTCTACCAGCATGCCCACCGAGACGAAGAAAACGGCACCAAAAAGGTTCTTGACCGGCTCTACGAGCTTGATAATCTTGTCGGCTTCGATGGTTTCAGCCAGTATGCTGCCCATCACGAAGGCACCGAACGCGCTGCTGAAGCCTACTGCCGTGGAGACCACTGCCATGAGGCAGCAGAGCCCCAGGGCCACGATAATCATGGTTTCGTCGTTCATCAGCTTGCGCGTGGCACGCAGAAACCACGGCACGAGGAAGATACCAACCACGAACCAGAGCACGAGGAAGAAGCCTATCTTGAGCACCGAGCCCAGCATCTGGCCGCCGTCGGGATTGCTGCCGCCCGCTATCGCGCTCAGCATGACCATCATCACGATGGCCAGCACGTCTTCCAGAATGAGCACGCTCATGACGAGTCCGGCGAAGCGTTGCTGCCTCAGGCCCATGTCATCGAATGCTTTGTAGATGATGGTGGTTGACGACATGGCCAGCATACCGCCCAGGAAGATGCAGTCCATCTTGCTCCAACCGAAGGCGTGGCCCACGAGTATGCCCGTCATCATCATGGAGAAGATAATGGTAAGGGTGGCTATGACGGGCGCCATGCCCATCTTCAGGATTTTCTTGAACGAGAAGTCGAGCCCCAAAGAGAACAGCAGGAACATCACGCCTATGTCGGCCCAGGTCTGTATGTCAGCCTTGTCGACTACCGACATGGTATAAGGCATGTGGGGTGAGACGAGGAATCCGGCTACGATGTAGCCCAACACCAGCGGCTGCTTGAACTTCTTGAAGAGCAGGGTCACGGCTCCCGCCACGACCAGTATGAGCGCCAAGTCCTTTATTAAGTCTGGAAGTTCTGCCATAAAAGTAAAACCTTCCCCGCTCCCTCCTATGGGGGGGCTGAGGAAGGCAGTTATAGTTGGTTATACAATGTCATTTCTCTTGGTTGCCGGAAACTTGTTTCCCGGTGCGCGGACGGCTTCCGGAAGCCGCGGCGGTCAGTCTTCAAAGCCGGCCGTAATCTCACATATCTTCACGATAACCTGCATGGCTTTGTCCATTACCTGCACGGATACGAACTCGTAGGGGCCATGGAAATTGACGCCGCCGGCGAAGATGTTGGGGCATGGCAGGCCGCGGAACGAGAGCTGAGCACCGTCAGTGCCGCCGCGTATGGGCTCCACCTTGGGCGCAACACCGCAGTCCTGCATCGCTTTTACTACGATGTCGATAACGTGCATGCAGGGGTCAATCTTCTCCTTCATGTTGTAGTACTGGTCTCGCAGTTCCACCTTGACGGTGCCCTCGCCGTACTTTTCGTTCATCTTCTTGGCTATCGACTCCATGAAGTCCTTGCGGTCTTCAAACTTCTCACGGTCGTGGTCGCGGATGATGTAGCTCAGTTTGGCCTCTTCCGTGCGGCTTTCGATGTTCAGCAGGTGGTAGAAGCCCTGGTAGCCCTCGGTAGTTTCGGGTATGTCAGTATCGGGTATGTGGCTGTTGAACTCGCAGGCCAGCCGGTTGGCGTTCACCATCTTGCCCTTTGCATAGCCCGTGTGTACGCTCACTCCCTTGATGCGCACCTTTGCGGCGGCTGCATTGAAGTTCTCGTACTCCAGGTTCCCCAGGTCTCCTCCGTCCATCGTGTAGGCCCACTGGCATCCGAACTTCTCCACGTCAAAGTGGTGTGCGCCCATTCCTATTTCCTCATCGGGGTTGAAACCCACGCGAATGTCGCCGTGCTTGATTTCGTCATGGTCGCGCAGATAGCACATGGCCTGCACGATTTCGGCTATTCCGGCCTTGTCGTCGGCGCCCAGCAGGGTAGTGCCGTCGGTCACGATGAGGTCTTCGCCCACGTGGTCAAGCAGTTCGGGGAACTTCTTGGGCGACGAGATGATGCCCGGCGAGAGCTCTATGTCCTGCCCGTCGTAGTTGGCAACTATGCGCGGCTTGATGTCAGCACCGCTGCAATCGGTACTGGTATCGTAGTGAGAAATAAATCCGATGGTGGGAATGTCTTTCTTTGTATTGGCCTTCAGCGTGGCGTAGATGTAACCCATCTCGTCCATCTCAACGTCTGCCAGCCCCTCGCGTTCCAACTCCTCTTTCAGGTATTTGGCAAAGATGAGCTGCTTGGAGGTACTGGGCACAGTCTCAGAGTCTTCTGCCGACTGCGTGTCAAACTTGGTGTAATTCAGAAATCTTTCAGTTATATTCATCTTGGTAGGTTTTGTTCTTGTTCTGCAAAGATAACGATAAAATTTCTAAATCGCTCATTTTAAACATTAATTTATTTCATCTCCGCGCTTCCGTGCCAGCAATCAATCCCTGCGATTTTGCCTATTAAGGCCAACAGACATAAAAAATGAGAAGCCGGAGTGAGGCTTCTCATGATGAAATTCTTGCTTAGTGACTCCGCTGGGATTCAAACCCAGGACCTTCAGAACCGGAATCTGACGCTCTATTCAGCTAAGCTACGGAGCCGTAAGACGATGCAAAAGTAAGGAAAAAAAACAGAACGACCAAAGAAAACGACCGAATTTATGGCGCTGCCTCTGCTTTTTGATGTCCGCCTGGCGCTGCCGCCTTGCCGTTTGCCTCGGCCTGCCGAGAGTGGCGGCTTGCAGCTGCGGGGGTGTTGTTTGTGTGGAGCGGGAACTTTCGACAAGTGTCGCACGATGGTGTGACAAGTGTCGAATGATTGTGCGACACTTGTCGAAAGTTCACGGAGCATATCTTCAGCATCTTTTTCCGATGCCTTGCAGACTGCCGGAGGGAGCTTTTTGCGCAGGTGCCGGGAGGAGAACGCAAAAAGCGGAGGCTCTTGTGAGAGCCTCCGCTTGCGTTGTATATGGTCAGTCTCCTAACGGTGGCTGTTGGTTTTTACGCTCCTTTTAACTGCCGTAAGTGCGTTCTTGGGGGTTCCCTTGCCCGAGAAGCTCAGGCCGCTCGATTGCTTCTGTGCGCCCGGTGCTGCCTTGGCGTAGCTGGCGCGATGGAATTCAAAGTCGTCATACTCGTCAAGTCCCTCGGTGTTGCTGGTCATGGTGCCGGCAAACAGGTTCTGATCGTCGTCGAGATTGAGGTCTGCGTAGTAGACTACCATTTCCACTCCCTTGCCTTGTCCTTCATCTGAATCGAAGTCGAGGATGATGTTTCCGTAGTCGTCTATTTCCCAGTTGAAGGCTGTCTGCGTATCGGCAGAGCCGTCGGAGTAGTCGGTTCGCGTTTCTTTTCCGCGTCCGTAGGCGGCGTTACTCTTGGCCAAATCGAAGTCGTACTCGGCCGTGCAGCTTGCCTGTTGGTACTGGCTGTTGCCCTGGTCGCGCCAGTTCATCTTCATGGGGCCGTTCCATGCGCCCGTTGTGAGTATGCGCGCCATAGCCCGCTTGTTGGCGTCGCGCTCCTGGGCTATGCCGTTCACAAAGTCGTTCCAGTCGCTCTGGTAGGCGTCGGGGTAGTTGCTGGAGAACCAGTTGGCGGTGGTCTGGTCGTCAGTACCGAAGGCGCCGTACTTGTAGAAGTAGTCGTCGAGCGCCTGTTCTACATCGAAGTAATAGTCGTCGCGGTCGTCCCAGTAGTAGTCATCGTCGCTGCAGGAGGCGAAGATGAACATGGCTGCTGCAGCCACGAGCATGAATTGATATACCTTTTTCATAATCCTGTAATTTAGAAAGTTATTTTATTTTTTCATTGTTCTTGCGAATTCGCCGCTCTTGGAGGCATGTCCGCCCATGGAGTCGGTGCGTATCATGCCGATGGTTGGCTTGGCATAGCCCATGTAGTCCCAGTAGGGATCCCAGTCGAAGCTCTGCTGCAAGGCCAGGTTGAAGTAGATGTCGCGGTTCGTGCCGTCGTCGAGCATGCCCGAGAAGCTGTAGTCCGTGAGTTCGTAATCGTAGATGTAGGCGGTGGTCCAGTCGGCATCGTCGTAGTCAATCTCTATCTGTCCGTGGCTCACATACCAGTTGAAGGGGGTGTAGGCGTAGTTGCGGTAGGGGTTGCGCACGTCGTAGTCGACCTCGTAACCTGTGCCGTCGGTGTTGAACTGGATGGTAGTACGGTAGCTGTTGCCCTGCAGTCCCCACCTGTCACGGTATACGGAAGAGATGGAACCGCTCCATGTGCCCCAGAGGGTGGTGGCTATTTCGGTGTCAGGGTCAACTTCGCAAGAGCTGAAGGTGAAGGTCGTCAGGGCCATCAGCATGACTGTTATCAGTGTAAAATACCGTTTCATATCTTTTTGCTTTTTAATTGTCGTCAGTAACTTTCAATGTTTCTGCTGCAAAATTAGCTATAAGTGGGCATGCTGCAAGCGTAATTCGCATATTGTGGAGTAGGAAAATCCCTACTCTTCTGGGAGCTTTCCCCCTCGCTAACAAAAAAAACATAAAATCTGTAAAACCACCATCCGAAGTCTAATCTTTTTCGTATATTTGCATTGTCATTATAAACATCATAAACAAAATGAAGACTGTATACGATTTTTCTGTAAAAGACAGAAAAGGTAACGAAGTGTCCTTAAAAGAGTATTCCAATGAGGTTCTCCTCATCGTAAACACTGCCACCAAGTGTGGATTTACCCCCCAGTACGAAGAACTGGAAAAACTCTACGAGCAATATCACGCTGCGGGCTTCGAGATTCTCGACTTCCCGTGCAACCAGTTCGGCCAACAGGCCCCCGGAACGGATGAGAGCATCCACAGCTTCTGTAAGCTCACGTACGGTACGGAGTTCCCTCGCTTCAAGAAAGTCAAGGTGAACGGCGACGATGCCGACCCACTGTATAAGTATCTGAAGGAGCAGAAGGGCTTCGCCGGATGGGACGAGTCGCACCCCATCTACCCTGTTCTTGACAAGATGCTCAGTGAGGCCGACCCCAATTACAAGGACAATCCGGACATCAAGTGGAACTTTACCAAGTTCTTGGTCGACAAGAAGGGCATCGTGGTAGCACGCTTCGAGCCTACCGAGAAGATAGAGAACATTGAGCAACAGATAAAGGAACTCTTGAAATAATGGAACATACGAAATGCCTGATTATAGGCAGCGGCCCCGCCGGTTACACCGCCGCAATCTATGCCGGCAGAGCTAATCTGGAGCCGATAGAGTACTGCGGGCTGCAAATGGGCGGCCAGCTGACCACTACCACCACCGTGGAGAACTTCCCGGGTTACCCGCAGGGCGTTGACGGTAACCAGATGATGGCGGACCTGCAGGAACAGGCACGCCGCTTCGGTACCGACGTTCGCGACGGCATCATTACCGAGATAGACCTCAGCAAGGCGCCCTACGTGGCCACGACCGACCGCGGCGACAAGATTGAGGCCGACACCGTAATCGTTGCAACGGGTGCAAGTGCTAAGTATCTCGGCCTGCCCGACGAGCAGAAATACATGGGTCAGGGCGTCAGCGCCTGTGCAACGTGCGACGGATTCTTCTACCGCAAGAAGACCGTTGCCGTGGTTGGCGGCGGCGATACGGCCTGTGAGGAGGCCATCTACCTGGCCGGTCTCTGCCAGAAAGTGTACCTGCTGGTGCGCAAACCCTACCTGCGCGCATCGGAAGTAATGAAGAAACGGGTGGCAAACAACCCCAAGATAGAGATTCTCTACGAGCATAATGCGCTCGGACTCTACGGCGACAACGGCGTTGAAGGTGCCCACGTGGTGTACCGCAAGGGAGAAGCAGACGAGCGGAAGTATGACCTCGCCATCGACGGATTTTTCCTCGCAATCGGCCACAAGCCCAATACCGACATCTTCAAGGGGCAGCTCGACATGGACGAAGTGGGCTACATCAAGGTCCAGGGCGATACTCCGCGCACCAGCGTGGCGGGTGTTTTCGCTGCCGGAGACTGTGCCGACCCCACTTACCGGCAAGCTGTCGTGGCTGCGGGCTCGGGCTGCAAGGCCGCGTTGGAGGCCGAGCGGTACCTCAACCAGTAATTACCGCTTGGCGAGCCAGAGGCCTGCAAAGGTCAAGGCGCCGTTGAGCATCAGCAATTCATAGCCGAACTTATAGCCTGTAAGTTCGGCTATTATTGTATCCAAGGCAAAACACAAGAAGGGCGAAGCCACGGCAACGTGAGGCACCAGGCGGTCGTTGGTTGGCCGGTTGGTGAGCAGTCCGAAGGCGAAAAGCCCCAACAGCGGGCCGTAGGTGTAGGAACACATGATGTAGACGGCATCTATCAGGCTGGTTGAATTAACCGCACGGAACAGCAGGATGAACCCTGCAAACACCGCGGCCATCAGGATATGCACGCGGCGGCGATAGCTTTCGTCGTCGGGCTTGTTGCGTATGTCGATGCAGAAGCTCGTGGTGAGCGAGGTAAGGGCAGAGTCGGCAGTCGAGAAACTGGCAGCCACGATGCCCACGGTGAAGAGCACCACCACCGTTTCTCCCAGCCTTCCGCTGGCTGCAAACATAGTTACCAGCTCGTCGCCCGATGCCGGCAGCGCCATTCCCTCACGCTCCGCAAGCTGTGCCAGCAGTACGCCAAGGGCAAGGAACAGCAGGTTTGCCGGCACAAAAGCCAGCCCGTAAGAGCACATGTCCTTCTGAGCAGCGCGCAGCGACTTGCAGGTCAGGTTCTTCTGCATCATGTCCTGATCGAGTCCGGTCATCACAATCACGATGAAGATACCACTCAGAAACTGCTTCCAGAAGTTCTGTTTCGACACCCAGTCGTCGAAAACGAACATGCGGCTGCGGCCGTCGTGCGCCACTGCCTCAATGGCTTCGCCCGCGGTGAGGCCCAGGGCACCCGTTACGTGTACGATAATCAGCACGAGCGCAGTGAACATACAGAGCGTCTGAAAGCTGTCCGTCCACACCAGAGTCTTTATTCCGCCGTTGCGCGTGTACAGCCAGATGAGCGCCACCAGCACCGTTACCGTAAGCGCGAAGGGAACTCCCAGGGCATTGAGCACGAACTCCTGCAGGATGATACACACCACGTAGAACTTCACGGCGGCCCCCGTCATCTTCGAAAGGAGGAAGAATGCCGCGCCCGTCTTGTACGACCGCTCGCCCAGCCGCTGCTGCAGATAGCTGTAGATGGTGGTCAGGTTGAGCCTGTAATATACGGGCAGGAGCAGAAAAGCCACCGCTATATAGCCGAAGATGAAGCCGATGCAGGTCTGCATGTAGGTCATGCCGGTTTTCAGAACCATGCCCGGCACCGAGACGAACGACACGCCCGAGATGGATGCTCCTATCATGCCGAAGGCCACCATGTACCAGGGCGACTTGCGGTTGGCTCTGAAGAAGGTGTCGTTGTCGGTCGTCCGGGCCGTCAGCCTGCTGAATACCAGCAGCACGCAGAAGTAAAGGAAGATGGTCAGAATGATAATCATGCGTGCAAAATTACGAAAAGATTGCCGATTAAAGGCCTCTGATAGAACTATTTTTAGTACCTTTGTCCGTGTAAAAATCTAACCAACGCTTCATGAATATGCGACAAAAAAAGTTTTTACTGCAGGAGAGCGAGCTCCCTACACAGTGGTACAACATCCAAGCCGACATGCTTAGCAAGCCTCTGCCGCCCCTCAATCCGGCCACGCACGAGCCGCTGAAAGCCGACGACCTGGCACACATCTTCAGCCTGGAGTGCTCCAAGCAGGAGCTCGACCAGCAGCACGCATGGATTGACATACCCGAGGCGGTGCTCGAGAAGTACAGGTTCTACCGCTCCACACCGCTGGTGCGGGCCTACGAACTGGAGCAGGCACTCGACACGCCGGCCCACATCTACTTCAAGAACGAAAGCACCAACCCCCTCGGTTCGCACAAGATAAACTCTGCCTTGCCCCAATGCTACTACTGCAAGCAGGAAGGCGTGACCAATGTTACTACCGAGACGGGGGCCGGACAGTGGGGAGCAGCGCTCAGCTATGCGGCCAGAATCTTCGGCCTTGAGGCCGCCGTGTACCAGGTAAAGATAAGTTTGCAGCAGAAACCCTACCGCTCCTTCATCATGCGAACGTTCGGTGCAACGGTCGAGGGGTCGCCATCAATGTCGACGCGTGCCGGAAAAGACATCATCACCCGCGACCCCACGCACCCCGGCTCGCTCGGAACGGCCATCTCCGAGGCCATAGAACTGGCCACCACCACGCCCAACTGCAAGTACACCCTGGGCTCTGTACTCAACCACGTGGCTCTGCACCAAACCATCATAGGGCTGGAGGCAGAGAAGCAGATGCAAATGGCAGGCGAATATCCCGATACCGTCATCGCCTGCTTTGGTGGCGGAAGCAACTTCGGCGGCATAGCTTTCCCCTTCATGCGCCATAACCTCAAGGACGGCAAACGCACCGAGTTCATCGCGGCAGAGCCCAACAGCTGCCCCAAACTCACACGGGGAAAGTTTGAATACGACTTCGGCGACGAGGCCGGATACACGCCCCTGCTGCCCATGTTCACCCTGGGGCACGACTTCAAGCCGGCCAACATCCACGCCGGAGGCCTGCGTTACCACGGCGCGGGCGTCATTATCAGCCAGCTGCTCAAGGACGGCTACATGCACGGCGTAGACATTCCGCAGCTCGAAACCTTTGCCGCCGGCATGCTCTTTGCCCGCACCGAGGGCATCATCCCGGCTCCGGAGAGCAGCCACGCCATAGCTGCCGTTATACGCGAGGCCAAGAAGTGCAAGGAAACGGGTGAGCAGAAGGTCATCCTCTTCAATCTTTCGGGCCACGGACTGCTGGACATGACGGCCTACGACAGCTACATTAACGGCGACCTGAACAACTATACAGTAACCGACGAGGAGATAGCCGAGAACCTCAAGGCTGTGCCGCAGGTGTAAGTGCCGCGGCTTGTCACCTTATTATATAGTCGGCCGGGCAGCAAGCGTAGATGCTTGTTGCCCGGCTGTTTTTTTGTGGATGGCGTGCGGAAACAAGTGGGGCAGGGGGCGGGAAGCCTGCCCTGGAGTTGCCGGAATTGGCCGGAGGGCTTTCAAAAGATGTGCTTCGTGAACTTTCGACACTTGTCGCACAATCGTTTGACACCTGTCGCATCATCGTGCGACAAGTGTCGAAAGTTCACGAAGTTATCCTTCAGCCCCTTTTTTTCATTCATTCAGGCTGCCTGACAGGGGGCTTCTGCAACCGCGCCTTCAGCTTTCAGCCTGCCCCTTCTCTATGTCCCGCAGCACGGCCACGGCCTCCCCGACCGATGCCACGCTACTGACGTGCATCAGCCTGCGGCCGTTGATTTCCTTCAGGTCGCACCGGCGGGGGTTGCGCCCGATGTAGGAAAGAATGCGGTCGAAGGCCTGGCTGCGGTAGTAAAGGCTCTGCGGATTGCCTACGAACTGCATGTTCATGCGCCCCTGGCGCAGGGTTATCTTCTCACAACCAAGCCTCTTGCCGATGCGGCGCAGCGCTACAACGTTCATGAGTTCCTCTCCCTCCTTGGGCACAGGGCCGAAGCGGTCGATGATACGCTGGCGGTAAGCCTCCAAATCGCGGTCGTCCGTAATGTTGTCAAGCTCCCGGTACAGCAGCATGCGCTCGCTGGAGCCGGGCACGTAGCTGTCGGGGAAGTACATCTCCAGGTCGCTCTCGATGGCACAGTCGTCAACAAAATCGTCGCCGGAGGCATCCTTCACAAATGCTGCCACAGCCTCTCGGCCCCTTTCGTCGCCGGCATCCAGGTAGGTGTCGGCCTCGTTACGGAGCTCGGCCATGGCCTGCTTGATTATCTTCAGATAGGTCTCGTAGCCCAGGTCCTCCATGAATCCGCTCTGTTCGGCACCCAGCAGGTTGCCCGCTCCGCGTATGTCGAGGTCCTGCATGGCCAGGTTGAAGCCGCTGCCCAGCTCGGAGAAGGTTTCCAGTGCCTCCAGCCGGCGGCGCGCCTCGGGTGTGAGCACGCTCTTGGGCGGGGCCAGCAGGTAGCAGAAAGCCTTGCGGTTGGAGCGCCCCACGCGGCCTCTCATCTGGTGTAAGTCCGAGAGTCCGAAGCGGTGAGCATCGTTTATGATGATGGTGTTGGCGTTGGGAATGTCGATGCCGTTCTCTACGATGGTGGTTGAAAGCAGCACATCGTAGTCGTAGTTGATGAAACCCATGATGATGTTCTCCAGCTCGTCGGGCGACATCTGACCGTGGCCGATGGCTATGCGGCAATCGGGCACGTGCTTCCTGATGAGGCTGGCAATCTCCGGAAGGTTGGAGATGCGGTCGTTGACGAAGAAGACCTGCCCGTTGCGGCTCATCTCGAAGTTGATGGCATCGGCTATCACGTCGTGTCCGTAGGTAGCAAGCTCGGTGTGGATGGGGTAACGGTTGGGCGGCGGTGTGCGTATAATGCTCATGTCGCGGGCACCCATGAGCGAGAATTGGAGCGTCCGCGGAATGGGCGTAGCACTCATGGTGAGGGTGTCGACGTTGGTCTTGAGCGTGCGGAGGCGTTCCTTCGTGGAGACTCCGAACTTCTGTTCCTCGTCTATGATGAGCAGACCGAGGTCGTGCCACTTTACGTTTTTGCCGATAAGCTTGTGCGTTCCTACGAGGATGTCAATCTTTCCGGCCTCCAAATCGGCCAGCACCTGCTTGGTCTGTTTGGCCGAGCGGGCCCGCGAGAGATAGTCTACCCTGACGGGAAAGTCCTTCAACCGGCCCCTGAAAGTTTGGTAATGCTGGAATGCCAGCACCGTAGTGGGCACCATGACGGCCACCTGCTTGGAGTCGCAGGCAGCCTTGAAGGCCGCCCTCACGGCCACTTCGGTCTTGCCGAAGCCCACGTCGCCGCATACCAACCGGTCCATGGGGCGGGCGCTCTCCATGTCGCTTTTCACCTCCTGGGTGGCTTTCAGCTGGTCGGGTGTGTCCTCATAAAGGAAGCTGGCCTCCAGTTCGTGCTGCATGAATGAGTCGGCGCTGTAGGCAAAACCTTTCTCCTGGCGCCGCTTGGCGTACAAGCGAATGAGGTCGCGGGCTATATCCTTAATCCTTTTCTTTGTGCGTTCCTTGAGCCGCTCCCATGCTCCGGTGCCCAAGGTGCTAAGCCTCGGGGCCTCTCCACTGTCCTGGCTGCGGTATTTACTTATCTTGTAGAGCGAGTGAATGGAAACATCAACCTTGTCGTTGTTCTGGTAGATGATGCGTATAACTTCCTGGTAGCCGCCCTCTGGTGTGGGTACGCGAACCAGACCGCCAAACTTGCCGATGCCGAAGTCAACGTGCACGATGTAATCTCCTGGCTCCATCTCCTGCAGCTCCTTCATAGTGAGCGCCATCTTGCCAGCTCTGGCGCTGTCGCTGCGCAGACTGTACTTGTGAAAACGGTCGAAGATCTGGTGGTCGGTGAAGAAGCAGAGCTTCAGTTCGTTGTCAGCAAAACCCTCGTGCAGGGTCTTGTCAACGGGCATGAACGATACAGACGACCGCTGCTCGTTAGAAGGCGAGCGCTCGGGGTCGGTTCCCAGCTCGTCAAAAATATCGCGCAGACGCTGTTGCTGCTTCTTGCTGTCGGCCAGGATGTAGAGCTTGTAGCCCTGCAACAGATAGTCTTCGAGCGACTGACGGAGCAGGTCGAAGTTCTTGTGGAACAGCGGCTGCGGCGATATCTGCCAGTTGAGCGTGGCCTGACCGGCAGTTGCGGCAGTGCCGGATGAGGCCAGCAGACTCTTCTGCTTGGCCGAGACAGAGGCCGCCGCGCCAAAGACAATCTTCTTGAAGGATCCTACCGATTCGGCAAACTGCGTGGCGCTGCAGAGCATGTTCTCCTTGATGAGGCTGCGCCTGATTTGCTCCTGCTCCACTTCCGTGGCCCCTTCGAGCTGTTCAGTGAGTGCCTGGGCGGAGAAACCCTCGCCGTAGATGTGGCCTATCGTATCGCGAATGTACTCAAAATCCTTGGCAACAAGGAGCGTGTTGGCAGGCAGGAAGCTCAGGAAAGGTATCTTCTCTGCCTCGATGGAGGCCAGTTCGGGCACAATCTCCACCTCCGTGCGGCGGTCTTTTGACAGCTGGTCCTGCACCTCGAAGGTGCGGATGGTGTCAATCTCGTCGCCGAAGAAGTCGATGCGGAACGGGAACTCGCACGAGTAGGAGTACACGTCGAGGATGCTGCCACGCACGGCGTACTGGCCCGGTTCATAGACATAGTCCTCCAACCGGAAGCCGAACCGGCGCAGGGTCTGCTCAACAGCGGTTACGGTAACGCGCTGTCCGGCCTTGAGAGAGAGCCGGCGCTCGTCCAGCCGCTGCCTGTTCACCACCAGCTCGGCCAGGGCATCGGGATGGGTAACGATGAACAGCGCCTCCGCCGGCCCGTTGCTGCCCCCAGAGAGGGCAGAGAGGCGGGCCAGAACCTCCGTCCGCAGTATCTCGTTGGCACTGTCTCGCTGGCCGTACTTCACAGCCCTGCGGTAGGTGGAGGGGAAGAAGAGCACGCTCTCCTGGCCCAACAGCTGCGTGAGGTCGTGATAGAAGTAGCCGGCCTCGTCGGCATCCTGCAGCATGAAAAGCACGGGGCGGTGCAGGCGCGAGGCCACGGAAGCAAAGGCCATGGGGGCCGAAGAGGCCACGAGACCCTGCAGGAAAACGTTCCGTACGGAGTCTTCCTGCAGGGTCTTCAGGAGCGCTCCGGCCTTTGGCGACGCTCCGTAAAGTTGAATGATGTCTGTTATATTCATCGGATAGCTCATGAGGCCCCCGGCAGGCGGAGGCATGTAGCGTAACCGAAACGCCCGGCCCGCTGTGCCGCCGGCATCGCGCAGCCGGTCCATGGCACTGTGAGTGCCCGGTCAGGCGCTCGCGGTAAGGTTTAATTCTTTATCGTGGGGTACTTGCGGAACCATCCGTCGAGGCGCAGGCGTATCACGCCGAAGAAGGCTTCGCCGAAGATACCGCCGCTCATCTTGCTTGTTCCCTCGCGGCGGTTCACGAAGACCACGGGCACTTCCTTGATGCGGAAGCCTATCTTGTAGGCTGTGAACTTCATCTCGATCTGGAACCCGTAGCCCTTGAAACGTACCTCGTCCAGCGGTATGGTCTCGAGAACACGGCGGCGGTAGCACACAAAGCCGGCCGTGGTGTCGTGTATGCTGAAGCCCGTAACGAGCCGAACGTACTGCGAGGCGAAGTAACTCATCAGCACCCGACCCATGGGCCAGTTCACCACATTCACGCCGCTCACGTAGCGGGAGCCTATAGCCACGTCGTTGCCCTCGTCGTGGCAGGCCGCGTAGAGGCGTGGAAGGTCGTTGGGATCGTGGCTGAAGTCGGCGTCCATCTCGAATATATACTCGTACTGACGGGCCAGAGACCACTTGAAACCGGCTATGTAGGCCGTGCCAAGTCCCTGCTTGCCGCTGCGCTCGATGATGAAGAGGCGGTCGCTGAACTCGGTCTCCATGAGGCGGTGAACTATCGAGGCGGTGCCGTCGGGGCTGCCGTCATCGATGATGAGGATGTGGAAACGCTTCTCGAGGCCGAACACCGCGCGGATTATCTTCTCGATGTTCTCCTTCTCGTTGTATGTGGGAATGATGACGATGCTGTCGTTCTGCTCCATAGGTGTATCGCTTTTAATAGTTGCAAAGATAATAAAAGATTGGTGATTACAGCCGGGCGGGAGGATATTTTTTTAGCTCCGCCTGAACTGCCTGCCGGCGGGCGTTGCAGCAGAGGTATCATTCAAGCCTCTTGACCCATACCTTCAAGTCCCCTGAACGGTACCTTCAGGCGGCTTGAAGCATAGCTTCTGTTTTCGCACTTGCCCCAACCGGCTTTGCCGCAGGCCTGCTACTGGTCCGGATTCTCTACGTAACCCTGGTACTCGGGCACCAGTCCGCCCATCACGGCAGCGTAGGCCTGGTCCATTGTCTGCTTCACGCTGTCGGGCCCTTTGCCCTTGGGCGCGATGGGCTTGTGGATGGTCAGGGTGAGCGGATGCCAGGTTACGAAGCGCCAGTCGCGCATGCGCGGCAGCACGTTGAACGACCCGTTGATGGTCAGCGGCACCACCGGCAGCTGCAACTCGTCGGCCAGCATGAAGGCACCGCGGCGGAACAAACCCATGTGACCGGTGAAGGTGCGGCAGCCTTCGGGGAAAACGACGAGCGACATGCCCTCCTTCAGTATCTCGCGGGCCTTGTCGTAGGTGGCCCGCACCTTGCTGGGGCCGCTCCTGTCTACAAAGATGTGGTGAGCCGCCTCGCAGGCTATGCCCACCAGGGGGATGCGGCGGATGCCCTTCTTCATCATCCATTTGAAGTTCCGGTTTAGGAACCCGTAGATTACGAAGATATCGAACGCGCCCTGATGGTTGCTCACGAAGACGTACGACTGCCCCTTTTCGAGGTTCTCCCTGCCCTTGATGCGGATGGGAAGCAGGCACAGCCGCACGGCAACTATTGACCACCACTTGCCGGGATAGTAGCCCCAGAAGTGGCCGTTGCCTATGAGGCAGCCGATAACTGTTACCAGGGAGGTGAGCACGGATGCCACCAGGAAGAGCGGCAACACAATGAAGAGCTGATAGAGACGGTACAGGTATTTCATGTTATTGGAGTTTATGCAAGGTGATGACTGCTATCTCCGGCGGCACGCCAAAGCGGAACCTGACGAGTCCGCCCAGACCGGCAGAAACGTAGATGGCACGGTCGGCCTCCATGTAGAGGCCGCAGTCTTCGCGGCAAACCAGATGAGAAGGGCGGAAACCGAAGATACTCAGCTGCCCGCCATGCGTGTGACCGCTCAGCGTGAGCTGTGCCTGAGAGGACGAGAGGATGGTGCGCCGCCACGCCGAAGGGTCGTGTTGCAGCAGCACCACGAAGGCTCCGGCGTCCACGCCCTGCAGCGTTTGCTCCAAATTGGCTTTGTGGGGAAAGGGCTTCTTGCCGTCGTTCTCCTCGCCGGCAATGACTATCGAGTCCTGTCCGCGGTGGATGGAGCGGTGCTCGTTGAGCAGTACGTTCCAGCCGAACTGGCGCTGGCGCGACACGGTTTCGCGCTCGTTGGCCACCTTCACGGCCGGGTCGGCGTCTATGTACATGCTGTAATCGTGGTTGCCCAGTACGGAGAAGACGCCGTCCTTGGCCTTAAGCCGGCCCAGCATGTCTTGGAATGGGTAGAGTTCGGCCGGCTGCAGGTTCTGCAAGTCGCCCGTAAAGGCTATCAGGTCGGCCTGCTGGGCGTTTATGCTGTCGATGTCGCGTTCAACCAACTGCTCGTATCCGCCCTGGAAAGTGCCCAGGTGCAGGTCGCTGAAGTGTACGATGCGATAGCCGTCGAACGCCGGGGGCAGGTCCTTGAAATACACGTCAACGTGCTTTACCTCCAGCTTGCGGTAGCCCAACAGCGACCCGTAGAGCAGCACGTACACCGCAAACACGGCGAGCAGGAGCCCCACCAGGTTGCCCCAATTGTGGTGCGAGTGGCGCAGACGGCACCATGCCAGGCCCAGTGCGGAGCAGAGTACGAAGATGGCTTTGGGCATTACGAAGAGCCCAACGAGGATGAGATAGAGGCTGAGCCACGACATGTCGTCGGGTGCAAAGTTGTGGATGGAGGTCAGCCCCACTGTGTAGGCCATCATGAGCAGGCCCGGCAGCCACCACAGCAGCCGTTTCCACCACCTCATTCTGTTGCGGCGGCTCAGATAGTGCACGTATATATAAAGGTCGGGCAGCACTATCGCCAATATGATGGGTATGAAAATGCGTGCTATCATCTTTTCAACAAGCTCGATTCAAGGAAGCGCCGCATCAGCTCAACGGGTATGCCGCGGCGGCGGGCGTAGTCAGTAAGCTGGTCTTCGCCTATCTTTCCGAGGTCAAAATATCGTGATTGGGGGTGAGAGAACATGAAACCGGAGACGCTGGCGTGGGGCGTCATCATGCCGCTCTCGGTGAGTCGGATGCCGATATCCTTCATGCCGATGAGGCCGGAGAGGATGAAGTTGAGGCTCGTATCGGGCAGCGAGGGATAGCCCACGGCCGGGCGGATGCCCTGATAGTGCTCAAGGTGCAGCTCGCTCATGGAGAGCTGCTCGGCCTGTGCATAGCCCCAGAAGGTTGTACGCACCTGCTGGTGCATGCGTTCGGCCGTGGCCTCGGCCAGCCGGTCGGCCAGTGTCTGCGACAGCAGCTGCCTGTAGGCGTCGCCCTTGTAGTCCTGTTCCATGGCTGCATCAACGGTTGTGGCAAAGAGACCCACCTCATCGGGCTTGCCGGAGGAGAGCGGACGGACGAAGTCGGACAAGCAGAGGTTGGGTTCACCCTCATGAGCGGGGCGCTGTTGGCGCAGTAGCGGTATGCGCGTACCGGCCACCAGGAGGTCGTCGCCGTCGCTGTTGGCGGGGAAGATGCCGAACACCGCATGCGTAAGGTATCGCCCCTGGAACTCGCGGAGCATGTCCTCGGCCTCGGCGCGCAGCTTCTCCCGCTCGGCGGCGGGCTTGCCGTTGAGTCCCCAGGCATGGTAGAAATAAATCCAGTTGATGTAAGGGGATATCTCGTTAATGCTGTAGTCTATGTGCTTCTTCAGTTCCATTTCGTTTGTGTATGCCCCGGGCAAGGGCGCCTTATCTGAAGTTGATGGCCTCGCCCCGGCTGCTTTCGTCGAACTGCCCCAGGTTGTAAATCAGGCGGCCGTTGCAGAGCGTCTGCCGTATCTGCCAGCTGAAGCGGTGCCCCAGCAGCGGGCTCCATTTGCATTTGCTCTGTATCGTGCGCTCCGTAACGGTCCAGGGCGAATGCGGCTTCACGATAACAATGTCGGCCTTGCAGCCCTTGCGGAGGTATCCGCGGCCGTTTACGCCGAACAGCCGGGCCGGGTTGTGGCTCATAAGCTCGACAAGCCGCTCGATGGTAAGCACCTTCCGGTCAACCAGCTCCAGCATCAGGGGCAGCGAGAACTGCACCATCGGCATGCCCGAGGCGGCCTTGGCGCATCCGCCCTGCTTGTCGGCAAGCTCGTGGGGGGCGTGGTCGGTGCCTATGCAAGTTATGCGTCCGTCGGCCAGCGCTTTGCGTAATGCGGCGCGGTCGGCATCCGTCTTCACGGCCGGGTTGCACTTGATGCGTGCGCCAAGGTCGTGATAATCGGCGTCGGAGAAAAAGAGATGGGCCGGTGTAGCCTCCATCGTAATCTGCGGGAGAGCCTCGGCAGGGGCGTTGGCAGTTATCAGTTCCAATTCGGCTGCTGTACTTACATGGGCTATGTGGAGGCGGGTGCCGTTCTCGCGGGCCAGCCTTACGGCCAGCGAACTGCTGTTGAAGCAGGCTTGGGCCGAGCGGATGAGCGGGTGGAGCGCTATGGGCGGGTCGTCGCCATACCGTTTTTTGGCCTCGCTCATGTTGCGGTTGATGAGGGCGGTGTCCTCGCAATGCGTCATTACAGGCAGCCCTAAATCGGCTGCGGTGCGGAATACAAGGGCCAGGGAGTCCGTCTTGTCGACGAGCATGTTGCCCGTGCTGGCTCCCATGAAGAGCTTGATGCCGGGAATGCTGTGGCAGTCCAGCTGCTTGAAAAGCGGCGCATTGTCGTTTGTGGCGCCAAAGAAAAAGCTGTAGTTTACGTGGCTTTTCTCGCGTGCAAGTGTAAACTTGCTGGCCAGCGCCTCCGGAGTAGTGGTCTGGGGCACGGTGTTGGGCATCTCGAAGTAGGACGTTACGCCTCCGTAAGCTGCCGCCCGGCTCTCGCTCCCGATGTCGCCCTTGCGCGTAAGTCCGGGCTCCCGGAAGTGCACATGCTCATCAATGACGCCCGGTAAAACAAAACACCCCGTGGCATCTACTTCTTGATTGTAGCTTCCACGGGGAGTTTTCGTATCTTCGATAATCTCAGCAATACGGTCGTTTTCTGTCACGATGTCGGCCTTGAATGACCGTCCCTCGTTTACTACCGTCCCACCAACAATCCTTATCTTCATCTATTTGTCATTCGTTTCTTACTTGTCAGTTAGCCTGCGGGGCTTCCGACGGCTTTGCCAGGTCGCTGGGCGTAGGAGCGGGAGCCGTCTCCGGCTGCACTGCTGCAGGCGGGGCCTGCGGTGCGGGAGTATCTTTCAGGCCGTTCATAATCTGCTCGTTCTCCTGTGCTTTCTGATAGTAGTCCTTCACGTAGGGGTCTTTTTTGAAGTTATCGGTGGCCTTGCTCATGATGTCTTCTATCCAGGGAGTGAGCATGGGATATTCGTTGCCTATGGTGACCAGGAAGAACACGCCTGCTCCCAGCACGTTGTCGAAGTTCTCGGTCACGAAGTTTGTCACCAAATCGTCCTCCTGCTTGGACAGTTTCATGGCCTCGGCATTGAGGTGGGCATTAACGGCATCCATGTCGCCGCCATTCATGATGGCCTGGTCATGCCTGTGTACGAGTTCTGCCTCCTGGTTTTTAAGTTGCGTGTATTTATTGAAGAACTTGAAAAGTTTATCGTTCAGAGGGGTTCCGCTCACGTTCTGCTGGGTGTTGTCTATCTTTATCAGGATGTCTCCACCTTCCAAGACCAGCGGCAGTACGCTTTCATCATCCATGAAGATGCTGGCCATGCGCACGGAGTCTACGGTACCGGAGAAGCTGAACTGGCCATGCACAACATCGCAGGAATCCAGATTCTTGAAGTCATTATTCTTCAGAACCTTGAGGTACAGCTTGCGTCCATCCAGGGTGGAAACATTTGAGCTCCCCTGAATATCAAAGGTATCCGCACACGAAGTGAGCGCCAACAGAGTGATAAACGCGTATAATACTTTATTCATAAACCGTTTTCTTGTTCTTGTCTGACAAAGGTAATATCTATAATTGATGTAGAGAAAGATTTTTATGCAAATTAAATGAAATTCTTGCTCTTTTATAATTTTTTGGGAATTTCATTCTTTGCCCTCTTCTTTCCGTAATTCATGAGCCAGCCGGTGGGTGGTATATATCTCCAGAATGGCGGCTATGAGCAGCAGAATTACCCACTTGTTGTACACGTACTGGATGTAGTTAAGATAGCCACTGCCGCTCCGATTGTTGAACAGAGGCAGCAGGAACTGATACGCGGAGTCGGCCATGAGGATGCCGGAGAGCACGAAGAACAAGTCTGCTATGCCCTGAATGCTCTTCAACCTGCGGATAACGGGGTTGTTGCCCTCGTAGCTTTGCATGAGCTGCATGAGCGAGAAAAGAACCGTGCCCAGCAGGAACACCCAGCACACCACTTTCTCCTGCCACATGAAAGCGTAGCAACCTGCGCCAATGACCATCAGCACGCCTCCGGCCAGAAATATCAGACTTTGAGTCTTATTCAGTTGTTTCATTTTGTTCTTCAGTCGGTTTCTCGTCGTCGCTCAGTACGAAGATATCCTCATCCGATGCCTTCATGAAGTAGCGTTCGCGTGCTATCTTCTCTATGGCCTTGGGATTTCGCTTGATTTCACGCAGCTTCTTGGCATCGGCATCGTGCTGTTTGTTGTACTTGGATATCTGCACTTCGAGGTCGTCTATCTGCATTTCGTACTGGATTCGCTTCATGAAGCTGTTCTCATCGAGAAATCCGACGACGAGAATGCCCAGCACAACCACGATAAGATACTTATAATGGCTGAGGAAACTCCAAACTACACGTAGACGACTGTTCATATTGTTTCTCTTTCCGGGTGCAAAAATAGGAAATATAATTGAGATTCTCGACTTTTTTAGTTACTTTTGCAAGCAACAAGATGAAAATAAAATGGAAAACTATATCGTATCGGCACGCAAGTACCGCCCGATGACATTCGACTCCGTTGTGGGCCAGGCAGCCCTTACTACCACGCTGAAGAATGCCGTGAAGAGCGGAAAGTTGGCCCACGCCTATCTGTTCTGCGGCCCGCGCGGCGTAGGCAAAACAACCTGTGCCCGCATCTTCGCCAAGGCCATTAACTGCGAGAACCCCTCTGCCGACGGCGAGGCATGCAACCAGTGTGAGAGCTGCAAGTCCTTTAATGAGGGCCGTTCGTACAACATCTTCGAACTCGACGCAGCCAGCAACAACTCCGTCGAGAACATCAAAAGCCTGATGGAGCAGACGCAAATTCCGCCGCAGACGGGCAAGTACAAGGTGTTCATCATCGACGAGGTGCACATGCTGTCGCAGGCTGCATTCAACGCATTCCTCAAAACACTTGAGGAGCCGCCCGCGCATGTCATCTTCATCCTCGCCACTACAGAGAAGCACAAGATTCTACCCACCATCATCAGCCGCTGCCAGATATATGATTTCGAGCGGATGACGGTTTCCGAAATAATCAACCACCTGAAGATGGTGGCCCAGAAGGAATCCATAAGCTACGAGGAGGAGGCCCTCAACGTGATAGCAGAGAAGGCCGACGGCGGCATGCGTGATGCCCTTTCCATCTTCGACCAGGCCGCCAGCTTCTGCCAAGGCAACATCACGTACCGCAAAGTGCTCGAAGACCTCAACGTACTCGACAGCGACAACTACTTCCGCATTACCGACCTGGCCCTGCAGAACAAGGTTCCCGACATCATGCTTCTGTTCAATTCCGTTATCGAGAAAGGCTTCGACGGCGGCAACATGATGAACGGACTGGCCTCCCACATGCGCAACGTGCTCATGGCCAAGAACCCCGAGACGCTGCCCCTGCTGGAGGTGAGCGAGCAACAGCGGCTCAAGTACAGCGAGCAGGCACAGAAGTGCCCCGCTACATTCCTCTATAAAGCGCTGCAGATACTCAACAGCTGCGACATCAACTACCGCCAGAGCAGCAACAAACGGCTGCTGGCAGAGCTCACGCTCATACAGGTTGCGCAGATTACCCAGCCCGAGGACGAAGACGTGCCCGGCGCGGGGCGCAGCCCCAAACGATTGAAATCCCTGTTCAAGAACCTGATAGTATCTCAGCCCCAGGCAGCCTCCAGGGTGGTTGCCGCTGAGAAGCCGATAGCCCGCCCCACGAAGGCAGCGCGCCACCGGGATGCTGTCCCCACGCCTTCGGCTACCCCCCAACCTGTTGAAGACACTGCCGCCAACTCCAAGCCCGTGCTGAAATTGGGCGCCATCGGCATGACCTTCAAGGACATCCTGCGAGGTCCTGACAAGCCCGACTATGCCAAGGACAAGGAAGAAGAACAGCCCGCCCCGGATGAACAGCACGCGTTCACCCAGGACGAGCTGGAACTGCAGTGGATTGCCATGTGCAACCGCATGCCACGGCAGTACACCGGACTGGCGCAGCGCATGAAGAACATGACGCCCGTCATAACCAACTATCCCAACGTGGAGATAGTGGCCGACAACCCACTGCTGCTTGACGACATCAAGCAAATAGAGGGGCGCATCCATGCCACGCTGTCGCGCGGACTGCACAACAGCGACATGAAGCTCTCCATACGCCTGGCCAAACCCGAGGAAGTGAAGAAGATACTGACCAAGCGCGAGGTTTTCGATGAAATCAGAAAGAAGAACACAGCCATCGAAAAGCTACGCAACGCCCTCAACCTCGAACTCACCTGAACCCTTAAATGAGCGGCATACCGCTGCGCTCACACTCCTCACGCATTTCTGCAGGCCAGATGCTGGCCTGTATCTCGCCTATATGAGCCTTGTGGAGCATGAGCATGCAGAGCCTGCTCTGACCGATACCGCCGCCAATGCTCAGCGGGAGTTTGCCCTCGAGCAGCTGCCGGTGGAAGTACAGTTGCTCCCTTTCTTCCTCGCCCTCTATCTTCAGCTGGCGCAGCAGAGCTTCCTTGTCTACGCGGATACCCATTGACGAAAGCTCGAACGAGCGCTCCAGCACGGGGTACCAAATCAGTATGTCGCCGTTCAGCCCCTGCTTTCCGTTCTCGGCAACTGTCGACCAGTCGTCGTAGTCGGGCGCGCGTCCGTCGTGCTTTTCGCCGTTGCTCAGCTTGGCTCCTATGCCGATGAGGAACACGCAGCCGTACTTGCGGCAGATGGCGTCTTCACGTTCCTTGGCGCTCATGTTGGGATACATCTGCAGCAAGTCTTCGCTATGAACGAAGTGAATGGTGCGAGGCAGGAACGGCTTGAGCTGTGGATAGCACTCGCAGGCCAGATATTCCGTGCGCAGTACGGCCGAGTAGATGCGCTCTACCACGTCTTTGAGGAACTGCAGCGTGCGGTCCTGGGCCGTGATAACAGCCTCCCAGTCCCACTGGTCAACATAGAGAGAGTGCAGGTTGTCCAGCTCCTCGTCGGCGCGAATGGCGTTCATGTCGGTGTAGATGCCGTAGCCCGGCTCTATGCCATACTCGGCCAGCGTGAGGCGTTTCCACTTGGCGAGCGAGTGAACCACCTCTGCACGGGCGTCGTTCAGGTCCTTGATGGGGAAGGAGACAGGCCGCTCCACGCCGTTCAGGTCGTCGTTTATGCCCAATCCCTTGAGCACGAAGAGCGGTGCCGTTACGCGGCGGAGCCTCAGCTCGGTAGCGAGGTTCTGCTGGAAGAAGTCCTTTATCAGTTTAATGCCCTGCTCGGTCTCTCGTTTGTCGAGCAGAGCGCGGTAGCCTTCCGGTTTAATCAGTTTACTCATAACTACTAACTTAAATCCTGTAATTTTGCTTGCAAAGATAGCGATTAATTGATAAAATGCAAGCGGATAGTCTGCTTTATTAGTCGTTTTGCCTGTTGTTAGTTTGTTTTTCTGTCGTTTTTGTTTGTTCCGAGGCTGTTAAAAGGCTTCTCGGTCATGTCCTTCCTTCTTTTATAATGGATGAGTCTGCCGTAATGGCTCTTCTCTTTGGAAAGGGGAGGTTAGGAGGGGATGATGCCTGCAACAGGCCTGTTATTTCTTGCTATGTGGTCATCCCCTCCTCCGCCTCCCCTTTCCAAGGGGAGGATACTGGTTTGTCTTGTGGCTATTCTTTGATTATCAACATTTTGACATCAGAAAGTTTGTCGCTGCGATTCCTCCCCTTAGAAAGGGGAGGGTAGGTGAGGATGATGCCTGCAGCAGGCCTGTTATTTCTTGCTATGCGGTCATCCCCTCCTCCGCCTCCCCTTTCCAAGGGGAGGATACTGGTTTGTCTTGTGGTTATTTTTTAGCTATCAGTCTTTTGACATCAGAGAGTTTGTCGCTGCAATTCCTCCCCTTAGAAAGGGGAGGTTAGGAGGGGATGATGCCTGCAGCAGGCCTGTTATTTCTTGCTATGCGGTCATCCCCTCCTCCGCCTCCCCTTTCTAAGGGGAGGATACTGGTTTGTTTTGTGGCTATTTTTTAGCTATCAGTCTTTTGACATCAGAGAGTTTGTCGCTGCGATTCCTCCCCTTAGAAAGGGGAGGTTAGGAGGGGATGATGCCTGCAACAACGTTTTGAACCGACATAAAAAGAGATTTTTGACACCTACTTGTAATTTGTTAGAAATCAGCAAATTATAGATGAGGAAGTAAAAGGTGTCTTTCAAGCCTCTTGAAAGGCACTTTTAAGCGCCTTGAAGGTATGCTTCAAGCTCCTTGAAGCATACTTCCATGTAACGAGGTACAATTCTGTTACTTTGTCTCTGCAAGTTAAAGACAAAATAGCGAAACTCAAATGGCAGCGTAACTGGTGCTTAAAAACATAGTAACAAAATAACATTCAGTATCAAAAAACTACTCTGTTACTCTGTCTTTAACGATAAGGAGCGAGCCGGCAGCAATCCCGTTGCAATAAAAAAACACTCTGTTACTTTGTCTTTTATCATCTTGAGACAGGGTAACAGAGTATTTACGGGCGGCAAGTGGTGGGCGGAGGCTTTACTGGAAGCCCCAGGCGCGCTTCACGCTCTCGGCGCTGAGCGACTCTACATGGTTCTCCACGTCGTCGGGCAGATTGCAGAAGAAGTCGATGCCGGTGAGTTGCTGCAGGGTAGAGATGTTGATGATGTAGTTGCTCAGGTTGTCGCTGCTTTTGTCGACGTTGAGGTGCTCAGCCCAGAAAGCCAAGGCCTTGTAGCCCTGCTTGTTCTTGCCCAGCAGCGCCATGAAGAAGTAGCGGGGCACGATGAATCCACTCTTGGTGCGCCCTACTATCTGGCTGCCGTTGTCGATGGTGCCGCCCTTGCACACGTAGAGCGTGTCTACCGACTTGGCCAGCGAGCGGACGCGGTCTTCCATTTTCATCCATATCCCCCCGTTGAAGTTTCCCACCTGCGGCATCATGTTGGTCATGTAGAACGTCTGCTCGTTGGCTTCCTGCGAATAGACCCTGTCCTCGGATGCACAGATGTGCCCGCGCTGGTAATAAGAGTTGGAGTTGGGGTAGTAACTGCCGCTGAATTCGCCCCTCACGTTGGGCTGCTCGCCCAGCGGTACGAGTGGGTCGGGCTGGAAGGGGTCGCCTCCCCAGCTGGTTCCTTCCCACTGGTAGCGGCTCCAGTTCTTCACGGCGTTGTCCTTGTAAATCCGGAAGCAGGTCCAGCGCTGCGCCCTTTTCTGGTGGTCCCACTCCAAGGCGTAGGTCATGCCGTACTGGGCCGTGCGGTGCACGATTACCTGACTGGTGCCGCCCTTTACGCGTGGAAATTCCAATCGCAGGATGTCGGCCGGGGCTGAAGCAGCAATCTTGTTGCCGTTCTCGTTCTTTACGGTGTTGCTGCCGCCGTTATCGGTGCCGTTGTCGTTGCCACTGCAGGCAGCAAGTGCCATCAAAAGGGGCAGGGAATAGATAATAATCTTGAGTTTGTGCATGGTTTGGTGTGGGTTTGAAAAAGCAAAAGTGCGGCCTAACGTATATGCAACTACGTTAGGACGCACTTCTTTTTGGGAATATATACTTACCGAACAGATATATTACTTCTTCAGCTTACCGTAGCGGTTCATGAAGCGGTCAACGCGTCCTGCTGTGTCTACGAGCTTGCTCTTGCCTGTATAGAACGGGTGAGAGGTGCTTGAGATTTCGATTTTTACCACCGGGTAAGTTTCTCCTTCAAATTCTACTGTCTCTGTGCTCTTGCATGTAGAACGTGTAAGGAACATATCGCCGTTGGACATATCCTTAAATACGACGGGGCGATAGTTTTCTGGGTGAATACCTTTTTTCATTGTAATCTAAATATATTTGTTATTAATTGATTTGCTACACAACGTAACAGGGTGCAAAATTACAAAGAATTATGCACCCTGCCAAATATTTTGAGAATATTTTTAGTTGGCGTAAGTAATTGTCATGGAGACAATTCGCAGCTGCTTGGTGCCGCCTGTACCCTCTGCGCCGTTGGTCAGGGTGAGGCTGGTGGCATTGATGCCGCTCACGGTGTAGACAAGTTTGTCAAGGGCTACCGTACCCGGAGCCGACTTGAGCAGCCCCTCGGCCGTGTAGTCAGTGCCGTTGTAAGAGTCGCAGTTGAGTGTGATGCTGGCTATCTTCTTGCCCGATACGATGTCTACCTTGTTGGTTGGATACATGCGGATGGTGCCGTCACCGGCTGTATAGAACTTCGGTGCATTGGTGTTGGTGCCCTTGTCAAAGGTCAACTTGGTACCGTCGGCCAGCGTCTGCGTGCCCATGTCCTTGGCGTTCTCTAACTTGAAGTCGGCTGCCTTGACAGTGATGGTGTTGCCCGAAACGGTTCCTATGCCTCCGGTTGTGCCCGGAGTTGTGCTGCCGGGGGTAACAATCTTGCTGTTCTTGTCAATCTCCGGCGTACCGTTGTAGCTCTTGAGCAATCCGTTAACCACCACGGTTTCTCCTACTTTCAGGTCGTCCTTGCTGGCAAAGTCGGCTCCGTCCTTACCCTTGCCGGAGTAAATCTGCAGCTGGCCGGTGGTGGTGCCGTCGTCTGAAATATAGTAGGTAATGCTCTTGTACGTGCCATTGTATGACTTAATCTCGGAGATGGTGCCCTTTACAAATACCTCTTTGCTGTAAGTGGGGTCGGCAGTAACGAGACTGATGGCCTGGGCCACGGTGAGCGGAGACTCGGCTGTACTCTCCTGCGAGCCGGGAGTGCTGGCGCCGGAGATGGATATCAGCTTGTTTTCCTTGTCAATCTCAGGTTTGCCGTTGTAGTCCTTGAGAATTCCGAAAATCACTACGCTCTGGCCTACTTTCAGGTCTTCCTTGCCTGTAAAGTCGGCTCCGTTGAGTCCTTTGCCCGAATACACCTGCAGGTCTTTGGCCTTGCCGTCGTCCGAAATGTAATAGGTAATGCTCTTGTACGTTGCGTTGTAGGATGTTACCTCGGAGATGATGCCTTTTACGTAAACGCCCTCTGACGGGGCTGTGCCGTCCTTTATCTTGGCAATAGCTTCGGCTACGGTGTATGCGGTCTCAGGTGTATTGGTCTCGGCGGGCTTAGCCGTCTGGCCGTTCAGTGAGTAGATGTAGTTGCCGGAGGTGAATTCCTTGGTGCCGTTGAAGTCTACGAGCTTGCCGCAAACAACTACCTTGTCGCCAATCTTGATTTCATCTTTGCTGGTGAACTTCTTGTTTCCCAGGGCGTAACCGCGGTACACGGTGAACTGCCCCTTGGTGGTACCGTCGTCGGAGATGAAGTATTCGGCATTGCCATAGTTGGAAGTGTCTATGCTCTTAATCTCTGATATGGTGCCTTCAACGTACACCACCGCGTTTGCATCGCCTCCGCTGGCGATGTAGTTCTCGGCTCCGGCCACGTTAAACGGATGTTCCACGGTGCCGTCTCCCTTGGGTTCAGCGGTCTGGGTAGGATTTTCGGTATTTTCAAATGGCCAGCCGTAAGGCATCGGCACATCTTCGCAGCTGGTAAAAGTCATGGCAACAAGCGCCATGGCAAGCATTGAATAAATGAGTTTTTTCATATTTCTATCTGTTTTTATTTCCTGTTCTGTTGTCTGATGTTAACTATTCAAGAGAGGTAATCTTGTTGTTGGCACCTACTTCGGGTGTCCCGTTGTAGTCTATGAGCTTGCCTACGAGAGTTACCTTCTGGCCTGCCTTGATTTGATCTGCAGCTGTAAAGTCGGCTCCGTCCAGGTACTTGCCGCGGAACACCTGCAGCTCGTTGTTGGCCGTACCGTCGGTTGAGATGTAGTAAGTGGCGTTGTGGTACTGCGTGCTCACTTCGGTCACTCTGGAGATAATGCCGCTGATGTAGATATTCTTGTTGGCATCATTGGCTCCGTTGGCAACAAGGCTCAGCGCTCTGGTTACGTTGTAGGGCGACTCCTCGGTGCCCAGGCCGGTTCCGTCGATGTTGGCGTACGGGTCGGTAACAACCTCCACGTCGGCCAGTGAGCGGATAATGATTTCCCAAGTGTTGTTGTAACGCTTGATGATGCCGGTGATATTCAGCTTTGCATTGGGCAAAACGGCGTTCGCAAAGTCAGCAAAGTTGCTGTTGTACAGCATCACGTTGCTGCCTTGTTCTACGAAATACCAGCTCTTGGAGCCTGCTCCGGCGTTGGCATTGGCGTAGGTGGAGTCGCGCGACCAGAAGAGGGGAGTTACGTTTCTGAGCACTCCCAGCTTGCCGCCGTCTTTGTTCAGGTCCCATGTCGTGGGCTGGGCGCCGTTGGCAAAGAGTTCGGGCGTAACGGTGTTGCCGGTACTCAGTATCTTGTAATGCTTGTCCCAGGTGACCCGGCTCATGCGCCCCACGTAGGTGGAGCCGCTGGCATTGGTCGTGGGTACGCCTATTTCGGCCTGCAATCCGTAGTTGCCTACATAGAGATCCTTGAGGTCTACGAGCACTTCTGTGCCCACCGGCAGGAAGCCGTAGATACCTCCCTGGGCCACGGCGATGATGACGGCCCCCGTTTCATCCTGCAGGGCAATCTCGTTGTAGATGTTTCCGGCTTCGTCGCTGCTGGTAATGATGCCTTTGATTTTGATGTCATCGGTTACCTGGCGGTAGCTGTTGCCGTCTCGATAGTCGGTAGATATCTCTTTGGCAAACTGCTCTTTCAGCTGGGCGATGGTGATGACATTGGTCTCGGTAATCTCCTGATTGCCGAACGGAGAGGTCTCTCCCTGCGGGTCGGCATAGCTGTCGCCCATGCACGAAGCCATGAGCAGCCCGGCAAAAGCTAAGGTAATGTATTTTAATGTTTTCATTTCGATGTGCTTTTAGAATCTGTATGAAACCTGGAACATGCCGTTGGTTCCGAATACGTAATACTTCTTTGGGTTCCTGGAGAACTTGTAGGCGCGGTCGGTACGCGTGCCGTCGTCTTTCAGGGTGTAGTCGCTGCGGCTCTGTTCGTAGCCTCCCGAGACGATTGTCTGGTTGTTCAGGATGTTGGTAACCATGAGGTTGAAGTTCAGCGAGCCGTGCTTCAGGCGCAGCGACTTGCCGATGCTGCCGTCCAGCATCCAGCCTCCGTGCCCCTTGGCCTGTGCCGGGATGATGTATTCTCCGTCGTTGTCAATCGAACCACTGGTAATGAGCGTGCTCTTGTAGCGGTAGCTCGGTGCATAGGAAAGGTAGATGCGGTCGTACCAGTTGGCGTTCAGGTCGATGAACCAGCCGCCCTGGTGGAAGCTCAGTCCTGCGCTGGTAGCCGTGAGCGGGGTGCCGTTCTCGCGCATACCTTTATTATATAAGGTCTCTGATGTGTAGTTGGCCGACGTTGAGTTGAGGTAACGCACGTTGGCGTTGTTGATGTTCTTGGCCTCGCTGATGGTTCCTATCGTCTTCAGGTCAAGGAAGCTGGTGAGCTTGAACTTCAATCCGGCCTCCACGCCGTAGTACGATTTCTTCACGTTAGTCATGGAGACATAGGAGAAGGAGTTGATATCGTCGAAGTAATAGTTCTGCCATTCGGTTACGTTCGTCAGCCTGCTGTAGTATGCGTTCACGTTGGCATTGAGCCAGGAGTTCTTGTACTGGTAGCCTACCTCGGAACTGAAGACGCGCTCATTGCGCAGATTGTCTACGAAGTCGTTGTTCATTTCGGGCGAAACAAAGGCAGTATTGGCCTGTGGAGCTCTGTGCTCGTAGCCTATACCCAGCATGATGACATGGCCGTGGCCGAAGTCGTAGTTGCTTCCGAACTTGAAGCCGCCCGACAGGAAGTTGGACTGCTTGCTCTTGCCGAATGAGTTGTCGGCGAACATACCGTTGCGCATGTAGCCTTTACGGTACATGTTGTCGTACGCCAGCTTGGCGGCAACGGTGTAATGCAGCCGTCCGATATTCTCGGTATAGCTGCTCCAGAGCAGTCCGCGGCGCACGGTAAGGTCATAGTCATAGCCGAACTTGTCGCCTTCGTAGATGAGTTTGCCCAGTCCCTGGGTGCCCACCGTGTTGAGGTCGTACTGCACGCGGGGGTCCGAAGCTGCGTAGGTGCCCACTGCGTAGGAGTTTACGTTGTGGAAGCTGCCGCCTCCCAGCATGTCGTCCATGGTCTGGTAATGGCGGCCGCGGCTCTGACCAAGGACAATGCCCAGGTTGAACACCTTGTTGCGGTCTATGTGTGTGCTGAACGTAGAGCTTAGGTTAGTGGTCAGGGCGTCGTTGTGTTTGGCCTGTACATAGTACATCAGGTCCTTGTTCTGCTCCCTGAGCTGGCCGTTGACGTAGTAGAGGCGGTCCCAGTTAACCTGCCTGTTAGCCTTGTCCTGCCACCAGTCGTAGGCGCCGTTCCAGTCGGCCAGTGCCTGTGCAGTACGGTAACGGGAGTCGTTCTCGTCCCAAACGTCGTAGTACGAGCTGGGCAGATTCTTCCAGTAATCGGGCTGTGGATTGTCGCCGTTGTTGTAGTTGAGCTTTGTGCTCTTGTACATGCTGTACTGCCCGAAGAGCGAAGTGGTGAGCTTGCTGTTGTTGTTGATGTCCCAGTCCCAGGTGAGCAGGGCCGACGGTGCGAAGTCGTTAACCACGCGCGAGTTGCGCCGGTGCCCGTTCTGGTAGCCCCAGTAGGGGTTGTAGGAATAGTCGTTGGCCAGCCAGTAAACCTCATCAGTCGACGCTCCCTGCGTGGAGCGCTCCGTCGGGTTGCCCCAGGTGGAGAGTGAGAGGCTGTGACCGTTGTTCCACTTCTTCTGTACACCGAAGTAGTACGACAGTGCATTGTAGAATGTACCCTCCACATAGCCCCGGTTGGCCCAGCGATACGTGAGGCCGGCAGCGAAAGCCCAGCCCTTGCTGTTGAACCCCGAAGCGTAGGTGTACATGCCGCGCAGGGTGTAGTTGCGGTTGGCCGCCGCTACCGAGGCATAGTTGCCCGTCTGCATGCTGCCTGCCCGCATGTTGTAGTTGTTGCTGCCCGCCATGCCGTTGAGCGAGAAGTTGTTGCTCTCAAAGGGCAGGGCAAAGTCCACGTTGCGTGTAAAGCGGTTCAGTCCTCCTATCTGCGAGTAGCGGAACTGACCCGTCTCCATGTCGTTTACCGGCGCTCCGTTGATATAGATGTCGTTGTATTTCTGGTTGAAGGCACGGTAGCGGAAGCGCACGGGAGAAAAGAGGAACCCCACCTCGCTGGCATACATGTTGGTTGTGGAGTTCAGAACGGTAACATTCTGCGACATGTTATCATCCTCTCCAAGCTGTGCTTCAGTGAACGTGAAGGCTGTCTCATCCATCGTCTTGGGTGCCTGGCTCTGCTGGTTGGTGTTCTGAGCCGCAACCAAAGATGAATAACAGAGTGCTATCACTGCTAATTTCAGCTTTTTCTGCATAGTCGATTGTTGATTAATAATTGTTATACTTTGACTGCAAAGTAACGAAATAAATTTTAAAAAAGAAAGTATTATTCATTAAATTTTCATGAAAAAGGTAATTTGTTCGGATATAATTACGATATTTGCAGAATAATTCAAGATATGATGAAAAGACAATCTATCCTGCTGGCATTAGCCTGCCTGCTCTGTCTGCCTGTCATGGCACAGAAAACCTACTCTGTTTACGCAGTGGGATTCTATAACCAGGAGAATTTATTTGACTGTATTCACGACGAAGGAAAGAATGATTACGAATTCCTGCCCTCCGGCTCCTACAAGTGGGATGAGCTGAAGTACACCCACAAACTGCGCAACATGGCCAAGGTGCTGGCCGAGATGGGCACCGACAAACTGCCCGGTGTGGGCTGCGCCTTCATCGGACTGAGCGAGGTGGAAAACGCCCACGTGCTGACTGATCTCGTGGCCCAGGAGCCGCTCAAGGCCCGCGACTTCCGGTTCTGCCATATCGAAGGGTCCGATGAACGCGGCATCGACTGCGCCCTCATCTACAATCCCAGCCTCTTCACCGTGCGCGATGTCAAGCTCGTACCCTACGTGCAGAGCCTGAAGAAAGACAGCGCCTACCACACGCGCGGCTTCCTCACCGTGAGCGGAACGCTGGCCGGCGAGCACGTTACGGCCGTAGTGTGCCACTGGCCGAGCCGTTACAGCGGCTCCTTCTACCGCGAGCAGGGGGCCAGCCAGGTAAAGGCACTCAAGGATTCGCTCCTTGCCGACGACCCCGACTGCAAGATACTGGTGATGGGAGACATGAACGACGACCCCACGAACAAAAGCATGCACGAGGTGCTATCGGCCAAGGAAGAAGTCGACATGGTTGGCCCAGGCGACATGTATAACCCCTGGTACAACCTGCTCGTTAAGCAGGGACAGGGCACCTTGACCTATGAGGGCAGCCCCAACCTCTTCGACCAGATTGTGATGACGCCCAACCTGCTCAACAAGAAGGGGCAACGCGACTACTCAACGCTCAAGTTCTGGACCAACCAGATATTCCGCCGCGACTATCTCTTCCAGTCCGAAGGCCCCTACAAGGGTTCCACCAAGCGCACCACTGCCGGTGGTGTGTGGCTCGACGGCTATTCAGATCACCTGCCCGTGGTGGCCTATTTTGTGAAAGAACAGAAGTAACATGCTTTTTCCTGCCGGCCTTTGCCGGCGGGAAACGGACATATATGCGATGACAGACCTAACTCCGAACCCCATCGAGGTTCACCCCTTTGAGCCGTTCCTGCCCGGAAATGCCAAGCTGCTCATGCTCGGCACCTTTCCGCCCGCTCCCAAGCGGTGGTGCATGGAGTGGTATTACCCCAACTTCCAGAACGACATGTGGCGCATCGTGGGCCTGTGTTTCTTCGGCGACAAGATGCACTTCGTGGACGCACGCCGCAAGACTTTCCGCGTGGAAGCCATCAAGGACTTCCTGCGGCAGCGTGGTATCGCCATCTTCGACACCGCCCTGCGCATACGCCGCACCAAGGGAACGGCCTCCGACAAGGACCTGGAAATCGTAGAGCAGGCCGACCTCGACGGCATGCTGCGCGCCCTGCCACAGTGCCGTGCCGTGCTGGCAGCGGGTCAGCTGGCCACGCAGGTGTTCATGGAACACTACAACATCCGCCACACACCCAAGATGGGAACCTACACCGAGTTCGGCTTCGAGGGCCGCACGCTGCGCCTGTACCGCGAGCCCAGCAGCTCGCGCGCCTACCCGCTGCAGGTGGAGAAGAAGGCAGAAGCCTATCGGACAATGTTTGACGAAATACTATAACAGATATACTATGAACGTAACAGACGACCATATCACCATCATCGGCATTGCCGGAGGCACGGGTTCGGGCAAGACTACCGTGGTTCGTAAAATCGTAGAAGCCCTGCCGCCCCACTTCGTAGCCGTTGTTCCGCTGGATTCTTACTACAACGACACCACTCACATGACCGATGAGGAGCGCCACAACATCAACTTCGACCATCCCGACGCCTTCGACTGGAAGCTGCTCAACAAGCAGATAAACGACCTGCGGCAGGGCATCGCCGTAGAACAACCTACCTATTCGTACCTGCTCTGCAACCGACTGCCGGAGACGGTGCACGTAGAACCCAAGCCCGTTATCATCATCGAGGGTATCATGACGCTCATCAACAAGAAGCTGCGCGACATGATGGACCTCAAAATCTTTGTAGACTGCGACCCCGACGAGCGCCTCATCCGCAACATACAGCGCGATACGATAGACCGCGGGCGCACTGTCTCCATGGTGGTTGACCGCTACCTGAAGGTGCTCAAGCCCATGCACGAGCAGTTCATCGAACCCACCAAGCGCTATGCCGACCTCATTATTCCGCAGGGAGGCGAGAATGCAAAGGGCATAGCCATACTGTGCAAGTACATTGAGGGCATTGTTCCGCCTACCGAGTAATATCCCGTTAGGTTCTTAAACGTATCTTTCGCGAACTTTCGACACCTGTCGCACAATCATGTGACACCTGTCGCACAATCGTGCGACACTTGTCAAAAGTTCCCGTAAACAGCAAACGGCACCCTCGGAGTGCCGTTTGCTGTTTCTGTTTGTAGGTTTCTTGGTCTGCGCTTTACGCGTGGAGCGGAGCGTGGGGGGAGCCGTCAGGGGTTCTGCTCCGGTTCCTGTGCCTCCTCCTGCGGTGCCTCTATGGCTTCTGCAGGCTGCGGGGCAGGTTGCTGCGGCACGTTCTTCTTGCGCTCGTGGTTTATCTTGATGGCGTTCACACACTCCACCACGCCGTAAAAAAGCATGCTCCAGCCAATGATGAAGAGCGGCGCGCTGGCAATGGCTGCTGGGTGAACGATGGCCACGATGCCTATCATGAGGATGATGGAGGGAAGGAGCCAGAAAACAAGTCCTACGTGGCCGCCCTTTGCAACGGTAGCAAGGTTCATGTATTGGTTGATGGCTCCCAGTATCAGAACGGCCGCCAGGATGTACATGAGCCATGTAATGAAGGTGTTGGGCATCAGCGCCAGGATGATGCCTAAGAACAGGCTGCCTATGCCCACGATGGGGAACACGGGCTTGCCGCCGGCTATCAGCCGCCCTTCGGCGTCGTAGACTTCGGTCTCCTGGGCATGGTGCTTGGCGCTGTAGTAGGATACCACGGATATAACTCCCGAGAGGAAGAACAGCACGCCGATGGCAATGGTTATCCACGTAACGGTTTGCTCGCGGTACAGAATAAGCAATACGCCTATAACGATGGCGCAAAGCGCACGGAAAAGGGAACTTCTGAAGACTTTCATAGGCAATTTATTTGTTGCAAAAATACAAACAATCTGCCAACCGTGCAATATTTTTTGTAATTTTGTAGCCTAAAACGCAGATGATGACAAAATTGTACTTAGTGCGCCACGGAGAAACTGTAGACAACGCCAAGCAGATATTGCAGGGGCAGGAACAGGGTGAACTCAATGCCACGGGCATCTCTCAGGCCCGCAAGGTGCGCGATGAACTGAGGGCGGAACCCATAGACGCCTTCGTGGCCAGCGACCTGAAGCGCTCCGTCGACACGTGTCGCATCATCGCCGAACCGCACAACTGCGAGGTTGTTACTACGCCGCTGCTGCGCGAACGCGACTGGGGAGACTTTACGGGCAAGTTCATTCCCGACCTCAAGGATGCCGAATGGCCCGGCAATGTGGAGACTATCGAGCATCTGCGGGCCAGGGCGCAGAACTTTCTTACATGGCTCAAGGTGGCTTATCCGGACCAGACGGTGCTCGCCGTGGGCCACGGCATCGTGAACAAAGCCATCCAGAGCGTGTACTACCGCAAGCCCATGAACGAGATACAGCGCATGACCAATGCCGACGTACGCGTGCTGCTGCTGTAGGAAACGGGCCCGCAGCGGGCATATACGGGGCAGGGAACCGTGCGGGTAACCAAAAAAAGAGACTTCCGGATAACCCGGAAGCCTCTTCCCTAAATAATAACTCTCTAATTATGAGATCCCGAAAAACAACTTTTTCTTTCTGTTTAACACCTATGTCTTTATTTTTATAGCAACTTTCTTGTTATCTGTGGCCTCCGAAGTGGCCGTTGGAAGAACCGCCGCCTCTCGTGGCGCCACCGCTGCGTCCCATGCTTCCGAAGCTGCCGCCGCTGCGTCCGGCACTTCCAAAGGAACCGCTATTACGGCTGCTTCCAAAGCTGCCGTTGCTGCGCCCCATGTTGCCGAAGCTGCCGTTGCTGCGGCTTTCGCCAAAGGAACCTCTGCTGCGGCTTTCGCCAAAGTTGCCGTTGCTGCGTGAGGGCGAGCCGAACGAGCGGGTGGGGGCTGTCTGGCGCTCCTGTGCCGAACGGCTGGGCGTGAAGGTGCGGTTAGGCGTCTGGTTCTCCGGACGGCCGAAGCTGCCTGACGAGCGTTCCTCTATCCGGTTGCTTCTTTCGCCGAACGAGCCTCTCTCCGTAGCCCGCGTGCTGCTCTGGCGCATGGTGTTGTTGCGCTGCAGGTTGTTGTCGGCGCGGCCGCCGAAGGTTCGGTTCTGCCTGTTCTCAAGCCTGCGGTTCTGGTTCTGGCGGTTCCAGTCGCGGTCGTAGTTGGCGTTGTTGCGTCCGTAGTCTCTGCTGCGTCCGCCGAAGGTTCTGCCTTTTCCGTAGTCGCCGCGGTCAAATCCGTCGCGCATGCCTATCCTGCGGTCGTTATGGCGCTGTCCGTAAGAGCGCCCGTGGTACCAGCTTCTGCCTCCGTTAGACCTCCAGCTGTGACCTCCGCGATACACAGTGTAGAAGTGGGGGCGCCCGAAGTAGTAGTAGGTACGGTGCGGGTAGCGGGCATAGACACGGAAGTGCCAGTAGCCGCCGTCCCAATACAACGGACGGTAAAAGTAGTTGGCAGCACAGAAGGCGCGGTATTGCCAGTCGAGCAAGATATAACTCAGGTCGAGGTTGCGCTGCGTCCAGTATGCTCCGTATATGTCGTTGTAATCGCTGATGCCCATCAGGTAGTCGAGATTTATCTCGTAGGCAGCCTCGTATTGGTCATCAGTCAGGTTCAGTTCATACGCCATCTTGTCCGTAAGGAAAAGAGCTTGTTCACGTGCCTGTTCGTAACTCATGGCGCTCACTGAAACCGTCAGTGTCAGCAGTGCTGTCAAGGCAATTATAAACTTCTTCATTTGCGTATCGTTTAAAATGTTCTGTTCTTTGTCTGATGCAAAAGTAACGCAAATCGGGAGGGCAGTGAAAGGATTTTCCCTAAATAGGCAGAGGAAAATCCCTACACTTTAAAATAATCATCACAATACGCCGTTATAAGTAGGAATAATGAAGAGGAATGAAGAGAATATCCGTCATCATGGCTTTGTTTCTTGCACTGACAGAGCTTCATGCACAATATTATTGGAAGAACAACACGGCTCCGGGCAAGCCTGAGCTTGCCAAGGGGCTGGAATACCGCGTGGAGATGCAGGGCTCGGTGTCGAAAGGCAAGACTCCCTTATGGCTCAATGCCAACAAGTACGGGCTAAGTTCACTGGAGAAAACAAACGGCTATTTGCGGGCGGCAGTTATCCGGCCGCTGTCCGTAGACTCTGCCCGCAGGTGGGCGATAGGCTACGGGCTCGACGTGGCCGGCGCCTGGCACTATACCAGCAAGCCCATAGTGCAGCAGGCGTACGGTGAGTTGCGCTGGCTTCACGGCCTGCTCACCGTGGGCAGCAAGGAGTATCCGATGGAGCTGAAGAACAACAGCTTGAGCAGCGGAGCACAGACTCTGGGCATCAATGCACGCCCCGTGCCGCAGGTGAGGCTCGCTTTGCCGGAATACTGGACGCTCCCCCTGCTCTACGGATGGCTGCACGTAAAAGGCCACATAGCCTATGGAAAGTTCACGGACAACAGCTGGAAGACGGAATTTACGCGCACCAGCAAGGCTCCTTACGCCACGGGAGCGCTCTACCACAGCAAGGCAGGCTATCTGAAGATAGAGAACCGACGGCAGGAGTACCCTTTCTCGTTCGAGATGGGGCTGGAGATGGTGTCGCAGTTCGGTGGAACGCGCCACGCGTACGATGAGAACGGCAACCTTACCGTTACCCAGGCGCCCCATGGATTGCGCTCTTACTGGGATGCCTTCTTACCAGGAGGCGCGGGAGTTGGCGAGACCACGTACCAAAATGTTGAGGGTAACCAGTTGGGAAGCTATGTGGTACGCTTCAACTGGGACTGTCCCAGTTGGGGCTTCAGCCTCTATGGCGACCATTACTTCGAAGATCACTCGCAGATGCTCTTCCTCGATTACGACGGCTATGGCACCGGCGAAGAGTGGAATACGAAAAAAGACAGGCGCTACGTGTCCTACGGTCTGCGTGATTTCATGGTGGGTGCGGAGCTGCGATTGCCGCGTTACCGCTGGCTGGACAATGCCGTCTTTGAGTTCATTACGACCAAGTACCAGAGCGGACCGGTTTATCACGACCGCACGCCCACCATCAGCGACCACATTGGAGGCCGCGACAGCTACTACAACCACTGGTGGTACAACGGCTACATGCACTGGGGGCAGGTGATGGGAAATCCGCTCTACCGCTCTCCTATATATAATACGGACGGCCTAATCCTGGTAGAGAACAACCGTTTTGTGGCCTGGCACGTGGGCTTCTCGGGCCATCCGTACCGCAACATGGGCTACCGCATGCTGGCAACTTACCAGAACGGATGGGGCGACTACGATCGCCCGTTTACCCACAGGCAGCACAACGTGAGCCTGATGGCCGAGATGCACTACCGCTTCTCGCTGCCCAAGTGGGGCAACTGGATGGTCAAGGGAGCCGCGGGAGCCGACTTCGGCGAGATTTTGGGCGACAACTACGGCGTGCAGTTCACGCTGACAAAATACGGACTGTTTAAGAGATGAAGAAAGAAATGAAGCCTCTCAGGATGTTGTTTTTCACGGTTATGCTCGCGTTGGCAGCCTCGTTGAGTTCCTGCAGCGTCGATGTAAACTCGCTGGGATCGGGCGATGTGTACGGTTATTGGCACCTGGAACGGGTAGACTCGCTGCAAAACGGGCAGCAGAAAGACGTGTCAGAGAACCGAATCTTCTGGATGTTCGAGGGCAAACTGCTGGAGATGAGCGACTACGACGGTGGTTACAACATCTACCTGCTGCGCTTCAGCCACTCGGGTGGCATGCTCGAAGTAAGCCAACCCTACATGTACGACCGCGAGAGCGGCGAGGGCGACCGCAAGGTAACTGACCCGCAGGAACTCAGCCACTACGGTATTAACGCCTTGGAAGAAAGATTTGAGGTGGAAAAGTTGAGCGATGGAAAGATGATACTAAAGAACCAGCTGGTAAAACTCTATTTTACCAAGTTCTAAAACTTCTTTCCGAAGAGGATATTCAGAATGGTTTCTGCAAGAATCTTGGCATCGAGAAACCAGGAGCGATGCGCTAAATAGTACAAATCCATCTCCAGTCGGGTGAGCATCTTGTCCATGGTGTCGGTGTAGCCGTTGTGCAGCGTGGCATACGATGTAACGCCCGGCCGTATCTGGTAGAGGTATTCGTAACGCGGGTCGTGCTGCATGATGAGGTCAATGAAGTACTTGCGCTCCGGGCGCGGACCGATGAAAGCCATGTCGCCCTTAAAGACATTCCACAGTTGCGGCAGCTCGTCGAGATGGTGGTCACGCAGAAATCTGCCCACCTTGGTCAGCCGTTCGTCGCCCTCCGTGTAGAGTTCCGGTCTCCCATCCTCAGCTCCCGGCTTCATGCTGCGGAACTTGTAGATGAAGAACGGCCTGCCGAAGCGCCCTATGCGTTCCTGCTTAAAGATGGCCGGGCCGCCGTCTTCGCGCTTCACGGCAATGTAGCAAATAGCGAAGAGGGGCGAGAGAAGCACCATGCCGATGGCGGCTAAGAGCATGTCTACAATGCGTTTCACGTTTCTTTCTATCTCGGTCATCCCGTCGGGAATATACGTTGTCTCGTTTGTCATCATATTTTTTTTAACGACAACTTGCTGTTTTTAGTGTCCGGACGGCATTACTTTCTAAGAAGTTTTAAGTAAATAACACGTCTGATTACATTTGGAACGAGGCGCAAACCGAACCTGATGCACACGTTACCCACGGCCCGGCCGAGACTGATGAACCCCATCCGGTGGATGTGCAGCTGGAAACGTATCTCCGCACAGCTGTATTTCAGCCCGCCGCGGCGGCTGAACATCTGTTCCGACTGGCGGAAGCAGAGCAGCGACTGCTGCAGGTTGTGCAGCCTGTAGCCTGCCAGCAGCAGCCGCACCCACAGGTCGTAGTCCTCGAAGTAGGGCTGCGTGCGGTAGCCGCCCACAGTCTCCACGGCGCTCTTGCGCAGCATGCAGGAGGGGTGGTTCACGGGGTTGCGGCTGCGAGCGAACCGCTTAATCTCCTCGTTCTGCTCGGGCACCTTGCGTGTAGACTTGATGTTCGAGGGGCGGTTGATGAATTCATCAATCCAGGAACCCACCACAGCCACCTCCGGATGCCGCTCCATGTACTGCACCTGCAGCCTGAAACGCTCGGGCTTGCTGATGTCGTCGGTGTCCATTCGGGCCACGAGGTCGCACGTGCAGTGCCTCAGTCCCTCGTTGAGTGCATAGCCCAGCCCCCTGTTCACGTTGTAGGAAACCACCCGCAGGTTGCCGTGTTCGGCCTGCAGGCGGTGCACCAGCTCGTAGAGAGCAGGCGTCAGCCTTCCGTCCTCCACCAGCACAACCTCCTTGGGTGCCAGTGTCTGCGTGTAGATACTGTCGAAGCACTGGCGCATGTATTCAGGTTTCTCCTTGGCGTAGACTGCCAGCAGGACAGCAAATTCAGTCATTCTCGGGTAGTGATTGCAGTTAACGGTCGGAGCGGGCAGGTTATACTTGCAGCCAGTCGGCGCACATTGGCGAGCTGGCTCCCTCCAGGTTCATCCATTTAGCAGGGCCTATCACGGTTTTGCCGGCATACGGGTTGAGCCATGCAGCCCACCAGGAGAACGACGAGTTGGCAATTATCTGGTGCCGGCATAGGCTCATCAGCTGCATGTCGCGGTAGCTCTCTTGCCCCCGGTTCCAGTCAACAAACAGCACCTTCTTCCTTTCTCTTATCGTTGCAAAGTATTGGCGGCACCATGCCATGTCGTTGGAAAAAACCACGTACACGTCGGGGTTCACGCGTGCCTCGGTCAGGTGGATGGCCCGGTCGTAATAGCCGGCCGGACAGGTGCCGCGAAACAGCGGGTCGGTAAGATAGTCGCCGCGGCGCACGTGTATGCCCACACTGTTGCCGGTCGTAACGGTTTGCAGCACGGCTCGGTTGCGCTCGTCGGTTAAGTCGGGAAAGGCGAACGCCGCTCTCACCCTCTCGCCGATGGCGCTGAAGTAGCTCTCGTGCTGCCAGTAGCCGTCGTAGTAACCGATGGAGGTGCGGTCGAAGAGGTCGTCTACAGGCTTCATGTCGGCCTGCTCCACCAGCATTGTCCTGCGCGCGGGCAGCAGTCTGTGGCCTGCCTTCCAGCTCAGGTAGTTGGGGTAGGGGTAAGCAACGCGGGCGATTTCGCACAGCGAGGCCGCTGCATACCTGACATTGAAGATGCGGGGCAGCTCGAAGCCGTAGTGTTTCCTATAACCACGGAAGCAGTGCAGGTCGAGTTTTACCTCTTCGTCCTCAAACCTGTGCTGCAAGGAGAGTGCCAGCGCGTACTGAAACATCTGGTTCCCAAGCCCTCCTATGATTTTAACAATGCGCATGTTTCTTTGTTCCGTGTTCCAAAGTTGCCGCTTGCAGCGGCGCAGGCTGCCTAATGCGCGGCAAGTGCTCCACTATTACCGGTGGCTTACAGCATGCAGCCACATGTACAGCCTGCTCATTATAAGAAAGAACGAGGCACCCGGCCGGCCCCTATATTTGCTCCTTAATGTCGTGTAGTCCTGCGAGTAGGCCTTGGTGATGTTTATCCGGTTGGTTATCTTGTCTGCGTGTTCATGGAATGAGAGAACGTACAGACGGGGCTCGAACACCGTCTTCCTTTTAGCCAGAAGGCGATAGTACCACTCTGCATCCACAAGCCACAGCAGCCTGCTGTCGAACTGTTGGAGACACCGCCGTGCAAAGCAGAGGCAGGCGCACGGGCCTATATAGTTGCAGCACAGCAGCGAGGCCGGCCGTGAGAGCAGCAGCCGGCGCAGGGCGTTGTGCCTTTTGGCAACGGTACAGCCCCCTTTGCTGACTTTCACTCCCGTAACGGCAACCTCCGTTCCGCCGTCCATCAGCTCGCGGAGGCACTGCAGATGGCGGGGCGACTCAAACGCCTCGTCGTGGTGCAGCAGGATAACGTACTGCCCGCCGGTCAGCGACAGGCCGTAGTTCCAGTTGCTTACGGCTCCTCGGGGCGGCACGTTGTGGTGGTAGCGTAGCTGCGGCAGCGGGTTCTGACGTACAAACTCCTCTATTGCGTTGTCGGTAGAATCGTCCACAACTATCACCTCATAGTCCTGTACAGTCTGCCTGCGCACCGACTGCAAGGCCTGGCAGAACAGCTGCAGGTTATTGTAGGTGGGGATGATGATGGAGAACAGAGGAGCGTCAGCCATAGAAGTGGTACGTTTCGAGCCCAATCCATTCGGGGCGGTACAGTACATAGAAGATGTAAGAAGCGACCAGATACAATGCGGCCAGCGCGTTATATTTGCCTTGTATCTTGCTCCCCGTTCCGTATAAGTTGGAGATATAGGCAATGATATAGGGCAACAGATAAATGGAAAATCTGCTAAATACAAACATCCTGATGGAAAGCAAGGCCACAATCAGGTTCAGGAGGCACACCAAACTCAGCGTGTTGCTCTCTTGCCTCACCTCTTCATTATCTATTTGCAGGTGCTTCTTGAGGTAATTGGAATAGACGTAAAGAACCAAGGCGTTGGCAGTATTGAAGATGCCCACGGCCGAGAAGAACCCTTTCTCTGCCGATTTATCCAGATAAACCGTATCTGCCGCTCCCCTGTAATAAAAGGTGAGTATAGCCTGCAAAGAAACAAACAGCACTACGGCCCCGCCTATTGCAAGGTATTTAATCCGCTTGTTTTGGCGCGGATACTTGTAAAACAGAATGAAAAGTACCATCAGCAAAGCCGAGAAATGGAAAGTGTAGGCTATCAAAACGGCCAGGGAATAAAGCAGAAACCTCCTCTTCTCCAACAGCGGATGTGACAGCAGAAGGATGCTCATCGCTATACCCTGGCGTATGGCTATGAACTGGTAGTAAACCTGCAGGGTTGCAACCAGCAGAAATAAGGACACCATCATTCTGGAAGAATTCCTGTACAAAAACAGCATGATGGCTGTGAGTACGATGGCGGTGTTGATGATATTGAAGACCAGAAAGCTGGAAGAGATATACCGATGGATAAATTGCTGATAGATGACATAACCGGATTCCAGCCTCTCGTGCGGCTTGATGTGGTAAAAAGGAAGGTGGTCGTTTATCCTGTTGAAGAAATATGCGTACGTGTGAGTATCGGCTAAGACGTTGCTGTCCCTGAAAGCAAAGAAGACAAAGAACTGGACCGTGAACAGAATAAGGGCCACTCTGTTCCTTTCCTTGTGGTTTGAAATCAGGCTGGAGAGCAGTATGACTTCAATGATGGTGATGACAAGAAATATGATAGGTATCATTCAACGTTCTTAAATGTATCCTTCAAGCGCCTTGAAGCATACCTTCGGCGGGCTTGAAGCATAGCTCTTGTTTTTGTGCTCTGTAGGTGTGCTTTTGCCGTCAGGGTGCAGGCAGCTTTCCGGCCATGCGGCTCAGGTAGGCAAACTGAAAGATGCAGTTGAATATGTAGGCTACAAGAATGCCCATGGCTATGGCTCTTGCACCCATGCCTTGCCCCAGCAGGAGCCAGGAAACGATGATGGTCATGGCCGCCCATATCACGTTGAAGGCGAAACTTGTCCACATCCTGGCCAGGCTGTACATCGACATTTCGAGTATGTTGGCTACGGCCGAGAAGACGGTTGAGATGGAGAGGATGACGAGCGGCACGTTATCAGCGAACGCCCTGCCATAAAACGACATGATAGAATTGCTCAACAGGCACACCAGAGTGGCCGCCACGGCCGTCACGGCGCCTATGAGCAGACAGTTGGCACGTAGCGTCTGGCGGAACTTGTCGCCATCGGCAGTGAGGCTCGAGAGTATGGGCAGGGCTATCTGACTGATGGCCGTGGGCACAAAAAGTATCATTACCTTCCATTGGTCGGCAGCTTCAAAGACGGCGAGTTCGCCAAATCCGTCGTGCCTTACTATCATCGAGCGGAGCAGCCAGAACGTTGGGGCTATCATCAAAGCCGACAGGGCCGCGGGCAGACTGTAGGAGAAGATGATGCCCAAATCCTTTCGGTGGATGCGGTGCCAGGTGTGCCGAAGTCCCAAGTGCCTGAAGTCCTGGCTGATAAAGTGCCTGTTGCATAGATAAACGACTATGAACCCGATGCTAAAGCCCAGTATGGCGCCGCTCACCCCGTAGTAGTAAGCGCCAAGAGTCATGAAAACGGCTTCGCAGATGCTGCCTGCAAGGGTGCCGAAGGCTATGCCCCTGAAGTTCTCGAAGCCCATGAGCGCACCGTTCTGCGCCCCGTTGATGATGGAGAAAAACAACAGTACGGCACCCAGACGAATGGGTGCGGTGAGCTGCGGGTCCTTGAGTATGCCCGTTGCTATGGCGTGGGCAGAAAGCAGAATGAGGAGGGTAACCACCATGCCCGATGCCGTGGCAAAGGTGTTGGTTAGGCTGTAGATGTACGGTATCTGCTCTTTGGCGCCGTTGCGGTACTGCGATATGTACTTTGTTGATGTAACTCCCAGTCCTACGGAGCCCAGAACAATGAACATGTTGATGGTTGAACGGATGATGCCTAACTTGCCGAAGTCTTCCTTTCCGAGTATGTTGGCGCAGATGATGCCCGCCAGCATGACGACAAACTTGGCCGTGGCAGTGCCCGTAAACGACCAGATGGCGCCGCTGGCCATCCTCTTCGCGATGTCGGAATGCCGGTATTGGGCGAGTAAGTGATTGATGATTTTCATCCTGGTAGGGAGCAGCTTCAGAGGTGTTGGCCTGCTATTATCCTGCCAATCTTGCCGATACGCTGCTTAGCTATAGGCTGCGAGAGGAAGTAGTTGTAAAACCTCAGGCCGTGGGTATCGGTACCGCAGAGGTCGTAGAAGCCTTTGTCGAGGAGCATTTCGGCCTTGCGCTGCACGGCTTTGCCATAAGCACCCACGATGGATGGGAGGTTCAGCTGGAAGAGAATGCCGTTGTGCTTGAGCTTCTCGTAGTCGCCGATGTTCATGTACTGGTACCGTTCGGGGTGTGCCAGCACCGGGAAGAAGCCCATGCGCTTTACGTCGTGCAGGATGTCTGCCATTCCGTAGGGCGGATTGAAGTAGGAAGTCTCTACCAGAAGGTGGTTTCCGCTTTCGCCTAAAGCCAGCAGGTTGAGCTGCTTGCGGCGGCTGGCAAAGAGGTCGTCCATCATGTTTTCGGCTGCCAAGTGGAGCCGGATGTGCCCCTTGTAGTGTGCGAGCAGGTTGTCGAACCGCTGTTGCAAGTCGGCCGGGTCGTTGGGAATGTCGTCCATGATGTGCGGTGTGAGCCACACGGATGCCACGCCCAAGCTCTCCCACAGCTGGAGTATGCGGAGCGTTTCGTCTGTTTTCTGCACGCCATCGTCCACCCCCGGCAGCAAATGACAGTGGTAATCGGTGAACCCCTGCAGGAGTCCGCTGTCCTTGATGGTAACCTTACTGCTGAACGGCCACATCCTATTCGTCCTCCTTGGCGTAGCTTCCGTAGCCATAGCCGTATCCGTAGCCATGGCGGCTGTAGCCGTATTTGCCGCTTACAACCTTGCTCCCGTTGAGGATGAGGCCCATGTTCTTGAGCTTCTTCTGTGTGTAGAACTCTTCGATAACGGGCAGCATGTCGCGTTCCAGCAGGCCGCTGCGCACGATGAACACCGTCATGTCGGCCATGCCGGCTATGATGTTGGTGTCGGCAACGATGTCAACCGGGGCACAGTCCATCAGCACCAGGTCGTATTCCTGCTTCAGTTCACCGACCAGTTGCTGCAGTCTGCCGTTGCCAAGGAGCTCTGTCGGGTTGGGCGGAATGGCTCCTCCGGGGATGATGTCGAGGTCGGGGCAGTCGTCATGGTGTACGATGAGTTTCCGCCAGTCATTGCTCTGACCGGCCAGGTAGGTCGAAATGCCGTCGTGGGGCATGCCCACGTACTCGCTGAGCGAGGCTTTGCGGATGTCTGTGTCAAGCAAGGCTACGCGCTTGCCTTTGAGGGCAAACACGGCTGCAAGGTTGATGGAGACGAATGTCTTGCCGCTGCCGGGGTTAACGGAGGTAACCATGAAGACCTTTGCCTGGTTGTTGCTGCTGGCCATGAACTCCACATTGGTGCGCACAACACGGAAAGCCTCGTTTATCATGTTGCGCTTCTTGGGCTGCACGAGGATGCGGCCCGGCGCCAAGTCCTTGCCTTTGGCCTTGCTGGGAGTCAGTGGAATCTCGCCTATGAACGGTATGGAGAGTTTCTCCAAATCCTTCTTGCCCTGCACGGTGGTGTTGAGCAGCTCGCGCAGATAGATGATGACGATGGGCAGGATGAGGCCCATGAGCAGCGCAACGAGCAGCGTGATGCCCTTGCGGGGCGACGTGGGTTCCAGCTTTCCCATAGGAGGCGTGATGATGCGGGTATTGTAGGCGGTGAATGCCTGTGAGAGTTGGTTCTCTTCCCGCTTCTGAAGAAGGTAGATGTAGAGCGACTCTTTCACCTTCTGTTGCCGCTCCACGGAGAGCAGATGCTTGGCCTGTGCGGGGCTGGAGGCAATTTCAGCAGTGTTCTTGCTTTGGTTTGCCGCGAATCCTCCTATCTGTATGTTGAGCCGACGGATGTCATTATTCACCGTGGCCAGTATCGACTGGCGCATGCTCTTGAGCTGCAAGTCCAGGTCTTCAACCAGTGGATTGGCCGTACTGCTGTTTTCAACGAGCTTGTTGCGTTCCAGCTGCTTGGTGTTATACTCCGCTATCTGGGCTTCCAGCGCCTTGTTGCCCTCGGTTACGTTGGCCGGCAGCAGCTGGTTATGCCTGCTGTTGTTCTGCAGATAGTTGCGCAGATAGGTCGCGGTGTACAGCTGGTTGTTGAGCAGCAACTTGCTCTGGTCGGCCTGGTTGGCGTTTTCCATGTGCATCTTGGCTGCCTCAGCCACGTCGGGAATCAGGTTCTTGCTCTTGTAGGCTGATATGTCGTTGTCTACATTGCCCAGTTCGAGGGAGATGGACTTCAGCCGCTCGTCAATAAACTTTGATGTGCTGAGCGCCACGTTGTTCTTGTCTTTCACCCAGTCTTCCTGATACGCGGCTATGACTGCATTGAGAATGTCCTCTGCCCGCTCAATGGAAGCATCCTTGATGTCGAGGTTGATGACCGACGCATTTTCGTCCGCAACCGATGCGGTGAACTTATTCATCAGCTCCTCGGTGCAGTCTATGGGTGCAGCTCTGTTAACCTTGACGGTCAGCTCCTCGTCTTTGCCCATGAGTTTGGCAAAGTAAGGCGTGGCCGAAACCATCATGCTGCCGGCCGGAGTCTTGACAACGGCGCCCAGGCGGCCCGTAAACGAGCCGCCGATATGTTCCTTGTTCTTCCTGATGTCGGCAATGGTGAGGCTGCCGTCGGCCTTCACCGTGAGGGTGAAGCGGAGCCTGTCGTCATCGGTCAGGGCAGGAACAAGCACGCTGACGGGCAGTGTGCGGCCGTAGAGTTCCACGTTGCGCAGGCCCTGACGCTGTCTGTAAGCGTAGTCGAGGTGCAGCCTGCGCACCACCTTGAGCATGACCGAGGGCGACTGCAGCGCCAGTTGCTCGTTGTAAACGTTTGAAACGGCATTGAAGAGTCCCATGCCCGAGAATGCTCCCAGTTCGCTCGAGACCGATGAGGCGGCGTTGTCTTCCTCCTTTATCAGCACTGCTGCCGAGCGCGTATATTGCGGAGCGGTTCGGAGCAGGAACAGTACGGCCAGCAGCATGCACACCAGCACCGAGGCGACAAACCACTTCCATTTCTCCATGCACAGCGACACGAACTCCTTGAACCTCACGGTGCCCATGTCCGGCGCCGTCGTATTGTCATATTCCTTTAATACCATGAGCGTGTCTTAGCGTTATTTGAACAATAAAACTCCTACCGTGGTGAGCACCGAAATGAGTGAAAGCCAGAAGGAGGCCGACGTGAGCTGGTTGCCGTTTACGGTGGCCTGGCGCTGCCGGTAGTTGTTGGGCGACACGTAGACGATGTCGTTCTGCTGCAGGTAGTAGGCCGGCGAGCGGAACAGGCTGTCGCTCGAGAGGTCCACCTTGTAGGCATACTGCCGGTCGCCGAAGTCGCGCAGAACGGTTACGCTGTCCCTGCGGCCGTAGATGGTCATGTCGCCGGCCTTGCTCAGTGCGTCGAGAATGGTAAACTTGTCACGGTCGATGACGAACTGCCCCGGGTCCTTCACCTCGCCCAGAACGGAGAGGCGGAGGTTGGCATACTCAACAGTAACCACGGCGTCCTTGAGGTACTGCTTGCCCAGCAGCACCGACTTGATGGCCTGTCCCACCTCGTTGCGCGTCATGCCGGCCACGTGCAGGCTGCCCACAATGGGGAAGTCGATGTTTCCCTCGCCGTCAATGGTGTAGGCGGCAGAGTAGTTACTCTGCATGAGAGCTTGCTGTTCGGTGTAGCCAACAATCTGTTGAGTGATGGGTAAGTTGAAGAGATTGCTCAATACAGGGTCCTTGCTCTTTACTACAATGGTTACTTTGTCCTGCGGCTTGAGCCTGATTTCCGCGTTCTCTGCCATCGTGCGGATTTCGCCCTGCTGCAGTCCGCCGAAGTAGGTTATCTTCTGCGGAGGGGCGCAGGATACGATACCCAGGGCCAGTAAGGATGCAATAGCGAGATTTCTGATGTTCATTGTCCGTTTGTTTTATCCTGCCGGAGGCTTCCGTGCGTGTACGACCTCTCTTCCTCCCAATGCAAGCAGCAAAATCAGAAGGTGTGGGCAAGCAAGGTCGAAACTCTTCGGAATCCTCCGCATGTAGGTCAGCATGCCGGTTGACATGCAGACCCGCAGATGTTCGTTATAGTCTGTTGAATGGTTTCCCCATTCCAATATTAAAACTGCATTTTATCTATTTTGTTGCAAAAGTAGGCATTTTTTCTTGATTTTAGGCAGCTTTGCGGCCCAACAGTGGCCTGTCGGGAAAAAATAAACGGCTTTTTGCCATTACTTTACGATTATTTTATTATATTTACAGCATAAAACAAAGGAAGGGAGGAACCTGCCATGACTAAACTGACCGATACCCTTTGCCGTGCCACTCTGTTGTTGCTGGCACTGATGGTGAGCGCACTTGCCGGCTCACAGAACACCTATTACACTTATCAGGGCACCGTTTCTGATGCCGAGACGGGCCGCCGCCTGCCCTACGTGGCCATTGCCGTGGCGGGGCAGCATGTCTCCATCGTCTCCAATGCCGACGGTGAGTTCGTGCTCAAGACGCCTGTCCGCCCCTCGCAGCTGGTGCTCACCCACGTGGGTTATCAGACCACGCGCTGCAAGGTGGGTGCCGAGGGCCAGCGGCTGAACATACGCATGCAGCCCGGAACCATCCAGCTCTCGGAGGTGGTGGTGGCTTCGGGCGATGCGGAGAAGATACTGCGCAGCGCCATCGGCAAGATACCCGCCAACTACAGCAGCGTACCCGAGCTGTTCCGCGGCTTCTACCGCGAGACCACCGAGCGCGGGCGCCGCTGCATCTACGTGGCAGAGGCCGTGGTCAACATGTACAAGACGGAGTACACCCGCGACGTTTATGCCGACCGTGTGAGCATAGACAAGGCCCGGAGGCTCATCAGCACGCGCAAGACCGATACCCTTGGAGCCAAGATGGTGGGCGGACCAACGCTGCCGGTGTACATAGACGTGGCCAAGAACATTGACTATCTCTTCAGCGAGGAGACGCTCCGGCTGTACGACTTCTTGCTGGCACCGCCCGAGAAGACGGGCGACCGCCCGCAGGTGGTTGTGCTCATGCGCCCCCGCAAGATGCTCAACGGCGCCCTCTACATAGCCAAGGTGTACATAGACCGCGAGACCCTGTCGTTCTCGCGCGTGGAGATGGACCTCGACATGACCGACAGAACCCGGGCCACGGCCGTGATGCTGGTCAGCAAACCGGCCGGAGTGAGGTTCAAGCCGCGCCAGCTCTCGCTCGTTGTAAACTACTCGCTCGAAGACGGCGTGAGCCGCATCAGCTACGTGCGCAGCACCTCGCGCTTCAACTGCGACTGGAAGCGCCGCCTCTTCCACTCCGGTTACACGGTCACGTCGGAGATGGTTGTCACCGACCGGGCAGCCCCCGACCGCGTTCACCGCATACGGGGCAAGAGCAGCTTCCGCCCACACGAGTCGCTTTACGACAAGGTGGAACTGTTCGACGACCCGCAGTTCTGGGGCCACGACAACATCATTGAGCCCACGGAGAGCCTGGAGCACGCCATCAACAAACTGAAAAAGAAACTGCGGGAGTGATGCTGCCGGATGGCCGGACGGCGTGATGGCCGCACTGACTGGTGGCGCAACGGCCCTTTGCTGCCTGTCTCTGTGAAGCCGGAATGTAAGGAATTTATGCCGAAAAACAGTGCAGCGTTTTCGGCCGAAACAGATAACGAGAAAGATGCAAACATGCTTCCGGGAGCCCGTTTGTCATCATTCGCGGGCTTGAGGTTATGCTTCAGGCTGCCCGAAGCATATCTCCGGCGCGCCTGAAGCATAGCTTCAAGGAGCCCGAAAGGCGCCTCTGGCGGCACCGAAAGCATGCTTTTGCGGCCTTGATGCAGCCCTTCGGGCAGCCCGTTTCCGTGCTCCCGGAAGCAAGATGCTGATAGCCAGTTACTTAAAGGATGCCGTTTTTGGCGCGTATTTGCAACGGGGTGAACGCCCGGTTGCAAATACGGCCGCTACGCGAGGGGTGTTGTAAAAATAAATACTGATGCTTTCTGCCGCCGGCCGGCATTGTTCCGGGCTAAATGCCGAGTACCTCAGCCAGCTCGCCGAAGTGCTGGATACGCGCCAGATGAGGGTGGGCGTACTCGGCCGTAACCTCGTGCTGCCACTGCACATGGAAGGGTATGTGCACTGCATAGCCGCCCAGCAGGAGCACGGGCTCGATATCCGACTTGAAGGAATTGCCCACCATGAGCAGCTGGTCCATGCCTACGCCGAACCGGCGGCACAGCTGCTGGTAGGCTTCGGGCGACTTGTCGGACACGATAACCACGTCGTCGAACCTGTTGCGCAGGCCCGACCGCATGAGCTTATGCTCCTGGTCAAGCAGCTCTCCCTTAGTAAAAACAACCATGCTGTACCTGTCTGCCTGGCGTATGGTGCGCAGGCAGGCGTCTACTCCGGGCAGGGGCGTGGCCGGAATCTGGAGCAGCAACTTGCCCAGTTGCGTAATGCGCAACAGGTCGGAGGCCGCTATCTGCTCCTTGCTCACTCTCACCGCATTCTCTACAAGCGAGAGTGTAAAGGCCTTGCAGCCGTAGCCCAGGAGGGGCATGTTGGCCGTTTCGGTTTCAAAGAGCGCCTTGTCAACCTCTTCTGCGGTTGCGTAAGGCGAGAGAATGTGCTCGTACGAGCGCTGTACTTGCTCGAAGTGCGACTGGCAGTCCCACAGGGTGTCGTCGGCGTCGAAGGCTATCAGTTTAATGTCGTTGGTCTTTATCATGTGTTGCTGTGAATCGGGAAAAGCCAAAGCCGCATGGAGTGGCTTTGGCTTTTGGGTGCAGGGGCGCCGTTCAAATCTTGTCCAGCGCCTGTTTGATGTCGTCTAAAATGTCGTCGCAATCCTCAACGCCCACGGACAGGCGGATGAGGTCGGGGGCTATGCCGGCCTGGCGCAGCTGGTCGTCGGTAAGCTGGCGGTGGGTGTGGCTGGCTGGATGGAGCACGCAGGTGCGGCTGTCGGCCACGTGGGTCACGATGTTGATGAGTTCGAGTGAGTCCATCCACTTGATGGCGGTGTCGCGGTTGCCCTTCAGTCCGAAGGCTATCACGCCGCAACTTCCATTGGGCAGGTACTTGCGGGCGCGCTCGTAGTTGCGGTCGTCGGTAAGTCCGCTGTAGTGAACCCATGCCACGCGCGGGTCGTTATGTAAGAACTCGGCTACGCGCTGGGCGTTTCGGCAGTGTTGGGCCATGCGCAGATGCAGGCTCTCGAGGCCGAGGTTGAGCAGAAAAGCATTCTGTGGGCTCTGTATGCTGCCAAGATCGCGCATGAGCTGGGCCACGAGTTTGGTCATGTAAGCCATGCGGCCGAAGCTCTTGGTGTACGTAAGACCGTGGTAGGAGGCGTCGGGCGTGCAGAGCCCGGGATACTTGCCGGCGTGCTGCTCCCAGCTAAAGTTGCCGCTGTCTACCACCGCTCCGCCCACTGAAGTGGCGTGGCCGTCCATGTACTTGGTGGTGGAGTGGGTCACGATGTCGCATCCCCACTCAAAGGGACGGCAGTTGATGGGTGTTGCAAAGGTGTTGTCTACTATCAGGGGCACGCCGTTGCGGTGGGCTATGCGGGCAAACTTCTCGATGTCGAGCACGTTGCAGCCGGGGTTCGAGATGGTTTCGCCGAACATCACCTTCGTGTTCGGGCGGAAAGCCTGCTGTATCTCGTCGTCCGGGGCCTCTGGATTAACGAAGGTGCACTCAATGCCCAGCTTCTTCATCGTTACGCCGAAGAGGTTGAAGGTGCCGCCGTAAATCTCGTTGGAGGACACGATATGGTCGCCCGCCTCGCAGATGTTGAACACGGCGTAGAAGTTGGCAGCCTGGCCGCTGGAGGTGAGCATGGCGCCCACACCGCCCTCCAAGGCGGCAATCTTGCGGGCTACGGCATCGTTGGTGGGGTTCTGCAGGCGGGTGTAGAAGTATCCGTCTTTCTTCAGGTCGAAGAGCATGGCCATCTCCTCGCTATTGTCGTACTTGAATGTTGTGCTCTGTACAATCGGCAGCTCCACAGGTTCTCCGTTCTTGGGTTCCCAACCCGCCTTGACGCAAAGGGTCGAGGGTTTCAGTTTCTTTTTCATCTTTCGGTTGTTCCTTGTTGTATGTGTACGCCAAAGGCATGTTAAGCCGTTGGCAAAAGTTTAAATACTTGTACTCAAAAAGTTGCACATGTGATTGACCGTTGGCCACTTGATGGTGGCCAAACAGGAAGGTTCAGGCCAATGTATGTACAAAAGTTGTGCAATATTCGCACTTTTTTTCGAGATATGCAAGCGATTGTACAAGGAATTGGTCGGTGGGAGCGGAAAAATGTGTAGTGGCTGTTGTTTCCCCAGCCTCTTCGCTATGAGGTTTACTTGGCGTTGAGGTAAAGGTTCACGTATTGGTAGTTGGCCTGGGCCTTGCGTACCAGCGTGGGGTCGGGATGGCTGACAGGCTGCTCGTCGGATGTGCCGTCAGGGAGCGGACGGACGGCAAACTGGCGGACGGAGCGTACGGGTGAGAGCACCGTGAGGCGATTGGAATCATAGTATCCCAGGTCCTGGTAGGTTGCCATAAAGGCTCGGGGACGGAAGGTTGGGGCAAGTACATCTTGCCCGCTGAAGCTCACCTTGCAGCTCAGATGAAGCAAGGAAAGAAGTGTTGGCATGACATCTATCTGCGAACACACCTTATTTATATATGCTGGTTTTACCAGTCGTGGTGCATAGATGAGGCAAGGAATGTGGTAGCGATGGATGGGCAGCGATGTTTTTCCGGCGCTTGAGGCACAGTGGTCGGCGATGATGATGACTGCGGTGTTGGCAAACCAGGGCTTGCTCGCTGCTTCACGGACGAAGCGACCTATGGCATAGTCGGTATAACGCACGGCAGCTTCACGCGTGTTGGGCTCTCCGTCCGTGTGGATGCGGCCGTCGGGATAGGTGTAAGGGCGGTGATTGCTGGTCGTCATGATTTGAGCAAAGAAGGGTTTGCTGCTTTTTGCATCGGCATCGAACACGCTGAGACTCTTGCGGAAGAGATCTTCGTCACACACGCCCCATATATTTGCAAAGGTAATGTCATTGGATGCAATATCCTTACGGTCAATGACTTCGTAGCCGTTGTGGGCGAAGAAGTCGCCCATATTGTCGAAATAGCTGTCGCCACCGTACAAAAACTGCGTGCGGTAGCCGAGCTTACGGAGCACTGCACCTACCGACAGGTTGCCCATGCGGTTCTGTTTGCGCTTGATGATGCTCTCGCCTGCGCTTGGCGGAATGCAGAGCGATAAGGCTTCCAGTCCGCGTACCGTGCGGTTGCCGGCAGCGTAGAGACGGTCGAAGACAAGACTTTTCGGTATCAGTCGGTCGAGTTCGGGCGTTAGGTGCTGGCTGTTTCCGTATCTGGTCAGAAAGTCGGCGCTTAGACTTTCTACGGTTATGAGTATGATGTTAGGCCGGTTGGCTCCCAGACTGTCGCCAATGTTCTTGTAACCGCTGGCATTCAGGCCGGCTTCCTGGCGATACAGAGCCACTGCCTGTGGCTTGGGCAGCATCGGGTAGAACCTGTCGTACTCCAGCTTGTTACTTTGAAAAGCGATGCAGAAGTCGTAGGCGCCGTTCTGTTCGAGCTGTGTGACATACTGATTGTCACTCTGCAGGGAGTGTGTTCCCCAGAGTATCAGGGCTGCACAGACTGCAAAAGCGGCATAAATGGCTAAATGAACGGCAAGCAAACGGGGGGTATAGAGGCCTGTGAGACGGAAACGTCTCTTGCGGGAGTCCCACAGTATGATGCCTGCAGTAACGAGGAGCGCCAGGATAAGGATGGGAATAATCGCATAGGACTCCATGATATTGCCGATAACCTCGTGTGTGTAGACCAGATAGTCAACGGCAATGAAGTTATAACGTACGCCAAACTCCTGCCAGAAGAATATCTCGCCCACCGTTACACAGAGAAAGAGGAACACGTAGATGCCCCATGCGGCATAAAGAGAAACACGCCGCCACGCGTTGCGTATGCTCGGGAGACGAAAACGGAGCGTAAAACTCAAGAGCTTCCAGCCTAAGAACAACTTGGCTATTTTGGGCGCGCCGCCTCCGTATTCATCGAAGACAGAGTGGAAGCAGAGCGTATAGACCAGTCCTGCTACTAACAGAGCTTCTATCAGCCATCCTGCTATCTTATTGTATTTCCATTCATTCAGTCCCAGATAAAGTATCTGGAGGGGCATGAAAAGCAAAATACCCATACCCAAATCGGACAAAAGGCCAACGCTCAGAAGCCGAACAACGGCTGCCAAGTTGAATGAAGCATCGCCGGGTGTCATTTGCATCAACACGATTCTGAGCAAGAAACCTACTGCTACATAGAGCTTCAGGAACCTGCACATAATGATGAAGAGAGGATTTCTGTAATCCGCTTTCGTGCCTTTATCCATATTTCTTTTTGTTTTTGGACGCAAAGATACCGTTCAAATCTGTAGACATTTTGAATTTTGACAGTATTCTCTAACACATCCAGTATTTCTACAGAATCGGTCTGTAAGTTTGTTGCGTCTTGGCAGAGGAATAATCTTTGAGTTCGTTCTCCGGGCAATGTGGGCGGGAATATTTATGGTATGGGATGCCTGTCTATGTGAAATCGTTGTGGAATTTGCGATAACCGTTGGTTGTATTGATAGTATTGTATAATAAAATATGGTGGGAGTCGTTATGAAGAATGTGAAGGTTTTGATTATAGAAGATGAACGTCAGCTTTCCGACAGCATCAAGACATATCTGGAAAGGCAGCACTATCTGTGTGAGCAGGCTTTCGACTTCGATGATGCCATGATGAAAGTTGGGGTGTATGGCTACGACTGCATCCTGCTTGACCTGATGCTGCCGGGTGGCAATGGGCTGGAAATACTCGGCTCCATCCGCCGAAAACAGAACGGGGTAGGTGTCATCATCATCTCTGCCAAGGACTCGCTCGACGACCGTCTGCGAGGTTTGGAGATTGGGGCAGACGATTATTTGCCCAAGCCTTTTGCCTTGCCGGAGCTCGCCATGCGTGTATATGCGCTCATAAGGCGTAAGGAATTCTCGGCAAGTAACGTGATTCATTCGGGCAATATTGAAATAAATTTGCTTGAAAAGACGGTCAGTGTCGGCAAAACTCAGCTGGAACTCACCCGTTCGGAGTACGAACTGCTGCTTTTCTTCATCAGCAATCGCGACCGTATTATCTCCAAAGCTGCCATTGCCGAACATCTTACGGGCGAAATGGCAGACATGCTCGACAGCTACGATTTTATCTATTCACACATCAAGAACCTCAAGTCTAAACTCGCCAAAGAAGGCGTAAGAGACGTAATCAAGACCGTTTACGGGACGGGATACAAATGGAAAGAACCCTGACACGGCAATTGATGACGAGGCTTATCGTTGGGTTATTCGTCATCCAGGTGCTTGCCACACCTTTTTTATATTATCTTACGACGCGCTTCTACGCAGAAGATTTACTGGATGTAGTGCGCAGTTACGGCATTAAAGACCCGGACTTAGACCTCGAAGAAGACGTAATGGCCGGCATGTTTATCCAGTTTTTCGTTATTCTTGGAGGCTTGCTTTCTGTTATCCTGCTTGTAGCACAGCTCGTTCCTCGCCGACTCTGGCGCCCGTTCCATCAAACTCTTGAGCAGATTAAAGGTTTTAAAGTGGAGCGGGGCATGACAGTTTTGCCCGAGACAACAGGCGTACATGAGTTCAGCCAGCTCAATTCAACGCTGAACCGCATCATGGAGACCAGCGTAAAGAGCTATCAGGTGCAGAAAGAGTTTACGGAGGATGCTTCCCATGAGCTGCAAACGCCGATAGCCATCGTACAGAACAAGATAGACAACATGCTGCAAGACGAGAGCCTTACGCCGTATCAGGCTCAGGAACTGCATGAAATCTATCAGGAACTGCGCCACATGAGCAACCTCAGTCGCAGCCTGTTGCTGTTGTCGAAGATAGAGAACAATCAGTTCAGTACACAGTCGGAAGTTGACCTCTGCCTAAAGATGAAGGACCTGCTCCCCCGCCTTGAAAGCCTTGCCGGCAGCATTGTGGTCACTGCAACGTTCGCACAGCCCAGCCTGAAACTGCGGTGCAATGAAACTCTCTTGGAGAGTCTGATAACAAATCTTGTAGTGAATGCCGTCCGGCATAACTATGCCAGAGGCAAGATAGCTGTTACCGTAACAGACGGACAGCTGTCAGTTGCCAACACATCTAACGAACCCGCGCTGGATGCCCACCACGTTTTCTCCCGCTTCTTCCGTACAAAAGGAACCCAGAAAGGCAATGGATTGGGCCTTGCCATCGTGAAGTCAATCTGTGATTATCACCATTGGCAGGCCGGCTATTACTATGCAGACGGGCAGCATGTGTTTACCGTAAAGTTTTAAGCCATGTATCTTACGCTCATTATTGTGGGTCTGGTGGCCGGAACACTGTCAGGCTCCGTTGGCTTTGGCGGTGGAATGGTGTTGTTGCCGGTTATCACCTACTTCTATGGGGTGGAGATAGCTGTGCCCGTCTCTACTATTGCCCAGTTGATGAGCAACCTCTCCCGTGCAGCTATGGGTTGGCGCGAGATTCACTGGCGGCAAGTGATGTGGTTTCTCATCCCGGCCTTGCCTTTTACGGCACTCGGTGCTTTCGGCTTCAGCTTGATAGACAAGGCGCTCATGACGCGCTTGCTGTGCGTTTTCCTTATCATCTTTTCCATTATGAAGCTACGTGGAAAGCTGCATTTGCCGTCAGGCCACCGCACAATGTTGGTCGGTGGAAGCCTGACGGGACTTGTTAACGGGCTGTTGGGCATATCCGGTCCGTTGAGCAGTGCCGTGTTCCTGACGCTCGACCTCGCTCCTGTTGCCTACATCGCCAGCGAGGCTACGGCGGCTGCAGCTATGCACATCGTTAAGGCTATAACCTATGGAAAGTTCGACCTGATGGACTGGCACATCTTTCTTAACGGACTTTTTATCGGCTGTGCCATGATGGCAGGCAACTTCGTGGCCATACATCTCATTCGATATGTGCACAAGAAAATCTATCAATGCATAGTAGCCGGCATGATGATAGCCATCTCGCTGTGGCTTTTCATCATGACTTGATAAGTGCGAGTTCGACGAAAAAGGAACTCCACAGCGCATAGGTAGCCCCGGCTTGGATAGATGAGTGGCCTGTTTGTGTAGCCAGGCGGCAGGTTGCAGCTGCCGGCGTGTTCGTTGAGAAAGGCTAACATGCCGGCGTTTTTCCGGCTTACTTTGCCCAGAGAAGACAGCTTCTGTAACCCCTTGTGTATCAATATGCTCCGTGTTCTTCATCCTCTTGTGTTGCTGGAGCTATGGTTCAGCATCCTTGAAGGTATCGTTCAAGGACGTTGAAGCTATGCTTCAAGCGTCTTGAAGCATAGCTCCTGCACCGTGGCTGCCAACATGCCTGTTTTCGGTCTAACGCAAATTCGCTGTATGCACGTAAAGTGCATCATACCAGAGGAGGGCTAAATCAAATCATAGAAATGCTGACGCAGGGTGCCGGTATGTTCTTGTCCTGTTGTTTCTGTCGGTCTGCGCCGGCTTCAGGTTTCTGTTAGGCGGTGGTAATGGCAAAAGAGCAACCTGCCCGTTTCGTCGTGCAGGTGCATGCCTCCACCCTCGCAGTAGCGGAACATGCTGCATTCGGCACATTCGCCCTGCCGTGCCCATGCCCTGTTGCGGTACACCTGGAAGCGGCGCTCCCATACATCCATGAAGTTGTCGCGGTAGATGTTGCCCTGATGATAGTCGGGTCGGATGCTTGCACAGGCCGAGATGGAACCGTCGCAGAGTACGGAACCCACGGTGATGCCGGCGTGGCAGAAATAGAAATGGTCGCGTACCTGCCCCTCATAATTGCCGAGGAATCCCTCGCACCCATAGCTGGCATGAATTTGTGCCTGCTGGCGGGTCTCTTTGATGAATTCGAATACGCCGCGGAACTGGGTATCTTCTAATCTCATTTCCGGGTCTTTGGCTGCTCTGCCTACAGGGAATACGGTCACCACACGCCATCTTCCGACGCCTTTGCCGACGAGGAACGAGCGGATGGCGGGCAGCTCCCGGTAGTTGCGTTGGTTCACGCAGGTCAGCACGTCGTATGTCAGGCCCGGCGTGGCTGTCATCATCTCAATGGCTTGTGCTACCCGCCCAAAGCTGTGTTCGTTACCTCTCATCCAGTTATGGCTTTCTTCTAAACCGTCTAAACTTACGGTAACAGAGCCTAATCCGGCAGCCAGCAGTTGCCGGTAGCGTTCCGGCGTGAGTGCAAGCGCATTGGTTACCATACCCCAGGGGAAGCCTTTGTCGTGAATGGCCCGGCCACATTCGGCCAGGTCGGGCCTCATGAGAGGCTCTCCTCCTGTGATGATGACGAACACGTTGTTCGGGTTTGTGCGGGCTGCAACTTCGTCGAGAACGCGTAGAAAATCAGCTGCGGGCATGTCGGGTGTGGCCGATGCCTGTCTGCAGTCGCTTCCGCAGTGCCGGCAATGTAGGTTGCAGCGGAGCGTGCACTCCCAGAACAGATGCCTGAGCGGATGTTCTGCGGTGACATTATGCCTGATGATGCGGGCTGCCTCCAAAGCTACTCGCTTCTTGAGGTTTATCATTTCTTCTTGAGTTTGGCGTTGGCAGTGATTTCAAACTCCCCCTCGTTCCACGCGCCATGGCCTTCTGCAACTTTCTTCAGTTCAACATCTTTCTCGCGGAGTGTGTCATTCTGGAATGCTCCTCCATTGGCCTCGCCGTCTGCGTCTTCAATGACAATCATCCTGCTAAACATGGGGGACCCTGGTCCATAATTCTTCTGTGTGACATACTGACCCTTGGAGTCGGTGTAGGCAGAGTCTATGGCAGGCAGAATAGCTTTGCTGTAGTCGGGCTTGACACTGACTTTAATGCCTTTGACAGGCTGCCCCGACTCGTCGGTTACAAGTCCTTTTACATGATAGGAGGATGTAGGAGTGCCATAGAGTTCCACAGCACCGCCCCAAGGAGAGTCGCTGCAGGAAGCAAATCCCAGTGCAACCAAGATTGCGGACATTGCAGAATTGATAACCTGCCGCAACTTCTGTGTAATGTTTACTTCTTTTTTCATCTTACGCATAGTACATAATAAGGCTCTTTGTGGCTTCTTTTGCTTATTCAACTGTTGGAGATTAGAAACCTTGCATGTAGAAACCAAAATTTTTGTTTTTTATAGTAGAGAAGCTTGACAGTGGCAGACACAAAAAGTCCCGCAAGCTTTTAAGCTTGCGGGATTTCTTGATAAAGGGTGGAGGGTGGGACTCGACCACCGTATGAAATGTAGAGAAATGCGATTAAACTTGTATATAACTAATAATCGATATCTTGTGACTGTTGTTTGTTTTATTACATTTCTTGACACTTCATCAATATAGTTGCTTTCGTTCCAAAACCGTTCCAAAAATGCTATCTTTGTTTTGGATTAAAAAATAAAAGAATAATGGCAAAGTTGTTTTTACGAACGACCAAGACAAAAGGGTATGCCCCGCTGTACATGAGGCTCACGATTAAGGGCGTGAATACCTGGCTCAACACGCACATAGAAGTATCTATTCCTGATTGGAAAACATCTGAAGGAGAAAAGGTCGTAAGTAAGATAGAACGCGTGCGCGACATGCTCAACAGCCTGTCAAATGATGTGCTGAATGACAAGCAGGCAGTAGATGATGCCGTGCGAGATATAGTATTTGGAGAACAATATCGGGCAGTGAAAGCAGCAGAGAAAAGGAGAGAACGTTCTTTGATTGGCTTCTGTGACTATTTTATCAATGGCATTGCAGATGGAAGCATCAAACATAAGGATAAGTCATACAGCAAAAGTAGCATAAGAATATGGGGACAGTTTCTCGAATTGTTGAAAGCATATCTCCATGATGATGAGGCTGTGACCTTTGACGATGTGACCAAACCGTTTGCTGACAAGTTTTCTGCATATCTCGAGCGTAGGGGAATGATGGCGAGCACGGTAAACAAGTATGTTATCTGCTTCCGCAAACTCTGTAACCGGGCAGCGGAAGAGGGCAGGAATAGTAATGCAGTTTCTTTGCGTGTGTGGCACGAGAGAGCAGTCAGTGGCAGTGAGAAGAGAACGGAAACATATATGACGGATGAGGAACTGGATGCACTATACAGGATGCCATTGGTCGGAAAGAAGAAGCTGGTGAGGGATTTGTTTTTCATTGGCTGTGTAAGCTGCCAGCGTTTCAGTGATTACGGCTTCTTGGGTAAGGATAATTTTATCAGAGATAGTGATTTACTTATCCTTAGACTGACGCAGCAAAAGACGGGAACCTATGTAGAGGTGCCGATAGTAGATGAGAGAGCCGTTAAGATATGCAATGATTATAACTTTGATTTTCCAACGGTCAGCGGTCAGCAGATAAATCGGTACATTAAAGAAGTTCTCTGCGATTTGGCCAAGTTGGTTCCCTCTTTGAGAGAAAAACAAGTAACGGTTCTTACTTATGCGGAGAGACGATCGGAGGAAAATTACAAGCGACTTCTCGCCAAGTCGAAAGAAGGTAAAAAGCTAATCAGAAACGAAGCTGACCAGTTGAGGCATTTGCAAGAATATGCGGAAATGCACAATGGTAGCCCTCTCTTTGAGCGCAATGCAGCCGGGAAAGTAATAAGACCCAAATATGAGTTGATAACATCTCACACTGCAAGGCGCAGCGGCCTTACCAACGCCTATAAGACAGGTTTGTTTGATACACGCGAATTGATGAGCCTCAGCGGGCATCAGAGTGAACGAGTATTTGAACACTATATAAGGGTAGGAACACGTGAGCAGGCGAAGCGGATAGCCGCCAAAGTTGCCGAGAAAGAAGAACTGAAAGAGAATAAAACCATATAATCAACATTTAATAGATAAAGCTATGGAATGTAAGACAACATCAAACGGGGCTCAAAATAAAACGGCAAAAGGAAACGTTACCAATTTCACGAGCAGTAATAGCCAAATGATAGAAGTGGGTAAAGACGCAAATATAAATAATTCCAATATAAAAGGGGTAGTCAACTCAACTGTGTCAGTGCGCCTTTTCCGTTAGGCTTTAACCTCGGTCGGCGGGACGCGATTTTTAATCGCGTTTCGACAACGAGGGGCCCGCAACAGCACAAAGTTACATAATCTTGAAACGGTCTCCAAATTTTATGGCCAATTGTTGCGCCGTCTGTCCCCAGTTTGCCAGCGGCATGGTCCATTTCTTGCGGATATTACGATAGGCAAGATAGACAAGTTTGTACAGCGCATGATTGGTAGGAAAGACACCCTTAGTCTTCGTGATTTTACGCACCTGGCGGTGGTATCCCTCAACGGCATTGGTGGTGTAGATCATCTTGCGAATGGCCGCGGT